>PXCF01000039.1 GCA_003566715.1 Cryomorphaceae bacterium | reverse complement strand
GAGTGCGATTGTTAAATAAAGGGCCAGTTTCTTCAAGATCAATCCCCCGTCATTCATGATCAATCCATTTGCCTTCACTATATCAGGTCGGACTAAACGATTCGAGAATGATTGTCCATCGCCTAGGATTAGATTGCACAGCGCTTTAAGGAATTCCGATCTTAAATCCGACTTTTCGATCGTGCTTCGTTCGTGGTGAAACGGGCGGCCGCATATTCGATCAACATACCATAGACGATCCCAGCAGCAAGCCCCATGACATCTTGGAATCCGGTGCTGCTGAAAAAAGCAAAGGACACCAAAAACCCCAAAATTGCCCCTCGAAGCATGATTTCCCGGGGAACCCTCACGGCGGGCAACAATCCGATGACCACTCCCATTAGCACACGATTATACCAAAACGAAAATAGGTAGCCGGTACTTAGCGGAAAATCCGCCCGTACCGATGCCCCCACGATACATAAAATCCCCAGCACCGCACCGGCCAACAAGGCCACCGTTATGCGCTTTCGCATCATCAAAGGACACCTCACTTTCCTTAATACGCTGAATGCCGGCTAAAGAGTATCCTCCCTAAAGAATCCTGTTTTCAAAGATTGGCCTTTTAGTCGAGTTGCCGTTTCCGTCCTTTTCGTTCCAAGACACTGTTAAGCGGCGATGCAGCATAATGCTGTTCCTTCAAATCACCCAAACTTAAGTGGACATATTTTTGCGTCATTTGCATATTTGTATGTCCCAGCATTCGCTGAAGGGCCACGGGATTACCTCCTTCTCACAAAAATATTGTGGCAAAAGCATGGCGCAAATCATAAGGCTTTAGGTTCAGGCTGCAGTTGTCAGAATACTTCTTTATTCGCTGATACCAGCTATTCACTCTCAAGGCGTTTCCATCTTGGCTACAGAATACGGGGGCATCGTCTTCCCAAAGTGGATGTCTAACCGCCAACAATCTAGCCAATGATTGGGCGGTACTGGGGCTGAAGGGTAAGGTTCGGGGTAAGCCTGTTTTGGCTATCTCTGGGCGTATGTGGGCCTCTCTGGACGTCATATTAACATCAATTGGAAGCAACGACAGCGCTTCCCCTGGCCGCATCCCCGTATCAAGAGTTAGTAAGATGAGCGAATAGTCACGCAAACCGACAAACGTCTTTGGGTTAGGCTGCCTCAGAAGGAGACGCAGAGAGTCTATTTCAATGAGACGCGCCTTTCCTGGAGCCCTGCGACGGCTTAAGCCATCTAGCGGGTTATTCTTTACCCATCCTTGTCCCATGCACCATTTGAAAATGGCCCGGAGATTGATGAAGCGCAAACTATAGGTGGCCGGAGATTTGGCCTCCGCTAACCAACGTAATAGAGATGGCTTACAGTCGGATGCCCAAACGTCTGGATACGTTTTAAAGAATTGCGTTATCGTCTCACGATAGTCGGCAATGGAACGTGGCCTAAGTCCTTGTGCCTGCTTGAAAGTTAGAAAAGCTTCTAGGGCATCTTCCCATGAGATGGTTCTTTGTGACCTCCCATAGTCAAGACTTCCTACCCGGTGTTTCATTTGTTTATCCAAAGAAAAACCCCCGCTTTCTTAGTACAGCAGGGGCTAATCTTCTGAGGGTTCAAGGGCCGTTTAAGACATCCTGATTTGTTCCGTATTTTTGGGATTGGATAATATATCCAAGGAGCCCTGAACCCCAATGCCAGCGGCATCTAATAGGCTTTTGTAGTCCGCCAGGGATTCGAACCCTGGACACCCTGATTAAGAGTCAGGTGCTCTGCCAGCTGAGCTAGCGGACTATTTGGTAGCGGCGGCTGGATTCGAACCAGCGACAACACGGGTATGAGCCGTGTGCTCTAACCAGCTGAGCTACACCGCCACAGCAATGCTCATCCATTATACCGAGGGCATCTGACGATTTCAACTATATCGCCGCCTTGCACCCTCGATTCTACCCAACTCATAACGCGTTTCGCAATTCCCGTCGCTCACTTCCTCGTCACTCCAGTCGCTCAATTTGCCGTTGGAGCAAGTGATTGAGCCAGTCCCAGTGGGAACCCTCACCTCCTTCGGGGTCATAGCGTCGATGCGCCTCGTCATAGCCAAGTTCGGGATGCGGGCCCATCAAAAGCACCGGCCCGTCGCCATAGTCGAAAAGAATTACGGCCGGTTCGTCATTGATCATATAGCGCGCCAGCACCGTCGCATCTTCGCTTTCCTTGAGATCAAAATACGGACCGTCCATATAATAAACGTCCAGGGATTCATCAAAATCCCCTGCTATTGACGGCGCATCCGGCAATAGCAGCTCGGTTTGACTGCCCCAGGGCGCTTGGCCCCCCAAGGGACCTACTGCCACCCCGTCAAACAACGACAAAGGATAATCATACGCCTCGCCTTGCCAACGAATATCACCTGCGGCATAATAAGCGCCGGCACAGGTCCCGATGAAACCGCCCCCCTGCTCAACAAATTCGCGAATGACGTCATCGTCGACGATCTCAGCGCGATACTGGGCAAAAAACCCGCCCGGCAGCCAGATAATATCGAAATCATCCG
>PXCF01000074.1 GCA_003566715.1 Cryomorphaceae bacterium | reverse complement strand
GTGCCGGATTTGGTCACCAGCGGATTGGATACGGTGGGCATTCGCTTTCCCCGACATCCCTTAACCAGAGAATTATTGGCCATGCTGGATGTGCCGTTGGCAGCGCCATCGGCCAATCGATTTGGCTATATCAGTCCAACGAGGCCGGAACACATCCAACGTCAGTTTACCGACGAAATCGACTACATACTCGATGGCGGTGTTTGCGATTTGGGCGTGGAATCTACCATTTTAGACCTGACCGGCGACCGCGTAAAGGTGTTGCGCAAAGGCAGTTTGTCTTTAGAGTCGCTAACCTCGGTTATTGGCTATACTCCGGAAATTGCAACTGTGTCCAGTTCACGACCCAGTGCGCCCGGCAACATCGATGTTCACTACGCCCCGCGAAAACCGCTTTATATTGTCGATTTTCAAACGCTTGAATTACCCGAGAGAGCCGCTGTTTTGGCCTTTGGTAAAAACACAGATCATTTGCATCCGACCAAGCGTATTCAACTCTCCGATAAGGCTTGTACCAAAGAAGCCGCCACAAACTTTTTCGCCGCCCTTCACACCTTAGATGCCGATGACAACGTGGATGTCATTTACTGCGAAACGTTTCCTGAAACAGATCTTGGACCGGCGCTGAATGATCGCTTGACAAGAGCGGCGAGGGGTTGATGATTTAGGGTTGGAAATAGCTCTGTTGTTTTTGTCTTTTCATGTGTCAAAAATTTAAGTGTTTAAACAACTTTTTTTGACACACTTTTTTGAATAGACTCTCACCAACTCATAACCCATAACTCATAACTCAAAACTTTACGCGTGAGCCATTTGATTTTTATTATCGGCCATCCGCGCTCCCTGCTCCTAACTCACAGCTCCCTGAGCCTCTGCGCGTGCGTAGCACATCTGAGCTTCTGCGCGTGCGTTAGCACAAATCCCCAAAAAATGCCTCAAAAAACGCCGGAAACGATTTCTCCACCACCTCGGGATTGTTTATGTCGATGGGGAAGAGGGTAGCTAAGGTGGCCAAGGACATGGCCATGCGGTGGTCGTTGTAGGTATCGAAAGCGCGGGTAGGTGGGTGGATGGTTTCGTCGCCTTGCCATTCAATAAAATCATCGCCGATGGTCAAGGTGGCGCCAATCACTGCAAGTTCATTTTTAAGGGCGAGCAATCGGTCGGTTTCTTTGATCTTTAAGGTGTGTAGTCCGCCAAATCGAAAGGCTTGTCCTATCCCTATACAAGCCACAACCAAGGTTTGTGCCAGGTCGGGATTGCCGCTGAGGTTGAGGGTGTAGCTGCGCTCGAACATGCGGCGTGTGCTTTTTTTAATGCGTATCCCGGCGCCGGTATAAATGGTTTCAACGCCCAATGGTGCAAAGTAGTTGGCCACCAACGCATCGCCCTGAAAACTGGGCTGTTTGAGTCCGGGAAAGTAAACTTCACTGTCTTGTCCCAGCAACACCATGGCGTAACCGTAGGATGCGGCGCTCCAGTCGGGTTCCACTTTGATGTCTTTGGATGCCAATGTTTTTTTAAAGGGCTTGATACGAATGGTTGATCCATCTATGGAAAGCGCAACACCCATCGACTGCATGACTTGAGCGGTCATGTAGATGTAGGGCGCTGAAACGCCCATGCTTTTGCCGTGAATGGTAAGTCCTTGGGCGAGTGCGCCGCCAATCAGCATCAAGGCAGAGACAAACTGACTGGAGTGGGTATTGTCGATGTACACTTCTCCACCTTCCAGAGTACGACCAACGATGCGAACAGGCGTATGGCCTTCTTTTTCGGTGTATGTAATGTCAGCGCCTAAATGCCGCAAGGCGTCCACCAGCGGTTTGATGGGGCGCTCTTTTAAACGAGGGTGACCGGTAACAAGATGCTCACCGGACAGCAGACTCAAACGGGCGATGAGAAAACGCAGGGTGGTGCCCGCCATGCCGCAATCGTAAACATCGGGCTTCTCTTGTAGCAGACGATTGAGGATGACGACGTCTTCCGCCGTTGATAAGGTCTGGATATTTATGGTGCCGGGAAATAGGTCTCTGAGAATCAGCCAGCGGTTGCACTCGCTCTTTGATAACGGCAAGTCTACGCGTTTAATCAGTTTGGGCTGATGCAGTTTCATACGTGCGACAGGTGTTTTTGCCATAACCTGTCCAAAGCATTGGCTATGGCGTCTTTTTTTACCGGAACCACCGCTGAGCCATCTTTGTATGGCAGGGCAACGTAAAGCGTGCCGTCTTTGCTCTTTTTATCGGCTTGCATGATGTCTAGTAGTCGATCCGTGTCTGCCGGGGTAAAAGGGAGTTTAGGGATGTTTTGCAGCACCCAATCTTCCCAGAAAGACAGCATGTCTTTGTCGGCATCAAAGAGGTACATTTCCGCCAACATGCCCCACGCAATAGCTTCACCGTGCAGCAAATCGTGCGATTGGTGGTAGAGGTGCTCGAACGCGTGACCGATGGTGTGACCAAAGTTGAGCCAAGCGCGTTTGTTTTGCTCGCGGAAGTCTTCTTCAACCAATTGTAATTTGGTATTGGCCACCTCAATAATCTGTGATTCT
>PXCF01000053.1 GCA_003566715.1 Cryomorphaceae bacterium | reverse complement strand
ATAATGCTGTCTTTATGGTGATAAACATGACCGTATCCAGCGCCATACCCCATATGGTTTCCATTAAATGTCAAAAACCAATCGGCGTTTTTGCCATAAGGTTGCTGGGCAAATGCAAATGAAATTGGAATAAAAAGAAGGAGTAAGGTATTTCTCATGTTTGAATTTATTTTTGGAATTAAATCTGATATATCTGCTGTTAATCAGATGTGTAATCTTAGTGTCAGTAAATGTACGAATTATTTTTTGACAAACTTTTTAAATAGACTCCCTATGTATTCTTTTAAACCTATATGCTCTACTTAAAACCTATGCTACCTTAATAAAAGAGCAAAGCAACCTATGTGCCTCCCTATGCGCCCTAAATAGTAAAAAAATGAGCGAAGCGAATCTATGTATTTCTATGTGTCTATATGGTTAAAAACATGTGCGTTACATAAAAACCTATGCGTCCTTCACCCCAACCTCCCCGGATTCTGCTTAACAAACGACGCCCAACCGGAATAGCTCTTCCCCGCACTGCTCTGCCCATTTTGAAAAAAGTGACAAAGCGCCACGGCCACCGCATCGGTCGCATCGAGTTTGCTGTTTTCGGGCATTTTTTCCGATAACACATAAGGAAGCGCCGCCGCCACTTGTTCCTTCGACGCGCTTCCCTTGCCGGTGATGGACTGCTTGATTTTTCTCGGCGAATACTCGCTGATGGGAATGTTTTTGTACATCGCAGCGGCAATGACCACCCCTTGTGCCCTGCCGAGTTTGAGCATCGATTGCACATTTTTTCCAAAAAACGGCGCTTCAACAGCCATTTCGTCCGGTAGATATTGCTCAATAATGCGTACCGTCGACTCGAAAATGCACTTTAATTTCTCCATGGGGTCGGTGATTTTCCTCATGGCAACTACATCTAAGTTGATCAAATGCGCCTTTTGACCTTTCCCTTCAATGATGCCGTACCCCATAACGGTCGTTCCGGGGTCTATCCCCAGTATGCGTCTTTCCTTTACTTTTGTGGCCATTCTCGGTTCATCCGTTTTTAATGCTTACAAAGGTATAACATGACCATTGGTGTTCTCATTTTTTTGCCACTTATCTTTTACCTCTGGTTAACCTTTGGTTGGTTTAGCGCCATTAAAACTAGGGTGAACATCAAAAAAAATCAACAACCCGTTTCGATTTCGGTGGTTGTTCCCTTTAGAAATGAAGGACAGCAAACGGCGGCTCTTCTTGAGCAATTAGAACATCAAGTCTATGACGTGACGATTCAGTGGGAGGTCATATTTGTAAACGATTACAGCGAAGACAAAGGAGAAGAGCATTTGGCGGAGCAAATAAAACGAGCTTCCATCGATGTAAAACTCATACACGCCAAGGAAAAAGGGAAAAAAGCGGCGCAGCATTTGGGTATCGGTCAGGCAACCGGACAACACATTCTTACTCTAGATGCAGATGTGCATATCGGCGAAAAATGGCTGCAAAGCATGGTTGATGTGCACTTAACAAACGAGGCGTTATACACGGCTGGACCGGTTTTGCCAACAGAAGGCAAAGGGTGGTGGAGCCGTTTGGTCGCCTTGGAGTTTTTGAGCTTGCAAGCCTCTACCGAAGGAAGTTTTCATCGCAGTCAACCGTTTATGTCGAACGGGGCCAACAGCATATTCGAAGTAGACGCATGGCGTGAAGCTGAAGTCATTAGGCACGATGCCGGCTTGGCTTCGGGTGACGACGTGTTTTTATTGCACGCCTTGCACGCCTTGGGGAAAAAGACGGCGCACGCATCACACATCGATGCGGCTGTTTACACGGATTTACCTCTAACTTTTAAGGCGCTGATGAATCAACGCAGTCGGTGGGCGGCCAAAACCAGTCACTACAAAAGCCGATTTGCCCAAGCCATTGCCATTGCCGTTTTTTTATTGGCACTATTTCAACTCTTTGGTTGGATGATTTCCTTCTATCTTTGGGGCATCGTATGGTTGACAAAAACCATTGCGGATATGGCCATTGTAAAACGCATGGCTGCTAAGTATCATTTGAAAGCAAAAACGATTGATGTGCTGGTATTGGCATTGATTTATCCAATCTACATAACAATGGTGGTAGCCATGACGTTGTTGCAAGTACCACAACCACCGAATAAGCACTGGAAGTAAATGCGATTTTTTGATTTTTATTCCAATAAAAACGCCTGGAAAGGGCTGATGCTGATTACCGCTTTGCTGATTGGTGCCGGTACGTTGATCTATACCGAGACGTTCTTGTCCAAACTGCGCAATGAGGAGGTAAAAAAAATGGAGATTTGGGCGGAGAGTTTGCGTACATCGGTAAGTGAAGAGGTGGAGGACGCACAGTTGCAATTGTCCAATACGGTGATGAAAAACAACACGACCATTCCCATCGTCATGATTGACGATGCGGGAGAAGTGCAGTCTTGGCGCAACATTCCGGAAAAATTCCTCGAAACACCGGAGGCCTTAGAGAGGTATCGTGACAGACTCATGGACAAACGCGAACCCATTGAAATACTTTTTCCCTATGGTGAAACCCTGAGGGTGTATTTCGACGACTCGGTATTGCTCTCCCAACTGCGCGTTTACCCCCGGGTGTTGCTGGCGGTCATTGCGTCGTTTTTAATCATTGCATACGTCACCTTTTCCAGCAGCAGACGCGCCGAGCAAGATCGCGTGTGGACCGGACTGGCCAAGGAAACGGCACATCAAATCGGCACCCCACTCAGTTCGCTCATGGGGTGGTTGGAAATTTTACGCACCAAAAATGTCGACGACGAAATCATCGTAGAAATTGAAAAAGACATCGACCGACTGACGCGCATCACCGATCGCTTTTCTAAAATTGGCTCCAAGCCACAACTTAAGCCTACGGTTATTTATGAAGGTCTTAAAGATATTGTTGATTACCTGCAAATGCGTGTGCCAAGGAAAATTGAGCTTACGTTAAATGTGCCCATTCGCTTAACAAAGGTCGAAGCACCTCTTAACCTGCCATTGTTTCAGTGGGTCATTGAAAATTTGATTAGAAACGGAATAGACTCCATCCAAGGCGCCGGAGAGGTGAAGGTCATTATGGGCGAACAGCCCTCGTACTACTTCATCGAAATTATAGACACCGGGAAGGGCATTCCTCTGCGCCAACAAGAGGCCATTTTTAGGCCGGGATTTACCACCAAAAGCCGTGGTTGGGGACTGGGGCTTTCGTTATCGCGCCGTATCATCAACGATTATCACAAGGGAAAAATTTTTGTTGCCCAATCAGAATTAGGTAAGGGATCGGTATTTAGAATTCAGTTAAAGAAGAATAAAGCGTAATGTTTTAATGGCAGGCATCTACATTCATATCCCTTTTTGTCGCAAGGCATGCACCTATTGTGATTTTCACTTTTCTACTCGTTTGGTGGGTATTCCAAGTTTTGTTGAGGCCTTAAAAAAGGAAATTATTGCCCGCGCGCCGGAATGGAAATTCGGTGTGGTGGAGACGCTATATTTTGGTGGAGGTACGCCCTCGGTTTTGTCGGCAAAGCAGTTGGCAGACATTTACCAAGTTTTGCATAATCACTATCCCTTGGCACTCAAAGAATGGACGTTTGAACTGAACCCCGACGATGGCACCGAAGACCAACTGCGTTCGTTGAGAGACATTGGCATTGATCGCCTCAGTGTAGGGTTTCAGAGTTTGCGCGACGACGACCTCGACTGGATGGGGCGAACGCACCGCAGTGCACATATTCGCTCATTCCCTCAAAAAGTAAAAGCGGCAGGATTTACCAATTATACAGTGGACTTTATTTACGGTATGCCCGGTATGTTCGTGGATGAATGGCTGTCGCAGTTGCAGTGGGCAGCGGATGAAAACATCCCGCACATGTCGCTTTATGCACTTACCGTGGAGCAAAAAACGCTGCTCAATCACTGGATTCGCAAAGGGCGTTTTGCTGCGCCTGATGAATCTCAGCAAGCCGATGAGTTCTTAGCTGCCGATGTGTTTTTAGAAAAACACGGATTTCAACATTACGAAGTCTCGAATTACGCTAAACCGGGCATGGAAGCCCTTCACAACAGTAATTACTGGTACGGCGAGCCTTACATGGGGTTTGGTCCGTCGGCGCATTCGTTTGATGGCTCGCAAAGGCGTTGGAATGTGGCCAATAACGCCAAGTACATGCGTGGACTAGATGGCGAAAACGACTGGTTTGACTATGAAGTCCTTTCAGTTGAAGACCGCATCAACGAGGCGGTGATGCTTGGTCTCAGAACGCAAAAAGGCATTGACCTGAATCGCGTTGCGGGCATAGGTGGAGATCAGGCTGTTGAGGCATTGATGAAGCGCGTGGAAGAATCCGACCACCAGGGTGATTTGATATTCGATGAAGGGTTCTTGGTTTTGGACAGGGGGAATTGGCTATATGCCGATGGAATCGCATCTGAATTGTTTTGCGGCGGTTGAGGCGTATAGTATACGCCCTTAGCATATAGCAACGCCCGAATGACGCCCTTGATGATTTTGGGGAAATGTCCGGAATGCCTATATTTTAACTATCTTTGCGACGATGTATAAATGTGTTGTAAAACGTGTAAAATCACCGGGGTTTGACAAAAAGTTCAAGGCCGTTTTAAGCTTATAAACATTCTCGAATGCAGAAAAAAGTCATTCTTGTCATATTGGACGGATGGGGTATTGCCAAAAACCCCAACGTATCGGCTATTGACAAGGCGCATACACCATTCGTCGATAATTTGTATCACGTATCGGCCAACAGCAGACTGGAAGCTTCCGGATTGGCGGTAGGATTGCCCGATGGACAAATGGGTAATTCTGAGGTTGGTCATATGAATTTGGGTGCCGGTCGGGTGGTGTATCAAGATTTGGTGCGCATCAACAACGACATTGACAAGGGTGATTTTTTTAAAAATGCCCAATTGAATCAGGCGCTGGACAAAGCCAAGGCGTCTAACCGTCCCATGCACATTATGGGCTTGCTTTCTGACGGTGGCGTACATGCCCATATCAATCACATCATGGCTTTGGTAACTGCCGCGAAAGAAAAGGAGGTGCCTGTTAGACTGCACATGTTTGCCGATGGCCGCGATACCGATCCCAACGGAGGTGTGTCATATTTGAAAACCCTGCTCAATCACATAGAACATACCAATGCCAAAGTCGTCTCGGTAGTGGGCCGCTATTACGCCATGGATAGAGACCAGCGCTGGGAACGGGTTAAATTGGCTTACGACCTTTTGATTCATAAGAAAGGTACGCCATCTTCTAATGTGTTAGAAGCTTTGTCTGCAAGCTATGCTGATGGCGTAACCGATGAATTTATCAAGCCCATATGGCTTGGCGATGAAGATGACAACATACGCGATGGGGATGTCGTGATTAATGCCAATTTCCGCACCGATCGCGGTCGACAAATCACCCAAGCTTTGTTTGTTCGCCCGTTTGAAGATCAGCAAATGAAGCCACTCAAGTTACAGTACTATACCATGACGCGGTACGACGAATCCTTTGAAAATATTGGCGTGTTGTACGAAAAAGACAATCTGTCAAACACCATTGGTGAAGTACTGGCCAATCACGGTAAGAAGCAAATCCGCATTGCAGAAACTGAAAAGTATCCGCACGTCACCTTCTTTTTTTCTGGCGGAAGAGAGGAGGCCTTTCCCGGTGAAAAGCGTATACTTTGTCCATCGCCCAAGGTGCCAACCTACGATTTACAGCCGGAAATGAGCGCATGGGACATCACCAATGCCATTATTCCAGAGCTCAAGTCAAGAGAAGCAGATTTTATTTGCTTGAACTTTGCCAATCCCGACATGGTTGGGCATACCGGTGTAATGGAAGCAGCAGTAAAGGCTTGTGAAACGGTGGATGCTTGCACGAGAGAGGTGGTCAACGCCGCTTTGGACAATGACTATACATGCCTTATTTTGGCCGACCACGGAAATGCAGACTGTATGAAAAACCCGGACGGTACCATAAATACGGCACATACCAATCAGCCGGTTCCGTTTTTTGTGTTGGACAATCACTTACGCCTAGAATTAAAGGACGGCAAGCTTGGTGACATTGCGCCTACAGTTTTGTCGCTCATTGGTTTGCCAATACCTGAGGAAATGACGGGTGACGTATTGTTTGTACAAGAAGAAAAAATGAATGAAGCATGATCAACCCAAACGCTAAGATAATTGCCGTAGATTTTGATGGAACCATTGTGGAAGACGCCTATCCAAAAATAGGGAAACCCATGCCTTTTGCGTTTGATGCCCTGAGAAAGTTAATTGCCGAGGGCCACAGAGTTATCTTGTGGACGTATCGTTACGGTAAGGAACTTCAGGAAGCAGTCGATTTTTGTGAAAATAACGGGTTACAGTTTTACGCTGTGAACAAAAGTTACCCTGAAGAAGAATACGATCGCAAAAAAATGTCGAGAAAAATCAATGCCGATATATTTATTGATGATAGAAATATTGGAGGATTTAAAGGCTGGGGTGAGGTTTATCAAGAAATTTCGAAAGGAGAAGAACTTCCAAGGAACAAAAAGTCACCGAAGCTAAAGAGCAAGTGGCCCAAATTTTTTAAGTAGCTATATGATTCATTACAAGTCAAAAGAAGAAGTTGAAATCATTAGAACATCGGCATTGCTGGTGTCTAAGACACTGGGTATGTTAGCCGCAGAGATTAAACCCGGCGTTTCACCACTGAAGCTGGATAAATTAGCCGAAACCTTTATCCGCGACCACGGAGGGATTCCCGGATTTTTGGGCATGTATGATTTTCCCAATTCGCTTTGCACCTCGGTCAACGAGCAAGTGGTACACGGCATTCCCACTAAAAAGCCACTTGAGAATGGTGATATCATCAGCATTGATTGTGGTGTGTTTATGAATAATTATTATGGCGATCACGCTTACACCTTTGAAGTGGGTGACGTTTCGGATGAGATTAAGCAACTGTTGCGCGTTACCCACGAAAGTTTGGAGTTGGGTATAGCTGCTTGTCGGGTTGGTAATCGCATTGAGGATATTGGTCACGCTGTACAAACTCACGCCGAGAAACACGGCTACGGCGTGGTAAGAGAATTGGTCGGACACGGATTAGGAAAGAGCATGCACGAAGATCCGCAAGTTCCGAATTACGGTAGACGAGGTCGTGGCAAAAAGATCAAAGAAGGCTTGGTCGTAGCCATCGAACCGATGATTAACATGGGCACGCACCGCGTTAAGCACTTATCAGACGGGTGGAGTATTGTGACTATGGATGGAAAACCATCGGCACATTTTGAACACGACGTAGCCGTAGTCGATGGCAATCCGGTAGTGCTATCTACCTTCGATTATATTTATGAAGCCATCGGAACACCGGAATATGTAAAGGCGTTTTCGCGGTAAGGTTCAGTCTTGCGCTGACACACGCAGCTACCGGGCTTTGTAAAAGTTACTTAACTGACTGCGCGGAGCTTCTCTTGTGAGTACCGTCCAAACTTAGCCTCTGCATAATCACGCGTCAGCGTAAATTCGGTGTTGCCATCATCCCCGGGGAGTTCAAACATAGCATCGGTGAGAATGGCTTCGCAAATGGAGCGAAGTCCACGAGCACCCAATTTAAATTCCATCGCTTTTTCGACGATAAAGTCAAGGGTGTCGTCGGGCACGTCTAAGACAATGCCATCCATGGCAAACAGTTGTGTGTACTGTTTGATAATGGCATTTTTAGGTTTGGTGAGAATATTGCGCAATGCCTCAGCATCTAATGGATTGAGGTAAGTCAATACCGGCATACGTCCGATTAACTCTGGGATTAAGCCAAAACTTTTCAAGTCTTGAGGCGCGACATATGACAACAGGTTTTCTTTGTCTACACTGCTTGCATCACTCTTGTGGTTTTGAAAGCCAACCGAGCTTGTATTGAGGCGTTTGGCAATGTGTCTTTGAATGCCGTCAAAAGCACCGCCGGCAATAAAGAGGATGTTTGACGTATCGATTTCCACAAACTTTTGATCCGGGTGCTTGCGACCACCTTGAGGCGGAACGTTTACTTTTGCTCCTTCCAATAGTTTGAGCATGGCTTGTTGAACACCTTCACCCGACACGTCTCTGGTGATGGAAGGGTTGTCGCTTTTACGCGCCACTTTATCGACTTCATCAATAAATACAATACCCTTCTGTGCAGCGTTGACATCGTAGTTGGCCGCCTGTAGTAAGCGCGACAAGATGCTTTCCACATCTTCACCCACATAGCCCGCTTCTGTAAGAATAGTGGCGTCTACAATGGTGAAAGGAACCTTCAAAAAACGTGCAATAGTACGGGCCAATAGTGTTTTTCCGGTACCGGTTTCCCCCACCATCATGATGTTGGACTTTTCTATTTCCACCTCTTCCTGTTCACGGTAATTCAAGCGTTTGTAGTGGTTGTAAACGGCTACAGAAAGTATCTTTTTTGCTTCATCCTGTCCAATCACGTACTCGTCTAAGTGCGCTTTGATATCGCGGGGTAAGATGTTGGAAAAATCACCACTAAATGCATCACCATCGCCATTGTTTCCTAGCTCTTCACTGATGATGTTGTAGGCTTGAGAAATGCACTGATCACAAATATGAGCATTGACACCGGCAATAAGCATTTTGGTATCTTTTTTTTCTCGGCCACAGAACGAACAGTTCATGTATGGTTTTCTACTCATAACGAGGTTAGGTGATGGGTGATAAATTATTTGTTTCGCTTGCTTTTCAGCACTTCGTCGATCATGCCATACTCGAGCGCTTCATGGGCAATCATCCAGTAATCGCGGTCACTGTCGTCTTCAACTTTTTCAAACGGCTGACCGGAATGACTGGAGATAATTTCGTAAAGCTCTTTTTTGAGTTTTAAAATCTCACGGGTGGTGATTTCAATGTCTGATGCCTGTCCTTGAGCGCCACCGAGAGGTTGGTGAATCATTACTCGTGAGTGTGGTAAAGCCGTGCGCTTTCCTTTTTCACCGGCACATAAAAGTACCGCTGCCATGGAGGCTGCAATACCGGTACAAATGGTAGCTACATCAGGGGATACTACCTGCATGGTGTCGTAAATACCGAGGCCGGCATAGACAGATCCACCTGGAGAGTTCAAATAGATTTGGATATCTTTTTTAGCATCAACCGATTCTAAAAACAGCAACTGAGCTTCTACGATATTGGCCACTTGGTCGTTGATGCCTGTTCCAAGAAAAATAATGCGGTCCATCATCAATCTCGAAAAAACGTCCATTTGTGCAACATTCATTTGACGCTCCTCGATGATATAAGGCGTCAATGATGAGGTAATGTAGCTGCCGACATGCAGGCTGCTAATGCCGTGATGTTTGGTGGCGTAGTGGGCAAATTCTCTTCCGAAGTCCATATTGTCGTATTTATAGTTTTCTCTAAAACGCAAACCACTGTGGTTTGTTTTGGTTGTGCAAGTTAATCCCTGAAGGTTATATCATCAAATTTAGGGGACGCAATACAATTTGCCCCTTTGTTTAGATTTAATTGACAGGTAAAATTAAAGTCTGCCAATAAATCCAAGTAACTGGACTAGAAAGTTCAAGAGCAAGGCTTGCGGTCCCGATAGCTATCGGGATAAAAAGCAGAGTTTACGTAGAGTAAATGAGCATAACGCAGCTATCGAACTTTATAGACTGGCACTTTTATTTTGATGCTTCTTTTATAAACTTATCCCAACTCATCTTCTTGCTCTTGGCCTTCACCTTTTCATCAAAAATACTGGTTAGGTGACCAATCATCAATTCGTCTACGATGCGTTGTCTTTGCTCTTCGTTGTCTAGAGCTTGTTTGGCAATTCCGTTGAGGATTTCGTCCATATCATCGGCGCCACCTGGAAGTTGGAACTGACTGCGGAGGCGTTCTTTCATGGCGGTCATAATGGAAGCTTCGTCAATCATCACTTCGTGCTCGCGAAGAATGCTGTCGCGGATGAATTGCCATTTGATGGCGGGAAGAACCGATGGCATTTGCTCTTCGGCTTCTTTTTCGCTCATAGGCTCTTCACCGGATGTACTCAGCCATCGCTGAAGGAATTTTTCGGGCATGGTGATGTCCATCTCCATCAGTTTTTCGTAAACCTGATTGAAGAGGTATTGGCTTGATTGCTTGCTAAACTCGGCTTTGAGTTGCTCGCCCAAGCGGTTGCGGAGTTCTTCTTCTGAAGATACCTCACCTTCACCAAAAGCTTTGTCAAACAACTCTTTGTTGAGTTCGGCTGGTTTTAAGCGACTGACTTTTTCAATTTCAAATGCAAAAGTACGTGCTTCATCAAGGTCACCTTGGTCAAAACCGGTAACGGAAGCTTCGTTGAATCCTTCTTTGATGTCTTTGTCTAAATTGAGAACGCCATGGTCACCGGCTTTTTTGCCTGTCCAGTTTTTGGCGGCTTTATCGGTGAGGGCGCGCAGAGGAAGTGAGCCCTCTTTTTCCAGACGATCTTCGCCTTCAACAGGGTTTCCTTTGTTGTCGGCTTGTATGTATTTCCCTTGGAGAAAATCTTCTCTTTCGGCCACTTCGATATCTTCCATGCTGCCAAAACGACGAGCAAAGTTTTCTACTTCTTCATCGAGGGTTTTGTCGTCCATCTCGATTTCTGCTTTGGTCAGTCCTTTAATAGCGGCAAGATCAACTTTTATTTCCGGCTCAATACCAATTTCAAATTCAAAGGTCATGGATTCGTCTTTTTCCCAGTCGATGTTGTCGTTGGGTACAGGTACGGGATAACCGATGATATTGATTTTCTTTTCGCCAATATACTTGTTGACTTCCGTGCTGAGTAGGGCGTTGACTTCTTCATACATCAACGGTTTTTCGTATTGTTTGCGAATTAGGCCGATGGGTACTTTGCCCGGACGGAATCCTGGAATGCTGGCCTTTTTGCGATAGTCGCGCAATTTTTCCTCTACTTTTGGCTGATAGTCACTTTTCTCAATTTCTACACTGATGACGTCGTGTAGCTCATTTAATTGGCGCTGAGATATTTTCATGTAAATGCGTGGTATTTTAAAATGGCTGCAAATTTACAAAACACTTTAATAACTCTCTGTATTATCTTGGGAAATCAAATTTATTCATTGTTGATGAATTTATGTGTATAATGGCGATGTAAAATTTAATCGACGAAATATTATTAGTTGTTTGTTTTTAGTTGTTTATATCATTGATAGTGGCTGTTTTATCAATGTATTCGGCCCTTGTTTTTAGTTTTTTTAGTTTAATTTGATGTTATTGTTTTGGTATTGATTTCTTAAAATGTATTTTTACCGATGAAAAGTATCGGCTAGTAACACGTTAGTGACTACTGCTTGAGATTTACCCAATGAATAAGGTGGAATACAAAAATTTTTACGTGTCATGATGAAAAATTACTTGGTAGCATGTTTGGCTTTAATTTCAACGTCTGTAATTGGACAAAGCAGAGTAATTGACTCGGACAAAACAAGTTTTTGGTCTGCCGGAATTGATGGAGGGGGCATGTTTTTTACGAGTTCCCAATTTACTAGTGCTGATTTTTACGGTTATAGTTTGCCGTTGGCAGGTCAGGTATATGCACAGTATAATTTCAATGAGTTCTTTGGTGTCAAGGGCAATATTTTTACAGGGATTTCAACCGGTTCAGATGGTTCGCTTCTTTATTACGAAGGTTATTATGGAGAAAGTGATATTAGAGCAACCTTTAATTTTCTTGCACTTCAGGGGGATGATTATTCTGGGAAGACGCGATTGGTGCTCGACGTTGGCTTGGGGGGGATGTTGTTTAAATCAAATTTGATGCAGCGAACAAACAACGATGTTCGACCTAATCTACTAACGCGTATTCCAGCTAATAGGGGTTCGGCAAGTTTGGCAACCATTATTGTTAGTGGTTTGCGCTTCTCTACGGCCGTTTATAACGATTTAGATTTTAACATAGGGGCGCAAATGATGATGGCATTGGGGAACCCTTGGTTGGACGCAAATCGCGAAGGCGATCAGCACAGTGATATCGTCGTCATGCCTTTTGTTGGTATATCCTATAATTTGAGACATGTAGCCGGTAAAAACCAAGTCGTGTTAAATGAAGAAAAGTATCGCTCACTAAACAATAAAGTTGCGGAACTCAATCAATCTTTGGAAGAAGAAAAGCTCACAAGAGAGATGATGTCTGAAGATCACAATGCAATGTCTATTGCTCTTCAAAGAGAAATGGATGTGTTGCTCAAAGAAATTGATTCGCTGCAATTGTTGCTTGCCGACGGCACCCAGATTTCGGAAACAGTCAAAAAGTCTAGTGATCAAAAAGGTGATGACATAAATGTCGTTATAGCCGAACAAGGAGAAGCAAAATGGCGCGTTGTGGTAGGTAGTTACCCCAGTAGAGAGTTGGCGAATAGATTTATTGCACGCACCAATCTAAGCAAAAAGCAAATGATTGTGTTGTACTCCGAAAAGCTAGAAACGTACCGCGTCATTTACAAGAGTTTTGATTCCTTAGATCAGGCAATTGAAGCCAGAGATGCTGCAAAAAAGGAAGTCCCCGATACTTGGATTATCCGACTTTGATGATGAAAAGTTCTTTGTTTAGTCGTTTTCTCAAAAATTGAATCTAATTACGTCAATTATTACCAATAGATTGAACAACCTTTTGGTTTGTGCCTGAAAGTTACGCTACTTTTGCACCCTTAATAATTTACAAGATTAGTGATGCTTTCAGAACAGGAAATTCAACGCCGTGAGGCACTTAGTCGTTTACGTGAACTCGGATACGAGCCTTATCCCGCAGAAGGATACGAGGTAACTCATACTGCTGAAGATATTCTCAACGGTTTTGATGAAAACCCAGATGATTATAAACAGGTAGCACTTGCGGGGCGCATCATGAGCAAGCGCATCATGGGCAAAGCTGCTTTTTCTGATTTGAAAGACCATACCGCTCGTGTTCAGTTGTACTTCAATCGTGATGAGATATGTCCGGGTGATGACAAAACCGCCTATAACGAAGTTTACAAGAAGCTTACAGACATCGGAGATTTTCTTGGCGTAACCGGCGAGGTATTTAAAACCCGCATGGGAGAAATTTCGGTGTTGGTTAAGTCGTTCGTCTTTTTGAGCAAAAGTTTACGTCCATTACCCATCGTGAAAACCGATGCCGATGGAAATGTTTACGACGCTTTTACCGATCCGGAGCAGCGCTATCGTCAGCGCTACGTTGACTTGATTGTCAACGCCGGCGTAAAAGAAACCTTTATGAAGCGCGCGCAGATCATTAACAGCATGCGCAATATTTTTAATGAGCAAGGGTACCTGGAAGTAGAAACCCCCATTTTACAGCCCATTCCCGGTGGCGCAGCAGCTCGCCCGTTTATCACCCACCACAATGCACTGGACATTCCTCTTTATTTGCGAATAGCCAATGAATTGTACCTCAAGCGTCTCCTTGTGGGCGGCTTTGACGGGGTGTATGAATTTGCCAAAGATTTCCGCAACGAAGGCATGGACAGAACCCATAATCCTGAGTTTACAGTTATGGAAATCTACGTGGCTTACAAGGACTATAAGTGGATGATGACATTCACAGAAAATATGCTCGAAAGAGTCGTGAAAGAGGTCAATGAAGGCAGTACAAAGGTAACGTTTGGTGAAAATTCTATTGATTTCAAAACACCTTTCAAGCGTGTGCCTATTCTTGAGGCCATCAAGGAACACACGGGTTTTGATGTGAGTAGTATGGGTGAAAACGAACTAAGAGAGGTGTGTGAAAAGCTCGATATCGATACCGATGAAACCATGGGTAAAGCCAAGCTCATCGATGAGATTTTTGGCGAGGCCTGTGAAAAACACTATATCCAACCGACTTTTATTACGGACTATCCCAAAGAAATGTCGCCGTTGTGTAAGCGTCACCGCGATAACCCCAATTTAACCGAGCGCTTTGAGCTGATGGTGAATGGTAAAGAGTTGGCCAACGCATATTCTGAACTGAACGACCCTATTGATCAACGGGAACGCTTTGAAGAGCAGCTTACACTTAGTGAGAAAGGCGACGACGAAGCCATGTTTATAGATCACGACTTCTTGCGCGCCCTCGAGTATGGTATGCCGCCAGCTGCCGGATTGGGAATTGGAATTGATCGATTGACCATGTTTTTGACGAATAACAGCAGTATCCAAGAAGTTCTCTTCTTCCCGCAAATGAGGCCAGAGAAAAAAGCAGCTGCGCCACGTAAAGAAGACTTTATGGAGATTGGTGTCCCCAATGCATGGGTTGACCACGTGATGAAGAATTATCCCAGCGTCAAACAACTTCTGGACGCTAAGCCAACACAAGTACACCAAGCGCTTAATGGATACCGAAAAAAGAATAAATTAGCCATCGATGCACTTCAGTTAGCAGACGTGGAAAATTGGTATACCAATCAATCGTAATTGGTTGTATATTTACAAATCATAAAATGCAACATGCGTTTTGTGTTTGATGGCTTTTTAATGATGGCAATCAAAATATTTGTAGAATCAATCCAAATATCAAATGAAAGCAATTAATATTTTAATCATGTCTGCCTTATTTATTGCCGTTACCGCTTGTGGTGGCGACGATGACGATGAGGTAAAACCGCTGGATATCGACATGGCGGCGGAGCTTCCCGGATACTGGGAAACCACCTACTTACATGCTGATTTGGTGGCTTCAATCCCGCCCCTAAACGTTTCTGTAGAGATTAAAAATGAAAACGTGAATGGAGGCGTTACTTTTTTCTTTGATGAAAATGATAATCAAAAGGCAAAGTTTGATGTCTTTACGGACATGACCATCACGGCGTCTTTGGGTAATTTTAAATTACACGAGGAAAGCGAGGATCAAGTGCCTATCGATAATCGATTGAGCTGGGAAATCATTGACAACAATTATTTCCGCTTTTATGTCAACGATTCATCAGATCGTCCCATTGAAATGTTTGACTATATCGCATTTGATGACCTTACGTTTTTTGCCGTAGAAAAAACGGATGAATATCTTGACTTACAAGCCCAAGTAAATGTAATGAATAACTTTGGTGACTTAGCCAGTGAGGTGCCTGAACTTCCTGCGGGTGATATCCCAACCACCGGTACAATTTATATCCGTTTACAAAAAGTAGCGGATCAATAAATCAACAGAATTTCATATATCTTTCCCATGAATACACGTCATATTGTAAAGTATTCCCGCCTAATTGCAGCCACAACCATGTTGGTGTTTGTCGGCTGTAGCAGCGACGATGATGAAAGCAATGGAGATACACCATCTCTCCCCGAAACGGTAAGTATCCAACAAGCAACTACCGGTGCATATGAAATGAAGGATTTTGACGCTGATATGGAGGTAAACGTGGAAGGTAACATGTTGTACGTTGCCGTGCAAGGAAAGAACTATGAAGGGAAGGTGTCCTTCAACAATCAAAAGGTCTTGTTTGATAACACATTGGATGCCGTGCTGACGCTGGACGTTGGTGGAACAAGTAATCCAGATACCCTCGAATTAGCGTTAAAGACACAAATGACGTTTGAAATCTTAGGTGAAAATGAACTTCGATTTTATGTAGATGAGAATGACTCCTCCGATGAGCCCTTGAAGCTAATTGATGGCATTGAACTAGACGATATGATTTTTAGTGTGGCTGAAAGAACCACCAAGCGCCTTCGTTTACAAGGCGATATTGATGGCAGTATAGATCTAGGAGGGGTTTTGCCCGGGACCAGTGGTTCTCAGCAGGCCGTCGGCGTCATTAAAATCACTTTGGATCGTTAAATTTACGTGCGGTCAATCCGTTGACAAACGTTCGTACAATTCTATTGAAATGTCGGGGTTGATCGACATTCACCACGTGTCCGCTCTCCGGCACGATCACCAAACGGGCATTTTTATGTCTGGAAGCTACCATTTTAACGGAAGGTAAAAACATGTAGTCTTCATCTCCCATAATATAGAGAACGGGATGCTGCGTATTGTTTTCTCGGAAAAACTTCATCAATGGCTTGATCTGTTGAGTGATGCCGATCCATCTGAGAAATTCTTGGTGGTAGAGCTTCTTGGCCTGTCTGACAAAGAGGTTTCGCGATTTTCGGTGGCGTTTGCGCGGCATGAGTATAAACGCATAGATTTTGTAAATCCAAATAAAAGGCAACAGCTTTTTCACTCTGTGAACAAGCCATACCAAAAATCTGGAACGCAGGTTAAATTTCACTATGGCGCCCCCCATAATCAAGGATGAAACATACTCCGGATAATCCTCAGCGATTTTTCTGATAACTAAGGTGCCTAAAGAAATTCCAACCATGTGCGAGGGTGGAATGTTGTGGTGATTGAGAACGTCAACCACGTCTTTACAGATTTCTTCAAAAGCATGGGGTTCATTGGAAATCCAATCGCGAAAAAAAACCGATCCGCCGTGACCGCGTAAGTCGATCATCAAAATATTGTAATTACCTTCGCGGAAATTGCGTAATTGCTTAAACCATACCGTACTGCTTCCTCCGGCACCGTGGACAAAGACCAGCCAAGGCGCATTCTCGTCGGAGCTGCGATGAATGGTGTGATGTAGCAATCTATGGTCAGACATTCGGTTGAGGTAAAGGTAATTGTAACAATGCTTCTTTTCTAACTTCCATCATAAGCAAAAAGTTTTCACGCTCATTCTCGTCGATGGGTTCGGCGGTAGGCAGCTCTTCTTTCAAAGGATCGACTTGAACGCCATTTTTCCAAAAGCGATAACAAACGTGTGGACCAGTTGCCAGTCCGGTACTACCTACATAACCTATAACGTCTCCCTGCGACACGTGTTTTCCCGTTTTCATCCCTTGGGCAAATTTACTCATATGCAAGTATTGCGTGCTGTAGGTGCTGTTGTGACGAACTTTTACAAAATTACCATTTCCACTGGTATATCCCATTTTTTCTATAATCCCATCAGCGGTTGTGCGAATGGGGGTGCCGGTAGGAGCTGCGTAATCTGTGCCCAAATGCGGCTTCATTCTTTTCAGTACCGGGTGAAAACGCTTGGGGTTATACCGACTGCTTATGCGAAAGAAGTCCAGTGGAGCTTTGAGAAAAGCTTTGCGCATGGCATCGCCCTCTTCGTTGAAATACCCACGGTACGTGTCGTCTTCATTTTGATAGTAAAAGGCAAATAGTTCTTTGCCGCCGTGGTAAAACAACGCAGAAGGAATTTTGCCGTACCCCACAACCGCTGTGTCGTCAACCACTTTCAGCTCGTAGGTAAGCTTGATGTAGTCGCCCTTCTGTATGCGGAAAAAGTCGATGACCCAACCGTATACATCGGCCAAATGCATGATGACCTGCACCGGCACGCCCTCGTTGCGTAAGTCTTGATACAAGGATGATTGAACAATGGCCGTTGCTGTATCCACCCGGATGCTGGTCTCCTTTTCGTGACGAACCACTTGTAAGGTGTCGCCGAGATCAAACTGGTAGTAAATCAAAGGGCTTTTTTCGTAAATCAAGTGCGTGGGTAAGGTGTCGTTCGGATTGCTGTAAATCCAATGATAAGCCTCGCCAACTTTTACATAACGGGCGTCAAATATACCTTCCGCTGCTTGAACGATGTTGTGCACTTGAACATGGCTGAACCCGGCAGATAGAAAAAGCGCGCCTAAAGTCTCGCCCGACTTTAGGGTTGCATCGGTTATTCTAAATTCCGTCGTGTCGAAGCCAAATCGCTTTGGAGGCTCAACAGGAGGGTGCGTGTTTTCCTCAATGAGATCGATATCAACAATTTCGGTCTGGGTTTCGGATTGCTTAATCCACTGATTCAACAGGAAAATCGTTGGAAATGACAGGAGAAGAACGGTAGCAACAATCGATTTAGATATTCTGTACCTATTGGTTTTTTTAGCCATTATCTAAATCCTTCAATACCGATTCAACCCATGTTTTTCCCCACTCTTTAATCTCTTGCTTCGACCATAATTCGGGGTAAAAAATGCGTCTCTGAAAACGAGGTGGCAAATATTTCTGCCAGTTGGTTCCTCCCGTTGCTGCTACGTCTTCCGGACGGCGCGCCAGATAGGCAACGGCTGTTTTGTAGTGTTGCAGTGGCCAATTGACATTCACATTGTAATCAAGCACCCGTAGTGCTTTGATGATGTCATTCTTTAGTGTCTCGTCGCATTCGCAGCGCTTAAACTGTTGCCAAATGTTGTTTTTGTTGTAGTTGCGCGCGTCCTCAATAAACTGCTGATTGTACTTATCTTCAAACTGCTTAAGGGTGAGCGTTTTTTCTCCGGTCTCCGCGATGGTGGCCCCATTGCGCCAGTAGATATACTCCATTTGATCTTCAATACTCGCACCTTTTAAGCGTGAACGATGTTCAGCATCTACCAGGTTGATTAGGTCGGTGCAGCCAATTTCAATCTGACGGTATTGTCCGGACTGAAATCCGCTGGCAGGAATCAGTGCCAATCGAAACTTGAGAAATTCTTCCCGCTTCATCCCTTTTTCCATCACGCCAAACGAGGTGGTCAACGCCAAAAAATAACGATTGATGCGTTCAATCTTCTCCAAAAATTCGTTGGCATCCGGCTTTTTCCAAGCATTGATTTGGCGAATCTCGTGCAGTGACAACTTAAAGTAAAGCTCCGTAATTTGATGGTACATAATGAAAATGGGTTCATCAGGTATGTCTGTACGAGGCTTTTGTAAGCACAGTAGCGTATCTAAGTGGATGTAATCCCAATAAGTGATGTAGTTGGCATACAGCAGTCCATCTAAAAAGGCCAAAAGGTCTTGTCCACTGGCTTCGTATTTTTCGGCGAGTAAATCTATTCGCTTCTGCAGTTCACTATTCATGCTGTCGAGAATATGGGATGGTTTGGGGGCGTAAAATTTCGTCGGCTAAAATACGTGAAATGCGTCCAATGGACAATAAAAAAGCCCCATCTAAACGTTGAGGCTTTTTTTGATTTTGGTGGAGATAGTCGGAGTCGAACCGACGACCTCTTGCATGCCATGCAAGCGCTCTAGCCAGCTGAGCTATACCCCCATATTATAATTTAGCGCGGCAAAGATACAACCACACAAAAAATACACAACGATTTTTTTATGGTCGATGGTTTTTTCTTGACCTTCTCATGATTACATTTGTCATCATGCTCAACCGATTGTTTTTCAAACCCATTGACAATGCAGCACTCGTCATCTTTCGGTGGCTGTTTGGTTTGTTGATATTTTTGGAATCGGTGGGGGCCATTTTTACCGGATGGGTTCGGGTGAATATGGTGGAGCCAACCTTCTCCTTTACATTTATTGGTTTTGAATGGATGAATGTGCTGCTTGGTCCGCAGATGTACATCTACTACTCTATTATGGGCATATTTGGACTGATGGTAATGGTAGGTTGGCGGTATCGACTGGCCATGGTGGCTTTTACCCTTATGTGGACGGGGACCTATCTCATGCAGAAAACTTCGTACAACAACCATTATTATTTGCTGGTGCTGGTGAGTTTTATCATGTGTTTGCTTCCTGCCCATCACTATGCTTCTGTGGATGTGAAAACCGGCAGAGTTCGCTCGCGCCACCACATGTACAACTGGCATCGTTGGATTCTGATTCTAATGATGACCATCGCCTATGTATACGGCAGTGTGGCCAAGATTTATCCCGATTGGCTGGATGCCACTTTTATCCGACGTGCATTTACCAATCGCTACCAAACACCTTGGTTGAACGAACTTTTTAGTCACGAAACGTTCCACTATTTCATCAGTTACACCGGTATTTTATTCGACATGTTTATCGTTCCCGCGCTCCTTTGGCGTAGAACGCGAACATTGGCAGTTATAGCCTCTTTTGTATTTCACTTATTCAATTCAGCGGTGTTTCAAATTGGCATTTTCCCATATATGTCGCTGGCGTTTATCCTGCTCTTATATCCGCCGGATGATATTAGAAGACGCTTTTTGTCGGGCAAGCCACCATCCATGATGAAGCGTGTTCACCTACCTAAACGTGCAAACTTAGTTAAAGGGTTTGTTTTTATTTTTTTTGCGGTGCAACTCATTCTTCCGCTGCGCCATCATTGGATTGACAGCAATGTGTTTTGGTCGGAAGAAGGTCACCGCATGAGTTGGCGCATGATGCTGCGGAGTAAATCGGGTTATGTAACGTTTTATACCGTTAACAAAAACACCGAAGAGCGACGGTCGGTGCAGTTGAGTGAGCACTTGACGCCAAAGCAAATCAGAGGTTTGGCTACGCATCCGGATATGATATGGCAGTTTGCCCAATACCTGCGTAGAAGCCACGAAAAAGAAGGCGTTGATATGGCGGTTTACGCCGACGCCTGGGTGAGTTTAAATGGTAGGCCAAATAAGCCACTGATCGATTCTGGTGTTGATCTAGCGGATGTGCCGTGGCAGTTTTTTTCTGCGAATCCTTGGATTACGGACTTCTCGTTTGATTAGAGTACTCTCCTTCTAAATGTTTTTTTCTTGGTTAAGCGTAGGGGAAAGCCATGTTCTTACCCGTATAGCTCCACAAAAAAAAAGCCGTGCTTTTTCAGCACGGCTTTTTCGTAATCATTCTAACGATTATTACAGCGTACCCCTGTTTCCTTGCTCGCGTTCGATTGCTTCAAATAACGCTTTGAAGTTTCCTTTGCCGAAGGACTGCGCGCCTTTTCTCTGAATGATTTCAAAAAATAAGGTCGGACGGTCGGCAACGGGCTTGGTGAACAACTGAAGCAAATATCCCTCATCGTCGCGATCAATCAAGATGCCCAATTCACGCAACGGGGCGAGGTCTTCTTCAATTTCACCTACGCGGTCAAGCACGTCGTCGTAATAAGTTTCGGGCACATATAGGAATTCAACGCCGTTGGCTTTGAGTTGTTTTACCGTAGTTACGATGTCGTCGGTAGCCACGGCAATGTGCTGTACGCCAGCGCCGTTGTAGAAGTCCAAGTACTCCTCAATCTGGGATTTTTTCTTGCCCTCGGCTGGTTCGTTGATGGGGAACTTGATGCGGCCATTGCCATTGGTCATCACTTTACTCATCAAGGCAGTGTAGTCGGTTGAGATGTCTTTGTCGTCGAAGGATACGAGCTGTGCAAAGCCCATCACGTTTTTGTAAAACTCCACCCAAGTATTCATTTCGTTCCAGCCCACGTTGCCCACCATGTGATCGATGTATTTTAATCCGGCAGAAGGTGGGTTGTAGTCGCTCTTCCAATCGCGAAAACCGGGCATAAAGGTGCCTTTGTAGTTTTTGCGCTCCACAAATACGTGAACGGTTTCCCCGTAGGTTTTAATTCCGGCCATCACCACCTCACCGTGCTGGTCGTTGATGGTGTAGGGTTCGAAGGCGACTTCGGCGCCGCGCTTGGTGGTTTCCTCAAAACTCTTGCGTGCATCGTCGACCCAGAGGGCAACGTTTTTAACGCCATCCCCGTGTACGCGGAGGTGCTCGTTGATTTCTGAATTTTGGTTAATGGGCGAGGTGAGAATCAGTCTGATTTTTCCTTGCTGCAATACGTAAGAGGTCTTTTCCTTGTCGCCGGTCTCTAAGCCGGAATATGCGAGCGACTGAAACCCAAACGCCGTTTTGTAAAAGTGAGCGGCCTGTTTGGCGTTGCCTACATATAATTCTACGTAATCGGTGCCGTTGATGGGAAGAAAATCCTCAGCGTCTTTGAATATTTTTTTCGGCTCTGCAGCCGAGGTAGATTGGGTGGACATATCTCGATGTTTTAATTGATTATTTTTGGTTCGACAAAGATAGCGGATATCTCTAACCCAGCCATGATTTCCAGTAACTCTCATCGGCGATATCTAAGGCCGTTTGCGTAATTCTCAAAGGCTTGAAGGTGTCGATCATGACGGCCAACTCTGCTGTTTCTTTCTGACCAACAGAGCGCTCATATGCACCGGGATGCGGGCCATGAGGAATACCGGCGGGGTGCAAACTGATGTAACCTTTTTCTACGTGGTTGCGACTCATAAAATCCCCGTCTACGTAATACAACACCTCGTCGGAGTCGATGTTGGAATGGTTATAAGGCGCGGGAATGGCCTCGGGGTGGTAGTCGTACAAACGCGGGGCAAAGGTGCAAATCACGAAGTTGTGCCCTTCGAAGGTTTGGTGCACCGGAGGTGGTTGGTGAACGCGGCCGGTAATGGGTTCAAAGTCCTTCGCATTAAAGGCGTAAGGGAAATTGTATCCGTCCCAACCCACCACATCGAAGGGGTGAGAGGCGTATACCACAGAGTGGATGTGGTTTTCCTTGCGAATTTTAATGGTAAATTCGCCCTTCTCGTCGTGGGTTTCCAGTTCGGTAGGTCGGCGAAGATCGCGCTCGCAAAATGGCGCATGTTCCAGCATTTGCCCGAAGTTATTGCGATAGCGCTTGGGCGTTACCACCGGACTAAACGATTCGGTGATCAGCAAACGGTTGTCTTGGTCGTCGAAAGAGATTTGGTAAATCATCCCGCGGGGAATGACGAGGTAATCGCCGTATCCAAAGTGAATGTTGCCCAGCATGGTGCGAAGTAAGCCACTGCCTTTGTGCACGAAAATCACCTCATCGGCATCGGCGTTTTTGTAAAAGTAGTCGGTAAGTGACTGACGAGGAGACGCCAAGGCAATATTCAGATCGTTGTTGAACAAAACCACCTTGCGACTGGCAAGAAAATCATCGGCCGGTGGCACATCCCAGCCTCTCAACATCTGCGAGGTGATGTTTTTTGATACCGCGGCCACTGGCGTGTCGTCTACCGGATTGCTGATGGACTTAATCATGGTCGGACGGTGCAGGTGATAGAGCAACGAGCTCATGCCGCTAAAGCCTTCTGTGCCAAATAATTGTTCGTAATGCAGACTGCCGTCTGGTTTTTTAAATGTCGTATGTCGTTTGTGAGGAATTTTCCCCAGCGTATGATAGAAGGGCATAAGATGTTGAAATTTATTGTGGTTGACAAATTTACGAATTTAGATTTGGGATTTAATGATGATGGTCATATTTTAAATTTGTGGTTGTCTATAAAGTCCGATAGCTGCGTTATGCTTAGTCCAAAATTTAGTCATTTACTAATGTAAACGCCCTGATTTTATCCCGATAGCTATCGGGGTTTGCAAGCCTTGCTCTCAAACTTTCTTTCTCAGCCACAGTGGTTTTTTAAGTTGAGTTATGATTAAATATTACTTAGGGCGGTTTTCCAATTATCTTTGCCCCCAAGATGATCAAATCGTTTAAAAAAATATGGCCTTATGCGCGCCCTTACGGTTCGCGTATAGCAATACACGTAGGGCTTACTACCTTGGCTACACTTTTTGCCTTGGTATCCATTGGATTGGTGGTGCCCGTTTTGCAAATTATCTTCGAAAACACCCCGCAGGAACTGTCGGAGCCAACTTGGCTGGGTGAGCAAATTAAATACTGGTTTTACAGTCAGATTCAACATCGCATCAGTGAGACGTCCCAGGGTAACGCCTTGTTTTTGGTGGTCATTTGGGTAATTGTGGCCTTCTTTTTCAAAAACATGTTCTCCTATTTGGCGATGTACGTGATAGCGCCTTTGCGAAATGGTGTCACCCGAGATCTTCGCAGCGATATGCACCAGAAAGTATTGGCTTTGCCTTTGGGATATTTTTCCGAGCGAAAAAAGGGCGATATCATCTCACGAATGACCAACGACCTTAAGGAAGTGGAATGGGCGGCTATGATGACGGTGGAGTTGCTTTTTAAGGAACCCATCATGATTTTGGCTTCGCTGGCCGTATTGATTTACATGAATGCGCAATTAACTTTGTTTGTACTGGTGATGTTGCCGGTGGTGTCGTTCATTATTACAAGGGTTGGGCGTTCCCTGAAAAAATCCTCAACCTCAGCACAAGAGTTTATGGGGGAGTTGATATCACGCATTGACGAAACAGTTGGAGGCTTGCGCATACTTAAGGCATTCAATGCGGAAAAGCATGTGCACGAGAATTTTAATCGTGCCAATGACCGTTACTTTAGAATGATGAATCGCGTGTTGCGTCGCAGTGATTTGGCCAGTCCGCTGAGTGAAACCCTCGGGGCCTCTATTATGGCCATCGTTATTTGGTTTGGGGGAAAAATAGTCATCAGTAGTACTTCCTTTGGTCCAGAGCAATTCATAGCGTACATTTTGTTTTTCTATCAAATCATACCACCAGCCAAATCGCTGTCCAAAGCGAGTTTTCACCTTCAGCGCGCCGATGCGGCCTCTAAGCGTATTCTTTCCGTGCTTGAAGCCAAGAACCCTATAACTGATCCGGTGTCGCCGAAAACACCACCTGCTTTTGAACAAGGGTTGACATTTGAAAACGTGTCTTTCGCCTACGGAAAAAAGGGCGTTCTGCACGATATTCAATTGGAGATACCCGTGGGAAAAACAGTGGCGTTGGTTGGCTTGTCGGGAAGTGGTAAAACGTCTATTGCCAACCTCATTCCCAGGTTTTATGACGTCAAAAAAGGCAAGATTACCGTAGACGGCATCGACATTCGCGACCTTAAGTTATACGATTTACGAAAAATGATGGGAATCGTGGGGCAGGAAGCCATTCTCTTCAACGACACCATTCACAATAATATCGCTCTCGGAAAACCCAACGCCAGCAGACAAGAAGTGGAAGAAGCCGCCAAGGTGGCCTTTGCGCACGATTTTATCAGAGAGATGCCAGAAGGTTACGACACCAATATTGGTGATTTGGGGATGAAGTTGTCTGGCGGACAGCGACAGCGCTTGTCCATCGCCCGCGCCATCGTGAAGAATCCGCCGCTGCTCATTTTAGACGAAGCTACTTCGGCCTTGGATACCGAGTCGGAGCGTTACGTTCAAGATGCCTTAGACAATTTGATGAAGGAGCGCACGTCATTGGTCATTGCCCACCGCTTGTCAACCGTTCGCTCAGCCGATGTGATTGTGGTATTAAACGAGGGCAGAATCGTGGAGAAAGGCACACACGATGCTCTTATGGCGACAGAAGGTCAATATCATCGTTTGTGTACATTGCAGGGGATTGAGTAGTGCGCAATGATATCGTGGTAGCTTAAAAGGTTAGCGCAAGGCTAACCCCTACCAAGTCCAATAATTTCCAATATCTCCTTCTGAATAAGGGGATTCACCAAAATGGCCAAAATGATGGAAATGATCAGGCCAATGATGGCATTGGTGGCGTCTTTGCGTATGAGTTTGAAAATCTTCTTTAAACTGCGCTTGGTCTTGTAAGCAGGCGCCAATTTCATGGCAAGTTCTCTACCGGCCAGCAGTCCCAAAAACACCCATGTGGTACTCATGGGAACTTTGCTCCAGTAATAGAAAATGAGAAGAACCATGGCATAGACCAAATCGATGACGGTTGCTCCCTTGATTTCTTTGACGTCCGATTTTTCGTTGATGATGTTTTGAATGCGGCCGCCTCGGAAATACAGCAATAAGCCAAGTCCAAAGAATATGTACGACACAAAAGCAACGAATTGCCACAACGATAAATCGCGCGGGAGGAATACGGCGATGTTGGCCGCGTCTTGCATCAACCATACGGCCCACAGCAAGCCGGATATCATCCACTGCATCACGCGCCAGCCGGGGTGGTATTTGCCCTTGACGAATTTTTTTATTTGTTTGGAAAGCAAATACCAAATGGTAATAGCCGTTGCAAAGGCAATAAAATAACCGCTCAAACTCTTGGTAAGCACGCCAAAAATACCTGCTGAGCTGGCCGAAAAGGCACTGAGAAGTAAAAACGTAGTGGATACGGGCATGCGCAACCGGGTGAGAAACAGCAGCACCAACGGAGCGGCCACTTGGAGGTAACGGAAGCTTTCCGGTTGTTTATCAAACCCTTTGGATTGCAAGCGACCAAACGATACATCGCCGCTATTGACAATCCATCCGGTGGTCATCACGGCAACAAAAATCCCGCCCAAAAACAACCATAGTGCCCACCATTTTCGATCGGCATTGGAACTCAAAAATGTGCCAATGGTTTGAATACTGTCATTGGCAATCGCAGAATAACCTGCAAAGGCAAAGCCTACCCACATGGCCAGGTAAGGGTAGGGGTAAAGAGCACCAGTCACCAAAAAGAGGATGAACAAGAGGCGCAAAAATTTGCGTTCTTTGAACAGAAACATGCGCGTTACGCGCGATCGCTTTCCAACAAACGGTGAGTCGTACTTGCGGTTAAGTTGTTTTAGATCCATGTGCCTTTTTCGGGGCATTGATTTGAGTCGCAAAGTAATGGAATACTTTGCACTTAAACCAAGTCAATCGAAAGATTTAATATTGAAATGAAACTGTCTAATAATCAGCGATTTTAGCGTTTTTTCAAAAACGACTAATTATTTTCTTAGTTTCATTGACCATTTTGGTGGAGCTTGGCAATATACTTACCCAAAATATCAAATTCTACATTGATTCTGTCACCGATTTTTAAGGTGTGGAGGTTGGTGTGTTCGTAGGTGTACGGAATAATGGCTACAGAAAAACCATCGGAATGCGAATCAACCACGGTTAAGCTAATCCCGTTGACACATACAGACCCTTTTTCAACGGTAATAAAGTGTGCGTTTTTTTCGTGAGAAAAGCGAAAGACCCAACTGCCGTTCTCGTCGCGGATATCCTCGCAAACGGCCGTAGTGTCCACGTGACCTTGAACCATATGGCCGTCTAAGCGATCGCCGGCGCGCAAACAACGTTCAAGATTTACGAAATCGCCGATTTTGAGATTGTCTAAATTGCTTTTCTTTAGTGTCTCATTGATGGCAGTTACAACATATTGGCCATTTTTAGGGAAGTCGACAACAGTTAAGCATACGCCATTGTGGGCAATGCTTTGGTCGATTGAGAGCTCGTCAGATAGTGTGCTCTCTATATGGATATGCACGTTACTGCCTTCCTTTTGTAGGTCGGCCACGGTGCCCATTGATTCAATAATTCCGGTAAACATGGTTAATTAACGCGTTTGATTTATTTGTAAGTAATGATTATTAACGTTGAAATTTCTTAGTTGTTCTAATAAAAAGGCTTGTATTTTATGGGATTTTATTAATGCAGACAACTCGAAAATCAAAATGTATATACCTCATTTAATGTCAGGCTTATGAATGTCATTTGTTCCTAATAACATTTAACAAAATTACATCATAAAAAAATACAAGGATGAACTAGAAACAGTTTTGTCGCATATATTTTTGTCTCACATATTAAATATGTTAACAGCTAACGGGAAATGCATTGGATTTGTGAATAATGACTTTTTTATTATATTGACAGATAAATAAATTGTAATGTGTATTCGTTTAACAGTTCTGTGTTTTTTATTTTATCCTTTTTTACACGCACAGAATGATGGTTCTGTTATTTCTCCAGAATTGCCATTCTACATTGACCAGGCTAAGAAGTTGCCAGACTTTGAGTTAGAAGACAAAAAAGAGGGTGCATTTCTCACGGGCTTGCCGCGCTTTGAATTTGATCCCATTCGCGGTTTTGGCGCCGGGGGTAACATATTTTTATTTTTTAACGGCGATAAAAGTGATCCGTTTTTTGAATACACGCCCTACCGTCATCGCGTGTCGGGGGAGTTTTTTGTGTTTGAAAATGGTCGTATTCGCTATGAGTTTAAATATGATGCGCCGTATATTTTCAACTCCAAGTGGCGTTTGCGCGCTGATGCAGTGTACTGGGAAGACCCCAATGCGCAGTACTGGGGTTTTGGACGCAGTTCCTCAAATCGTCGGTTGACTTTTCGTGATAAAACCAATCCAGGAGTAGGCATGGCTACTTTTCGAAGTGTGAGGGATTATGAAGAAAATCTTTCTATTGCCGAGCAAGATGTGGATGGTATTTGGCGAACGGATCATCATTTTAACCAGTTTATACAACGAGAGCAATTATACAATTTTCTTGGAGAGCGTGTGATGATGGGCGGTAAGCTTCGCTTTATGTTTGGTTATGAAGCCTTGTTTACAGGATTTGAGTCGTATGGAGGGCGCACAGCAGAAGAGGCTTTTGATATTGAAGGAAATGAGGTGCCGGCCATCAATAATGAAACATTAATTGAACAACAGAAAAGAGATGGCACGTGGGAGCGTTTTAACCTATCAGGTTTTGATCAAATAGGTAATGGAAGATTTAATTTCACCAGTATGCTTGCCGGTGCTTTGATTTATGATACGCGTGATTTTGAACCCGACCCATCAAATGGTTTATTTCTTCAATATTCACACGAGTATTCAGCACCGTGGTTAGGTTCGATGTTTAATTTTAATAAAATGATGCTACAAGGTCAGTTCATCAAAACACTAAAACGTTGGAAAAATAATAAGAACCGAATCACCTTTGCTGGTTTGGCTGCTTTGGGTCATGTATGGGGGCCAAATATCAACTTTATTGAAATGTGGGACTTGTCTAGCCAAGCCGAGGCGGGAGGTATTCTTGTGTTGGGCGGTGAGCGTTCTTTACGTGGCTACCGCGAAGCTCGATTTATGGCGCCAACCATTGCCTTGGTTAATCTGGAAATGCGCTCACGTTTGTATGATTTCAAGTTATTAAATCAAAAATTCAATATTGGATTAACGCCTTTTTTTGATTTCGGAAATGTGTTTGACGGCTTAGACAAAATGTCATTTCAGCGCTGGAGAGGTGCGCCGGGCATCGGAGCGCGTATGGCGTGGAATCAATCAACCATCGTGCGCTTAGACTACGCACAAAGTCCGGAAGGCTCACAAGTGTTCTTTGGATTCAACCACATATTCTAAAGATGAAAACACAAAAAAAAAACCGGCCAATTGGCCGGTTTTTTTGTGATTACTCCTCTTGACAATCCCAAAATTGTCTTACTTCTGATTCGCTAGGAATTTCATCAGGAGATTCGCCAAGTTCATTAATGCTATACTCAATAAGCCCTTTTGTGCAATTGTCTTCTTCGGTGGTGAATGAGAATTCTGTTGGACCCTCAAACACGACACCCTCTTGTTCTTTAGCCGTACACTTACAATCTTTCTCTTTGCTACACGATGTAAATGCAATTAATCCCATAATAGCAGTTGTCAAAAAAACTTTTTTCATTTTAGTTTGCGTTTTTGATTTTTAAAGCTGCAATATAGCATTTGTATTTAAATAGAGAAACATGTTCAACGTTCCTTTTGTAATGACGAATGTCAATGTATCAGATTTAACCTTTATTACATATCTTCACAGTCAAATATCAATTCTGCAGCGCCTTCATTGAGTGGTTCATTAAACAGGTCATTGATTTCATCATCCAATTGATTGACCAAACCAATGTAACAATTTCCTTCATCTGTGGTGAACCTTTGCTCTGTTTCTGCGCTGGGGTCTTTTTTGAAGTTGCACTTGCAATCCAGTTCCCCACTGCATGAAGCCATAAGGGTCATCACGCAGGACACTAAAAATAAACGAATTCGAAACATCGGGTTATTGATTAAAAAGACGTTTATTTATTTACTGTGCATTAGACTGATGTCTTTCTACGAAGTTCGGGTAAAACTTCGCAATGGTTTCTATGCCAATAAAGTAGTTGAATAGTCCGTAGTGTTCATTCGGCGAGTGAATGGCGTCAGAGTTGAGTCCAAAGCCCATGAGGATGGACTTGGCGCCAAGCTTCTCTTCGAATAGTGCGACGATGGGAATGCTGCCTCCTGACCGAACGGGCACCGGTTTTTTACCGTAGGCAGATTCCATAGCGTCGCTGGCTGCCTGGTAAGCCGGGGTATCGGTGGGGGCTACGTATGGTACACCGCCGTGGTGGGGCGTAACTTTAACGGTAACGCCTTCCGGCGCGATGCTTTCAAAGTGTTTGACAAATAAGTCGGTGATTTTATCCGGATTTTGAAAGGGAACGAGACGCATGGAAATTTTGGCGTATGCCTTAGAAGGAATCACGGTTTTTGCGCCTTCGCCGGTATATCCGCCCCACATACCGTTGACGTCGAGGGTTGGGCGGATGGACATGCGTTCAGGCACGCTGTATTCAGCTTCGCCTATGACGCCATTGATGCCAATGGATTTTTTGAATGCTTCTTCGTCAAATGGGGCGCGTCCCAACTCTTCGCGCATTTCTGTAGAGAGCACTTCCACATCGTCGTAAAATCCTTTGACGGTAATTCGGCCTTTTTCGTCTTGTAGTGAGGCCACCATTTTTGATAATAAGTTGAGTGGGTTGGGTGCGGCACCGCCATATAATCCGGAGTGTAAGTCGCGATTCGGACCAGTTACTTCCACTTCCACATAGCTCAAGCCGCGAAGACCAACGCAAATGGAAGGCGTTTCGTTGTCGATGATGCCGGTATCGGAAATGAGAATGATGTCGCAGTCGAGCTTTTCGCGGTGATTTTCAAGAAACCAGGCCAGATTTGCAGAGCCTACTTCTTCTTCGCCTTCGATCATGAGTTTGACGTTGCAAGGAAGCTCGTTGTTGTTGTTGAGCAACTCCAGCGCTTTGACGTGCATATACATTTGTCCCTTGTCGTCACATGCGCCACGGGCGAAGATGGCGCCATCGGGATGGATGTCGGTTTTTTTAATGACAGGTTCAAACGGAGGAGAGTCCCAAAGTTCCACCGGATCGGGCGGTTGCACGTCGTAGTGGCCATATACCATAACCGTAGGAAGGTTTGGGTCGATGATTTTTTCACCAAAGACAACGGGGTGACCGGGCGTTTCCACAACTTCTACGGTAGGGATACCCGCTTCTTTTAAACGCAAGGCCACCATATCGGCCGCGCGTTTTACGTCACCGGCATAAGCGGAGTCGGCACTAATGGAAGGTATTTTGAGGAGTTCAATGAGTTCGTTGAGAAAGCGATCTTTGTTTGCTTTGATGTATGGATGCATGTCTTATTATTTCTGTTTGCACAAAGATACGTTGGGTTTAAGGCAAAAAAAAACCGGCCAAATGGCCGGTTTTAATTCATTAATGCAAAGATTAAACTTCTTCACACTTTACTTCAACGGTCATACCGCCTTGTGATACTGATTCATTTAAATCATCACAATCGCTAGCATCGTCAACGTCGCTAAAATCGATGGTTTGAGTCACGGCAGAGCCTTCAACTTCCTCTCCGTTCATAAAGCTTGCACAACGACAATCTTTTTCCGAACTACAAGAAGCTAAGCCGAAAAATCCAGCAATGGCCAAAGAGAAAAATACTTTTTTCATGGTAAAAAAATTAAATGGTTTCTTAAATCGAGCGCAAGATAGTAATAAAAATTAATTGGCGCACAATTTTTTGATTTTTTTTGTAATCCATAAAGACAAATCCTTTGTGACTGACTATTTTGATACAGTTAAATCAACATATATTAGCGTGTCGCATGGTTCAATCGGGAATAACTCTTTATCTTCTTTTATAAGATCATTATTGAAAACTTGCCAAATAAACCCTGCATTCATTTTTTCATTGTAAACAGGGGAAACATTGTCTCCATATATCGATCTTGCACTGGTTTTAATCGTATCGGTAATTGCTTGAAAAGGGTAGGTGTATTTTTTTGCGTTGATTAACACCGTATCTGAAGTAGAAAGGCCGTCAAAATCTATGGAAACTATGGCGTTAATTCGATCTGGAAGTCTTCTGTAAAGATTACCTACATCGGTTTTTCCGGGAGGTATGCGAATCATGAGAGGGTTGGTGATTGAAATATAACCCCCTTTCTCATAATCTTCATAAAAACTGGTGGGCCAAGATTTTTCTTCAAACTCAAAAGAAAAGCTTCCATCTGAATTGGTGGTCGTTGTATGTGAAAATCCCTCCGACTTTTTACTCAAACTTGATAAACTGGCGTCATTCCAGTAGTCAAATGTGAGGGTTACCCCTCCGGCAGGCTCCATGTCGTGGCAGTTGTTGTACAGAATTCCACTTATTTCATGTTGCTCTGTTTTTGAGCAGGAGCAAATTAAAATAAGTGTAAACGCGAGAAAAATAAATGGGTGTTTCATGATTCTTATTTTAACCAATGATTTTGATGCTTTATCATATTTACAAAAGTAAGGTGTAATTTATAAAAATCATGAATTAATGTTTAATACTTAAGTTTTTTCCTGCAACGCGTCCCGATGCCCATGCCGCTTGAAAATTGAATCCGCCGGTGATGCCGTCGATATCGGCCAGTTCTCCTGCGATGTATAAGCCGGGAATCTCTTTAACCTCCATTGTTTTGAGATTAATGGCCTCGAGGGCAATGCCTCCGGCGGTGACAAACTCTTCCTTGTAGGTGCTTTTTCCATTTGCACTATAGGTGTCGTTAATGATGATTTCGGCCATGCGGTTTTGTTCTTTTTTGGACAATGCTTTAAAGGGGATGTCAGGTCGCATATCAGCTCGTTCCATTAAGTATTGCCACAAGCGTTTAGGAATGCTCTCCGGTCTATTGTTGATCATCGTTTTGTTTGCATTGAACGATTGAAGCACTTCCTCATGGGTGATGTCTTTTATCCACTGTACACGTACTTTGTATTGGTATTGGCGATTGGCCAATTCGCGCGCGGCAAAAGCCGATAGCTTTAACACGGCCGGACCGCTCAGTCCCCAGTGAGTAATCAAAACCGGCCCGGAGAATTGCTGCTTGATTTCCGGTAAGTAAACCGTAGCGTCTTGTACACTCAGTCCCATCAGGTCGTTTAATGGGGCGTGTTTGATATTAAAGGTAAACAGCGAGGGAACGGGGTCTACTATGGGTAGGCCGAGTTTCTCCCACAACTGCAACCCACTGCGTTTTGGACTGCCACCGGCTGCAGCAATCACTCGTCGCGCAGAGATGGTTTTGTCGTTGTTAATGGTAATCGAAAACCCATTTTTATTATGTTGAATATCAGTAACGGCAGATTTCATGCGAATATCAACCTTATGGGCACTTTTCAAAAGGGCAGCAATAATGTCTTCAGAGTTGTCGGAAGCGGGAAATACGCGGCCGTCGTCTTCAATTTTCAGCGGCACACCTCGTTCAGTAAACCAGGCCATGGTGTCTTCACAGCGCCATTGATTGAAAAGGTGTTTTAAAGATTTGCCTCCTCGCGGGTAGTGTTTCACCAATTCGTTGACCGACATAGGTTGATGCGTCACATTGCAGCGTCCACCTCCGGAAATACGCACCTTGCTGAGCAGTTTGTTAGACTTTTCCAATACGACTACTTTAGCGCCTCGTTCAGATGCTTGTATGGCAGCAAACATACCGGCTGCCCCACCACCTATGACCACTACATCAACCATACCCAATAAATATAATATGCTGAGAATAGAATGAGAAAGACCAATCCACAATAACTCATCCATTTACTGAAATGACTTGGTTGATTTTTTTCCGGCAGCTGCTGCATGGCTCGTATGTTGAGCCACGCAATCACTGGGGCGCTCAAGAAGGCAATGGTGGTGGCCAACTGAACCAACGCAATCATTTGTCCGGAAAACCATGTGGTGATAACAAAAGCCATAGCGGCGGTGATGTAAACAAGTGGTCGATAGTAGCGCATAGGTAATGTATCCTCTTTCGACTCTTTGTTTTGATTGGCTTTAAGGTAAACACATACCCGCGGATAGGCGTCTAATACAGTGAGTGTGGTAGAGAACATACAGGCACATGCGGCAATGACTACCAACCAGTAGGCACTTCCCAAGGCCGATTGGTACACGTTCATCAAGTGGGTAGAAAAGGCCACTGCACTACCGGGAATGTCACCTTTCCCGTGAAAGAGAAACAGTGCACCCAGCAATAAAAAGAGAACGGCGAAGCCCGTGGTTCCCCAATACCCAACTCTGAAGTCCCAAGGATTATAGCTGTTTTTACGGGATGATGTTTTTGCTGAAAGTGTCCAAGTAGAGTGCCAGATGCTGATATCCAGAGGAGCGGGCATCCATCCGAGCAAAGCCACCAAAAAGGCAATGTCAACGGCATTTGTCCAAGTAAAAGCCTTAATGTCAAATGCGGGAAAAGGAAGTTTTAGGCCAATTAAAACTGCTACTACCGTAGAAATAGCAAGAATGAGAACAACGTAGCGAATGACCTTGTCTAGTAATTTATAGGCACCACTGGTAAGTAAAAGTGATGAGACAATAAGTAAACCGGCAATGATCACCCATTCAGGAAGGGGAATTAAAAATTGAAACAATCCTGCAGTGACCATCGTAACTGTGGCCTGAACGATGAACATGCTTAATATGGTAATGCTTACAACAACTGGCCACCCCCAGCGGTTATCTTTAGTATAGGCGTAGATTAAACTTTTTCCCGTCACCTGTGCATAACGAGGACCGGCCTCAAAAAAGGGCCACTTGAGCAAGTTGGTGATGAGAATGATGGGGATAAAAAAGAGTCCGTACAGGGCGCCTGCTCGGGTACTTTGTACCAAGTGTGATACGCCAATGGCCGCGGCGGCAAAAAGCAACCCCGGGCCAATGTGTTTTATCACTTGTGAAATACGTTTACGTGTATGCACCTCGACGAAGAATACGCTTGTTTAGAAAGTAAAGGCAAAGGTGAAACATATAAATGAATTATCCGTCATCCTTTTTATTTTGGGCAATATTAACGATTGCTTTTGATCAACTAAACTAATTTTGCAAACTTTAAAACGACGATAAAAGGGTGGGTAAGAACAAAAGAGATTTGGGTGAACGCAGCAGGCTCTATCACCATTACTACAAACGAACCGGAGGGTACACCTTTTTGGGTAAAAACCTAATCAAGTTATTGTTGGTATTGGGAATTTTAGGTGCTGTTCTATACGTGCTTACATCATATGTGATCGATTTGAACACCATCATGTGCGATTGGTTTACCCGTTTGCCGGAAGCGTTAATTGTCGGGACTCTTTTTTTATCTGAGACTTTTTTAGGCCTGCTTCCCCCGGATATGTACATCATTTGGGCAAAATCACTACCCAACACTTATATAATGGTATTCATTTTGGCCTTGAGTAGTTATATCGGAGGGTTGATTAGTTATGGCTACGGATCTCTGCTATATAAAATCCCTACCATTGAATACTGGGTTGAGGATAAATTCTCCAAGCAGTTTACACAGGTAAGAAAGTTTGGCGGTCTGTTGGTCTTTCTTGCGGCCATGGCGCCTTTGCCATTCTCCCCTGTAAGTGTGGTAGCAGGTATGGTGCGCTTCCCCTTCCGCTTATTTTGGACCATAGCCTTGGCGCGTTTTGCGCGCTTCTTCTTGTATGCCATTATTTTATATTCCACGCTTTCAAACTTTGACACCTGTCAGTAGGTGCCCTGCGTGATGTTTATCACCAATAGCGGCGGAGTTATTTATGTACCTTTGCCTAAACAAATACAAGTATCATGGGACTTTTATCGGCACTTTTTGGTGGCAAGCAGAAAAAAATCAAAGCATATATGGAACGCAGTGCGACGCTGTTGGACGTAAGAACGCCAGGAGAGTTCAAGACTGGTTCGGTGAAAAATGCCATCAATATCCCTTTAGATAAGTTATCCACAAACCTTAAAAAAGTGCCACAAGACAAGCCGGTCATTGTTTTTTGTAGAACCGGAAGCCGCAGTGCCATGGCCAAGCGCATCCTCACGCAAAAGGGATATGACGTACTCAACGGTGGTGGCTGGGGCAGTGTTGACTCGACTGTAAAAGGTTGATAAACACAAAATTTTAAAGAAATGTTTAATAAGTTGACGGCACTTTTGGTGCTGTTTATTTTATCGGTAACATTCGGTTTTGCTCAGCATCAAGAGGTTTTAGAGAAACCGGAAATCTGGAGGGGAAGTGGTAAAATATCGGAAGATACCACCTCTTTGTTAGGCGCTTTTAAAGGGGGAAGTGTTCACGGGCATTTTCGCTACATGTTTATGAGCACCAACAACCAAGGCGATCTTCAAAATTTTTGGGCCAATGCCGCCGGTGGAGGTATTCGCTATCACACGGCTCGATTTCACGGCTTTTCTTTTGGTGTGAGTGGGTTTTACATTTTTAATATCGGTTCACACAATTTACAAAACCCTGATCCTACAACCGGACAATTAAGTCGCTACGAAGTCGCCTTGTTTGACATCACTAATCCATTTAACACCGAGGATATGGATCGCTTGGAGGAGTTGGTATTGAACTATAAATTCTCCAACACCGAAATTATTTTTGGTAAGCAGCTACTCAACACACCGTTTATCAATCTACAAGATGGTCGTATGCGTCCTACTGGTGTTGAGGGCATTTATTTTGACTCGAGAGAGTGGAAAAATACGCACATCGAAGGTGGTTTTATTTATGCATTTTCGCCACGAAGTACCATTCGCTGGTATAATACAGGAGCATCCATAGGTAGGCACCCCATGGGGTTTGCTCCTGATGGACAGCCACATCAATATCGAGACAACATTACGTCATCCGGGGTGGGTATTTTGGGTATTCATCACAAACCAACGTCATGGTTGCATATACATGCGTGGGATTTTTACATCGATAATGTGATGAATACAGCCATGATACAAGCAGACATTAACGCCCAAAAGAACGTAGGAGTTATTGGTGGGATTCAGTTTGTAGCGCAGCATGCAATCAATTTTGGGGGTAATAAGAATCAAGCGCTAACTTATGTAAAGGAGGATCACGAATCCTACGTATTTGGTCTTCGTTCCGGATATAGGTCTAATAATTGGGAAACAACTGTAAATTACAACCGTATTACGGATCACGGTAGATATCAATTTCCGCGAGAGTGGGGGAGGGAGCCCTTCTTTGCTTTTATACCACGAGAACGCATGGAAGGGATGGGGGATGTGCATGCTGTGTCAACCAGACTGCGGTACAATCTCCCTAGACGCGACATTTGGTCATCCCTGTCCATAGGTTACGTGGATCGCCCCAGTCCATTTGAACACCGATTAAACAAATACGGTATACCTTCCTATGTTCATACCAATTTTGATTTACACATCAATCATAAGGGGTATGCCAAAGGCTTAGAAACCTATATATTGTTGATGGCAAAAATTAAAACGTCTTCGGAAGATTTACCCGCCCATTTCATAATAAACCGCGTTAATTTGTTTCATACCTCCTTGGTTTTAAATTATCACTTTTGATCAAGCGTGTAAGTTGTAAACCAATGTATCATTACCTTTGTATAAATTTAAAATCTTATAATGCCCCGTTCTTTTTTAGGTTCCATATTTTCTTTTCGCTGTCCGTCATGTAGAGAGGGAAAGCTGTTTGCCAACAGCAATCCGTACGATTTACCCAAGCTCACGTCTATGCATGACAAGTGTCCAAATTGCGGACAAAACTTTCAACCTGAGCCCGGTTTTTTCTACGGGGCAATGTATGTGAGTTATGCACTAACCGTTGCACAGTTTGTAGCGGTTGTTGTTTTACTGAATATTTTCTTTGATCCGGGTATTTGGGACATTGTCATCACACTGACGATTGTGATGTTTATCTTGTCGCCTCCGGTATTCCGTTTGGCTCGTTCTATTTGGGCACATATGTTCATT
>PXCF01000056.1 GCA_003566715.1 Cryomorphaceae bacterium | reverse complement strand
GTGCTCCCGTATTGAAGGTATTCGAAATACCGGTAACAATGATGGACGCCGTTGTAGACAGTTCAAAAGTAACACCCGACTGACCATTGTTAGCCACCAACGGTGGCGAGGTCGTTACCGTAAATTGAGCGTTCATAAACGAAATCGAAAGCAACAAGCCAAACAGCCATTGCCAACGAGATGGAATAGTTCTCACTTTCATAAAAATTGATTTTAAGTTAATGTAGTATAAAGCGCTTTTAAACGCCCCTTTTATGACCACGCTAAGATATCAATATATTAGTTTACTTTGTAATCTTTTATATATTTTAACTGTTTACATTACGTATTAATACAGGGTTAAACGAATAAAAAACACTCTAAATATTTGTTTTACATGTACTTGAAAATGAAAAAAACTAAATTTAGATAATTTTCGAATTTAAGAGACGGCGAAAACACTATAAATTAATATTGAATATATTTCAATTTTTTAGAAATCTTTTTATGTCGCATTTATTCTACGCAAAATAAAAAACCAACATTTAACGCTTGCTCAACCATCTATATAAATTAAAAAAACAGTAAGATGAAGACTTAAGGCAGTCATAAAACAAGTCTTTACGAAAAGACAATCTACAAAGGTTAATGCTTTCAATGATAAAAAGCTTCGTGGACTATATCTAAAGAATATTGAGCGAAACCTTTGTCGTTCGCCTCAACGGATGGACACACCCGGCTCAACCTTTTCATAAGGTGTCATAAAAACCAAGCGCCCATCGGCGGATTCGGTCATCAGGATCATACCTTGAGAAAGCACACCGCGAATTTTGCGTGGCTCTAAATTTAAAAGCACCATCACCTGTTTGCCCACAACTTCCTCTGGCTTATGGTGCTCGGCTATTCCGGAAACCAATGAAATGGTCTTGAATCCAACATCTACTTTTAAATGCAGCAGCTTATCGGCTTTCTTCACTTTCTCCGCGGATATAATTTCACCTACCCGTAGATCCATACGGGTAAAATCATCAAATGATACCGCGTCTTTTTCAGGCTCATATTCAGGCTCATTAATAACATCAGCGGCAACAGAGGTCAACTTTTCCAACTGAGCAGACACTTGCTCATCTTCTACTTTGGAAAATAAGAGACTGGGTTTTGGTAATACCATGCCCTTGGAAAATGAAATGGTCTCAGTCCATGGTATGACATTTTGTAAAGGCAAGCCCAATAATGCACTTAAGCGAGAAGAAGTGTGAGGCATAAACGGCTGCACAAACTTCCTCAAATAACCCATCAACAACAAACAGTCGTTCAAAATGACACGGGCTGTATTGGGGTCGGTTTTAAAAACTTTCCACGGCTCGGTCTCCGTGAGATAGCGATTTCCGTGACGCGCTACCTCCATAGTCGCTGTTAATGCTTGTTTGTAGCGGTGATTTAAAATGGCCGACTCGATATTTCTTGTTGCTTGTTCTACCACATACGCGTGTCGTTCGTCAGCAAAATCAGTAACTTCCGTATCAATGACGCCATCGTAATACTTTTGATACAAGACCAAAACACGGTTGACAAAATTGCCAAATATGGCAACCAATTCGTTGTTGACTCGTGCTTGGTAGTCGCTCCAGGTAAACTCACTATCACCCGTTTCCGGGGCAATGGATGTCAATACATATCGCAACTCGTCTTGTCTGTTGGGCAAATCTTCTAGATACTCATGCAACCAAACAGCCCAATTTCTTGAAGTTGATATTTTCTGTCCTTCTAAGTTTAGAAACTCATTAGCGGGTACATTGTGGGGTAAATTATACCCACCATGGGCCATCAACATGGCCGGGAAGATGATACAGTGAAATACGATATTATCCTTTCCGATAAAGTGTACAATCTGCGAATCGGAATCTTTCCAGTACGATTCCCATTCGTTCGCTAGAAGTTGCTTAGTAGCCGTTATATAGCCAATGGGCGCATCAAACCAAACATACAGCACTTTGCCTTCGGCATCTTTAAGTGGTACGGGAACACCCCAATTCAAATCTCTGGTCATTGCTCGCGACTGAAGTCCCTGACTAAGCCACGACATACACTGTCCAAAAACGTTGGATTTCCAATAGCCCTTCTTTTCTCCAATAAAAGATTCCAACCTTTGCTGATAATCTTGTAGCGGCAAAAACCAATTTTTGGTAGAGCGCATCACCGGTTTATTTCCGCTTAACTTACTAACCGGATTAATTAAATCGGTTGGGTTTAACGAAGCGCCGCAGGATTCACACTGATCGCCATATGCACCGTCATGACCGCATTTAGGACAGGTTCCGATGATGTATCGATCGGCCAAAAATTGCTTGGCTTCTTCGTCAAAATACTGCTCGGTTTCACGCTCTTCAAAAACACCTTTGTCGTAAAGTGTTTGAAAGAAATCCGAAGCCGTGCGGTGGTGTTCTTCGGAGGATGTTCTACTATACACATCAAAGGAAATACCCAACCCTTTAAAAGCGTTGTCCATCATACTGTGGTAGCGATCGACCACTTGCTGAGGGGTGATGGATTCATTTCGCGCTTTAATGGTGATAGGAACCCCGTGTTCGTCACTGCCACACACAAACTTTACATCTTCATCTTTACATCTCAAAAAACGGGTATAAATATCTGCAGGCAGATAGCAACCGGCAATATGGCCGATATGAATAGGCCCATTAGCATAAGGCAAAGCTGCTGTAACAAGTGTACGTTTTGACATGAGATTCTTGAATGAAGTTTGGTGCAAATATGCAAATAAAACAACAAACCCCCGTACATTCAGAACGGGGGTTTATTCAATCTTTTAACAAGCCTTAGTGGCCCGTTGCTTCCTCCTTTTCGGAGATGGGGACAATTTGTGGCACGTAGTCTTCATCTGCACCAGGCTTACTGTAGTCGTATGCCCAACGGTGAACTTCAGGAATTTCTCCGGGCCAGTTGCCGTGAATATGCTCTACAGGGGTTGTCCACTCCAGCGTATTCGAACGCCAAGGGTTTTGTGGCGCACGTGGCCCTCTAAAGGCACTGTAGAAAAAGTTGAAAATGAATACCAACTGTGCCAATCCACCGATGATGGCGAAAACGCTAATAATAACGTTAATATCAGCTAAGTTATCAAACATCGGCAAGGATGTATTGGTGTAATAACGACGAGGTAGACCAGCCAAACCTAAGAAGTGCATAGGATAGAACACACCGTAGGCCGCAATAAAGGTCATAACAAAGTGAACGTAGCCCAGTGGTCTACTTAACATTCGTCCAAACATTTTAGGGAACCAATGGTAAACACCGGCAAATAAACCAAAGATGGCTGATAAACCCATAACAATGTGGAAGTGGGCTACCACAAAATAAGTGTCGTGGACATTGATATCCAATGCTGAGTCTCCAAGGATGATACCCGTTAAACCACCGGTGATAAACGTTGAAACCAAACCAATACTGAAAAGCATTGCAGGTGTGAGCTGTAAATTACCCTTCCACAATGTGGTTAAGTAGTTAAAGGCCTTTACCGCTGAAGGAATGGCTATCAATAGGGTGGTAAAGGTAAATACCGTACCCAGGAATGGGTTCATACCAGTTACAAACATGTGGTGACCCCATACGATGAAGGACAAGAAGGCGATCATCAAAATGGAACCTACCATCGCACGGTAACCAAAAATGGGCTTACGTGAATTGGTGGCAATAACCTCGGAAGTAATACCCAATGCTGGTAATAAAATGATATATACCTCGGGGTGACCTAGGAACCAGAAGAGGTGTTCAAAGAGAATTGGACTACCACCGGTATATCCCAATACTTCCCCTCCAACCATAATATCGGAAAGATAAAAACTGGTACCAAAAGAACGGTCAAATAGCAACAACAACGAAGCTGAGAAAAGTACCGGGAAAGATAATACCCCTAGAATGGCCGTTACAAAGAACGCCCAGATGGTTAGAGGTAGGCGGGTCATGGACATACCCTTGGTACGAAGATTCAATACCGTTACGATGTAGTTCAATGCTCCAAGCAATGAAGAAGCGATAAACAACGTCATACTAATCAACCATAGCGTCATACCCATACCGGACCCCGGCATTGCTTGAGGCAAAGCACTCAAAGGCGGATAGATGGTCCAACCGGCAGCAGCCGGTCCATCTGGCACGAACAATGAAAGCACCATGATCAAACTCGAGGCAAAAAAGAACCAATACGACAACATATTAATAAAACCCGAGGCCATGTCGCGGGCACCAATCTGCAATGGAATGAGTAAATTTGAAAAGGTACCAGAAAGTCCGGCAGTCAAGACAAAAAATACCATGATGGTACCGTGTATGGTCACCAACGCCAAATAAATGTTGGGATCCATGACACCGTTATCGGACCACTTGCCTAAAAAGGTATCTAATATGGGAAATGATTTATCAGGCCACGCCAACTGAAGGCGAAACAAGATGGACATCATAACACCAATGATTCCCATAATCATCCCGGTGATAAGAAATTGCTTCCCTATCATCTTATGATCTTGAGAGAAGATATACTTTGTGATAAAAGTTTCTTCGTGGTGGTCGTGTGAATGAGTTTCTGCAGCCATAGGGCAATACGATTATTTACTGGTTAGCAATTAAAGGGATTCGGCAAATGTGGTTTGTTCTTTCAGCCATTGTTTATATTCTTCCTCCGTCTCTACCACAATTTTCAATTGCATGTTGTAGTGAGCCGCTCCGCAAATTTTGTTACACAGAAGCACATAATCAAAATCGTATGGGTCTTCTCCGATATTCTCTCGAATGTTGTTAATTTGATTTATCTGACGAATGACCTTAGGATCTCTACGCATCTCCTCCGTTGTTTTCCTAGGCGTAAAAGCAAACTGAGTAACCTCACCGGGAACACAGTTCATTTGTAGTCTAAAGTGAGGGATGTAAGCAGAGTGGATGACATCTTGTGAACGCATCTTAAACAGCACGGGTTTACCTACAGGTAAATGTAATTCATTAACCACGATATCGTCCAAACCATTAAAATCGTTTTCGTCTATTCCCAAAGAATTGGTTCCACCTATAAATCGAACATTAGCATTTCCAAGAACATTATCTTCACCTGCTAAACGCGCAGTCCAGCCAAATTGTTTGGCATAAAGTTCCACAACAATGGGTTCTTCATCAAACTCCGGGTTCATGATGTTACCCCAAGTTATAATACCGTAGGTAATTATAATGGCTAGGACAATGGTAGGGACACCGGTCCATAGCAATTCGAGCTTGTTGTTGTGCTCCATGTAGGAAGCCTTTTTTCCTTTGGTTCCACGGAACTTATACGCAAACCAAAACAATAGAGGCTGGGTAATTAAATATACCAAACCGATAACGGCCATGGTAATCCAGAGTAAGCGATCGGTTTCTACCCCGTGTTCACTGGCGGATTGCGGTAAAATGTATGCACCCCACTTAAACGCACTCCAAATGGAAAACACAACCAAAGCAACACCTAAGAAAAGCATCACTTTACCAAATATGTCGTTTTCCTTGTATGAAGGTTGACCTACACCGTCTTTTGGTTCTTCATCTTTTTTATTGAGAACATTGGCAATCTCAAAGATTCTCACAATTTGCACCAGAGCAACTACGGCGAGAACAACAACAATGACTGTTAAAAGAGTCGTCATATCTTCTATTCCTTTTTATTGATTAAATGTGAAAATATTCACTTTCCTTATTCATAGGGTGATTGGTGATACGTAGTGGTGCTTTTGCCAAACGGCTAAACACAACCAGGATGAATCCTCCAAGGAAGCCCAAAAATACACCAATTTCGGTAAAGCCGATAGAGTAATCTAACCCAACCGTACCGGGCGTTACCATGATGTAAACATTTAACCAATGTCCCATGATTAGAACAACACCAATGGTCGCTAGGAACCCAAAATTACGCTTTGAATCACGACTCATGAGAATGAGTAATGGGAACAAGAAATTCATCACCAACATGGTAATAAACAAACCTTTAAATTCACCAAAACGAGGCATATAATACGTGACTTCTTCCGGTATGTTGCTATACCAAATCAACATAAATTGGCTAAACCATAGGTATGTCCAGAATATACTGAAGGCAAACATAAACTTACCAAGGTCGTGGATATGGCTATTATTTAACCATTCCAAGTATCCGTTGTTCTTGAGATAAATGGCAATTAGAGCCGTGGTAGTTAACGCACTGACAAAAATTCCGGCGAACACATACCATCCGAACAAGGTGCTAAACCAGTGGGTGTCGATGGACATAATCCAGTCCCATGCAGCAGTTGAAGAAGTGATGGCAAAAAACACCAAGAAAATAGCAGATACGGTAATTGATTTTTTATACCAAGCCAAGTCTGATGATTGATCACCACGTAGACTAAGCTTTCGAAGTGTCGCCATCGCCCAAACCCAACCAAGGACGTAAACCAACGTGCGGATGATGAAGAAAGGCTCGTTGAGATAAGCCTTTTTACCATAAATGATGCTATCGAAGTAATCACTTTCCGGATCCATGATACCTTCCGCAGTCCAGTGATAGAGGTGATTCATATGAAACATTCCGGCGAGGACGATAACGATCATGATTATTCCGGCAAAGGGCAAAAACCCACTCACACCCTCTAGTAGTCTCAGGATGCCGGCTGACCAACCCACATTTGCAGCGTATTGCACAGCCAAGAAGAAAAGAGCACCAAGTGATATGCCCAGGAAAAAGAAGTTGTTGATGAGCAGTGATGCCCATGGACGGTTTTCGTGGCCATGACCGTGATCTGCGGCTTCGTGACCTCCTCCTGAAAGGAAACCGTATACCATTGCCACTACACCAATTGCGATGAGTACGTATGACAATGTTTTTAATTTGGCTGGAAATTGAAACATGTTATTCAAATTATATCGGTATGGATTTATTGGAAACTTTTTAAACTACGCTTCTGACTCGTCGGTGGTGTCTTCTGAATCTGCTTCAGCATCATCTTGTGCATTATCATCGGTATTAACGCCGTCTAATTCAGCGCGTAATTTGAGCACATACTGAGTAATTCTCCAACGATCGCTGGTCTCTATCTGAGCGGCATGAGATCCCATCACGCCTTTCCCGTGGGTAATCACGTGGAAGATACTTTGTGGCGTAATGTCCGGTAAGCGTTGTGAGTCGTAAGAAGGAACACCGGCAAACTTACCCTGTTCGACGAGATTTCCGTTTCCATCGCCCTTTACACCATGACAGTTGTTACAAAAGCGAATATACAAACGTTCTCCCTCTTGCAAATTGGCTTCACTTTTCTCTGGAGCAGAAGTTGGATAGCCCTTTTTCTCTTGAGAAGCAAAATAGGCTTCAACAGTATTCGGCTTATTGTAAGTCGTATAGCCGCGAGGCACAGTACCCTCTTCTGGCAAACGAGCTGATGAACCATCCGAAAATAAATCAGAGGCTTGATATGTTTTTACTTTTGGATTGCGATACATATCCGTGTCGGCCATATACTCTCTTCCGGGCTTAGATTTATCTCGACTACACGCCGAGGAAATAACCATAGCGGTGAGGGCAATCATCACAAAAATAACGTTTGTTGAACGATTCATAATCTTTGTTTTATTTCTTTGTCTTATGCGTGTGCTTCTTCTAGTTCGGGTGCTTCCTCGTCAGCTTTTTCAACCAGATTGATTTCAACGGCACCATGGTCCTTCAACAATTGACGAAGCTCATCTTCGCCACCGTCAAACTCAATTTCCAACATAAACATGTCATCCGTTGTACGCGGATCTGGATTCATTGCCTTACGACCAGGATACATGCCATTTCTCACAAAATAGGTCCAAACCATCAAGTGAGCAGCAAAAAACACAGTCATTTCAAAAAGAATGGGAACAAAAGCCGGCATGTTTTCACCCCAAGTGAAGGAAGGTTTTCCTCCGATGTTTTGTGGCCAATCGACAATCATTGTGTAATAGGTCAAAGCAATGGCTACGGATAGTCCAATGGCGCCATAAATGAACGCCGTGATGGCCATTCGCGTTCTCGCCAGACCTAGTTCGTGGTCAAGTCCATGTACGGGAAATGGCGTGTAAGCTTCACGAATGTTGTAGCCTTTCTCACGAATGGGTTTGATGCTTTTCAACATGACATCGTCGTCATTGAAAAGGACAGAAATAACTGATTTATTCTTATTTGCCATGATTATTTCTCTTGAATTTTTTTGTAGTTCTCACCGGAGGATTTCAAAATGGTCTTGAGTTCTGCTTGCGCAATGACAGGGAAAGAACGCGCATAAAGCAAGAATAGAACAAAGAAGAATCCAATGGTTCCAATGAAAATACCAATATCTACGAATGATGGACTAAACATGGTCCAAGATGATGGTAAGTAGTCTCTGTGAAGTGAGGTTACAATAATCACAAAACGCTCAAACCACATCCCAATGTTTACCACGATGGATATGATAAAGGTGAACATGATGCTGGTGCGTAATTTCTTAAACCACATAAACTGCGGCGAGAATACGTTACAAGTCATCATAGACCAGTATGCCCACCAATAAGGACCGGTTGCACGATTTAAGAAGGCATACTGTTCGTATTCTACACCGGAATACCAAGCCATAAACAACTCAGTGATGTAAGCAATACCAACGATAGAACCGGTAACCATAATAATGATGTTCATCATCTCGATGTGTTGGATGGTGATATAATCTTCCATCTTAAACATCTTTCGCATGATGATGAGTAAGGTTTGTACCATAGCAAAACCGGAGAAAATCGCACCCGCAACAAAATAAGGTGGGAAGATGGTGGTGTGCCAGCCGGGTATGACCGAAGTGGCGAAGTCCATGGATACAATGGTGTGTACTGAAAGTACAAGTGGTGTAGCCAAACCTGCTAAAACCAAAGAAACTTCCTCAAAACGCTGCCAGTGCTTAGCTTTACCTCCCCAACCGAAAGACAAAATCTTGTAGATGTGCTTTTGAATTGGATTGATGGCTCTATCGCGCAACATGGCAAAGTCGGGAATCAAACCTACATACCAGAACACCAACGATACTGAGAAGTAGGTTGAAATCGCAAATACGTCCCAAAGAAGCGGAGAATTAAAGTTTACCCATAGTGAACCAAACTGGTTAGGGATTGGGAAAACGTAATAGGCCAACCAAGGACGACCCATGTGAATAAGCGGGAACAATGCTGCCTGAACAACCGCAAAGATGGTCATCGCCTCTGCCGATCTGTTGATAGACATACGCCATTTTTGACGGAATAATAGTAAAACGGCAGAAATAAGTGTACCGGCGTGACCAATACCTACCCACCAAACAAAATTGGTGATGTCCCAAGCCCAGTTAACGGTTTTGTTCAAACCCCATGTTCCAATACCAGTACCTATGGTATAAAGGATACACCCAATACCCCAAAGGAATGCAATAAGGGCAACTCCAAACGCGATCCACCACGAGCGTGGAGCGTTGGTTTCAATGGGCTTAGCAACATCTACTGTAATGTCGTGATACGACTTATCACCGGTGATAAGCGGTTCACGTACGGGAGATTCGTAATGCATCTTAGCTTTTATTAAAGGGGTTAGGCGTTTTTATTTCTTACTTTGGTCTGATAGAATACCGAAGGTTGTGTTCCGATATCTTCCAACAAGTGATACATACGCTTGTCTTCTTTAAGCGCAGCAACTTTACTGTTGGAATCATTGACATCTCCAAACTGAATGGCTCCGGTATCACACGCTTGCATACAGGCTGTCTGTACCTCACCGTCTTTAACCTTACGACCATCTTTCTTGGCTTCTAATTTTCCTAATTGGATACGTTGGATACAGAAACTACATTTTTCCATAACCCCGCGTGAGCGTACCGCTACATCAGGGTTGAGTACCATTTTACCCAAATCATCGTTCATGGCGTAGTTGACACCAAACTTCTCCGCATTATCGCTGTAGCGGAACCAGTTAAAACGACGTACTTTGTAAGGACAGTTATTAGCGCAATAACGCGTACCAATACAACGGTTATAGGCCATGTGATTTAGCCCCTCTGAAGAGTGCACAGTTGCAGCCACCGGACATACTGTCTCACATGGTGCGTGATTACAGTGCTGGCACATGATGGGCTGGAATACAACTTCAGGACTTTCTGAAGGCACTTCCATATCTAAGTACATCTTGATGGCACCAACACCTTCTTCTTTAGCGCGTTCTTTGGTCATATCGCTGCTGTAGTAGCGGTCGATACGCAACCAGTGCATATCGCGGCTCTTGCGAACCTCTTCCTTACCTACGACAGGAACGTTATTTTCTGCATGACAAGCAATGACACACGCTCCGCAACCGGTACACATGTTCAAGTCAATAGACATGTTCCAGAAATGACCTGTTTCTTTATCAAAATCGGCCCAAAGGTTTGCTTTGTCCGCCGTTAACTTTTGACCAACCGTTTCGAACATCGTGCGCTCGTTCCATCCTTTGTGGTTTTCGGTTGTTGCCGGCTCATTAATGAAGGTATCAAGTGTGATCTCCTGAACAATACGGCGTCCCATCATCGTATGGTGAAGTTGCGTACATGCAAATCCATGCCATCCGTCTTGCTTTTCAATTTCAATGTTGGAAACACTATGTGCACCATTGAGTAATAGCGGGAAGGCATTTACACCTACATCCTCTGCCGCACGACCAATACCAGTTCTTCCGTAACCAACTGCCAAACCTACAGTATTGTATGCTTGTCCGGGCTGAATGAGTACGGGAACATTTTCGATACGTACATCACCGGCGGTAATGGTTACGTAATTTCCGTCGAGGGCACCGTTTGAACGGGTTTTGTTTTTTAAACCCAACTCGTTGGCTTGTGCCGCAGAGATGGTTAAATAGTTATCCCAACTAACACGGGTAATGGGATCGGGGAATTCCTGTAACCAAGGGTTATTGGCTAAGTTACCGACACCCATACCGGTTTTTTCGTATAGTGCCAACTCAAGGTTTTCACTTGGTTTGGCCACCTTTACTGATGCTACGTGTGATAAAGCATCAGGTGTATTTTCTTCGCTAATTTCTTTCAACTTGGTATAGAAACCATCGTGAAGTAGCTTGTCTACGTCAAGACCTTTACCTTCCCAGTAAGACTTAATGAAGCTGTGGTAATCGGTTTCAACGCCAGCCCAAGACAACAAACAGTGCTGCCATTGACGGGTATCGAAAAGTGGACGAATGGTCGGTTGTCCGAAAGCATAATGTCCTGTAAACGGTTCTGCATCGGTCCAGCTTTCAAGTGCATGCGGCGTAGCACATACGTAAGTGACGAGTGAAGCTGATTCGTCGTTCTTGTCTGAACAAGCAACACTGCAGTCAACTTTTGCAAGTGCATCGGCAAATTCTGATCCGCGTGCGTTATTATAAACCGGGTTGGTTTGCGCCATAAGAAGAACACCTACTTTACCCGACTTCATATCACTCAACAACTGGGCAAAAGCCGCATCATTTCCTTGACGTAAGTTAGAGAAAACGGTCGTGCTTACCGTTGATCCAAAATTCCCCAACAATTGATTGATGGCATAAGTCAACATCCAGTTGTTGACGTCATTGGTTCCACAAAGAACCAACGATTTGCCACGGCTGTTGATCAAATCCTTGGCAATGTTGTCTAACTGATTATCGATGGAAGTCTTACCAGCATTGATGGTTGACTCGCCGGCAGCTTTTGCAATTCTATTGTAAATTCCTGCCAGAATCGCTGTGTATTCTGATGGCTTTACGCGATAACGGGTATCGGCATTAGAACCGGTCAAAGACATATTGGCCTCGATTTGAATATGGCGTGACATATCCTTTCCGGGTTTGCGTCTTTCAGCATATGCCGAGGAAACACCTTGACCTATCCATTGGCCCAAGAAATCGGCGCCTACAGAAACAATTTTATCGGCTTTTGTCAGATCAAAGAATGGGAACTGACGCTTTCCGAATACCTTTTCACTTGCATCTAAGGCATTGCTGTAAGAAAAAGCATCAGCGCTGACATGGGATGCGTTGGTATATTTTTCAGAAAAGGAGGCGAAAGCACGTTTGGTGGCCGGACTATTTACCGACCCCGTCAAAACGACTATGCGCTTACCGGAGGCTTGTGCTTTGTCTAAGGCACTTTTAACTTCTGAATCGAGCGTGGCCCAATCTGTAGCTTCACCATTTTTCAATGGTGACTGTAGGCGGGTAGCATCATACAGATTGAGAACCGATGCTTGAACACGAGCGTTCACGTCACCTCTGTAAGCAGCATCTCTGTTGGGATCTACTTTAATGGGACGACCCTCGCGTGTTTTAACCAACAACGAAGCAAAATCATAACCGTCGTCATATACAGAAGCATAGTAACTGGCGATACCCGGAACCAATTTGTCGGGCGCCACTACATAAGGAATGGACTCAACAACCGGTGCCTCACAAGCTGCTAAAGTTGCTGCTGCTGTTGAAAACCCGAGAAACTTCAAAAAGTCACGGCGGGTTGTATTTGAAGAATTGGACTCTTGTTGAGTGAGAAAGTCTTCAACAGGAATTTCTTCTGCGAATTCATTGGACTTTAATTGCTCAGCCAACTCAGGGTTTTCTAATTCCCCGATACCCTTCCAATAGGTTTTTTCTGATGCCATATCGTTGTGATGGGTTTATTTTAATAGTGACATTTTCCACACTCAAGACCACCAATCATATCGACGGTAACTTTGTCTGTATTGTGTTTTTCTTTCATCTTTGCGTGGACCTCTTCGTAGTATCCATTGTTTTCAACGTCTACTTCGGACTCGCGGTGGCAGTTGATACACCACCCCATAGTCAAAGGAGAATACTGGTAAAGAACTTCCATTTCCTCAACAGGTCCATGACAAGTCTGACACTCAATGTTTCCGGCATTGACGTGCTGTGCATGACTAAAGTATGCTAAGTCGGGAAGATTGTGAATACGCACCCACTTTACAGGTTTTTGCTCGTAATCTTCAATGTATGAGCTGGTTTCACGGTCAAAACCAACCGCCGCGTAAATCTTATCAATTTCTTTTTCTCCGTACTTAGGTCCCTCTTGAACGTAGGTATGACAGTTCATACACACGTTTACCGAAGGGATATTGGAGTGCTTGCCTTTTTCCGCACCGTAGTGACAATACTGGCAATCTATTTGGTTTTCTCCGGCGTGTAGTGCATGAGAGAACGCTATTGGCTGCTCAGGCTCATAACCTTCTTCTAACCCAATACTCATCAATCCCCAATACAATTGCTGCAACAGGAATACGGCAACCACTAGGGTAACCACCGCAATGACCTTTTGATTGCGAACCGCCACGCGCGTAAACACACTGGCGTCGTCCAATAGCGTACTTGTAGGCTCACCTTTAATCACTTTCAAGGTGTTTTTAACCTTGGCTAGGATGGCGATTAATACGATTAGGAAAACCGACAAACCTAAGGTTACCCAAATATTGCCACCGGAAGACCCGCCGTCACTTGCCGCCGCAGCGCCTCCCCCATCAGCGAGATCGCCAGCAGGGGCTTTCTTTTTATCACCAGCAATGGTGTAAGCGACAATGTCTTTAATGTCTTGCTCACTTAAGTTGGGAAAAGCCGGCATGATGGCGCCATTATACTCTTCGAAGATGGCAATGGCGTCTTTATCTCCACTTGCGCGAAGAGCAGCGTTGTCTTGCGTCCAAGCAATAATCCAATCCATGGAGTACTTGTCAGCAACTCCGCCTAAAGCCGGACCAACCATTTTCTTGTCGAGCTTGTGACAAGCCCCACATTGAGCGTTAAAAATTTTCTTTCCGTTGTCAGGATCGCCGGGCAAATCACCCTCATCTTGTGCAAAAACGACAGAAGACGCGAAAAACAGTCCGATTAGGAGACGGTAAAAAAAGCGTTGCTTGTTCATTGATGTCGTAGTCATAAAAAAGTTATCACAGGGTTTCTGTGGTGGTAAACGGTGGCAAATTTAAAACACAAGGCAAGATTAGCTCGATATAACCAACCACCCAAAAATCAATTTAAAATCATTCTAAATACCTTTGTGGTCGTGGTCATATAAACTTTATTCATAATGGACTATTAATAACTTTGTACTCAGGTATCATTGATAAATTTTAGTTGATGGTTAATGATTTTTGAAAATGTGCAACGGTTCATCAAATCAATCAATTTTAACTTTTTCAGCGTCACCTAAAGAACAAAATCGTTTGCAATATGCGAACAAATGCTGGAGTCATCGCATTATGTAGATTATTATTTTTTATTTCGGTATGTTTTTTTCTTTTTTCCAGATTTTTTTCTGTTGCAAAAAATAATACGTGTAACTTTGTACCATGCGTTGGAAATCCATTCCCTTTCTATTTTTGACGATGGCCGTGATGGTTCTTAACCTCCACGCCATCATTCCTCATACGCATGTTGAAAGTTACCACGACATCTCCGTTTCAGCCGAAAAAACACCTTCCTCACCTTTTGATGATTTACGGCATATTGATTTGGGCGAAGACCACCTTGAGGTCTTTAAACTTTCTCCTTCGTTCAAAATCACCTATGTTTGCCAATTAGAGTTCGCGTCGACAAATACCACGGCACTTGCTCTTCCCTACTGGTTTTTTCCTTTAGAAGAAAACGCCATTCCCCCTCCTTTAATCGGTTCAAATAGTCTTCGAGCTCCCCCCGTTTTCGCGTAACAATGCTTTTGCCTGCAACTTTGGACACCTCCAAATTGCTTCACTAAAATTCTTGTTATCGTGAAAATTTGCTCATGTTTACCTATTTAATTGAACACTCGCTCAAAAACAAACTGATTGTTTTATTGGCCACCTTTGCTATGGTTATTCTCGGCATACACGCCTTGATGAACATCTCCATCGATGCGGTGCCGGACATCACCAACAACCAAGTTCAGGTGGTTACTACCTCTCCTTCGCTCGCTCCTCAAGAAGTAGAGAAATTTATCACCTATCCACTGGAAATTGCCATGGCCAATTTACCGGAGGTAGAAGAAATCCGCTCCATTTCACGATATGGCCTTTCCGTGGTTACCATTGTTTTTAACGAAAATGTGCCCACCCTTGATGCCCGACAGTATGTGAAGGAAAAAATCGACGAAGTACGTTCGGATATCCCCGAAACTTTTGGCAGTCCTGAACTTATGCCTATCACCACTGGCCTGGGCGAAATCTTCCAGTACGTCCTCAAGGTGGATTCAGCCTATCGTGATGTATACGATATCATGGATTTAAGAACCATTCAAGACTGGATCGTCAAACGCCAACTGGCCGGCATTCCGGGCATCGTTGATGTAAGTAGTTTTGGCGGGTATCTCAAGCAGTATGAAGTAGCCGTTGACCCCTACCTGCTTTCCTCAATGAATCTCACCCTCACGGATGTGTTTAACGCATTGGCCGCCAATAACCAAAACACCGGCGGCAGCTACATTGAAAAAGGATCATACGCCACCTACATTCGTACGGAAGGACTCATTAATAACCTCGACGAGGTACGCAAGATTCACATTAAAACATCCGGAGGTGTTCCCGTACGCATCGAAGATATTGCTGAAGTAAGATTCGGCGCCCCTCCAAGGTTTGGCGCCATGACCATGGACGGCGAAGGAGAGACCGTTGGAGGAATTACGCTGATGTTGAAAGGTGAGAACGCTTATAAGGTCAACAAGGCAGTCATTGAGCGTGTGAAAAACATCCAACGATCTCTTCCAAAAGGCATAAGCATTTACCCGTACTTGGAACGTTCAGGATTAATCAATCGCACCATAGAGACGGTGCGCAACAACCTTCTCGAAGGTGGCGCCATCGTTATTCTAGTTCTGGTACTTCTTTTGGGAAACTTTCGCGCAGGCCTGATCGTGGCCTCCATCATCCCTCTCTCCATGCTTTTTGCCCTTATCCTGATGTATCACCTCGGCGTTTCCGCTAATTTGATGTCGCTCGGCGCCATTGACTTCGGCATTGTAGTAGACAGCGCGGTTGTTATCGTGGAAAACTTAGTGGCCGTTCTCACGGCAGGATTCGTAGGGAAGACCCTTAGTCAACAGCAAATGGACCGTGTCATATCAAAATCTGCTACCAACATATACAAGTCGGCAGCTTTTGGCGTTCTTACCACCATCGTGGTATTCATCCCTGTAATGACCTTATCCGGCATAGAAGGAAAGATGTTTCGCCCAATGGCGCAAACCTTGACCTTTGCCCTTATCGGCACGCTCCTTTTATCACTCACCTACATACCGGTAATTTCTTCTCTAATGATGAAAAAAACCGTTAAAGCAGAAGGTGGTTTACCTTATAAAATTACCCAGACTGCAGAGCGTTTTTACGAAAAGCTGCTCAAACTAGCCATTGCGCATGATGTTAAGGTATTGGCGGTCGCCACACTACTGCTTATTACCGCTTTTTTTGGATTTAATCGGTTGGGAGCAGAGTTTATCCCCGACCTAGAAGAAGGGGACCTGGCCGTACAAGTAGCCATTCAACCGGGCAGCTCACTAAAAGAAAGTATTGCAACCGCCACCAAGGTAGAAAAAATTCTCAAGGAAAACTTTCCCGAAGTCATTCACGTGGTTTCGAAAATTGGTACCGCAGAAATCCCCACCGACCCTATGGCCATGGAAGACATGGACATTATGATTGTTCTCAAGGAGAAAGAAAAATGGGTTTCCGCGCAGAGCCGAGAAGAATTGGTCGATAAAATGAAAGACAAACTCGACGACATACTCGGGGTATTTGTCGAATTTTCACAGCCCATTCAACTGCGATTCAATGAATTGATGACGGGTGCTAAAACCGACATCGCCGTAAAAATTTACGGTGAAGATTTGGACATATTATTTGACAAAGCCAATGAGGCTGCCCGCTTGATTCAGAACATACCTGGTGCGGATGACATCAAAGTGGAGCAAACAGACGGGCTCCCCCAAATGCTTTTGCGCTTTGATCGAGAAGCCCTTGGCCGATACGGCGTAACCGTTGAGGAAGTGAATATGGTGGTACGCACCGCCTTTGCTGGCACAGTCAGCGGCTTGGTATATGAAGGCCAACGAAGGTTTGATTTGGCTGTTCGTCTCAACGAAGCTTCGCGTGAAAAAATGGACATAGGAGAGCTCTTTGTCAATACGGCAAATGGCCAGCGCATATTGTTGCGCGAATTGGTAGACGTGTACTACGAGGATGGCCCCATGCAAATCAGTCGGGACGACACCAAGCGACGCATCAACATTGGGGTTAATGTTCGCAACCGCGATGTCGCCAGCTTGGTGGCGGATATTGAAGAGCAATTGATTGATAAACTCGTGCTTCCTCCGGGATATCACTTGTCTTTTGGTGGTCAATTTGAAAACTTGCAAAAGGCCACCTCGCGACTTAAAGTGGCCATCCCCATTGCACTGGCCATGATTTTTCTTCTGTTGTATTTCGCTTTTGGTAAATTTAAATACATGCTTATGATTGGAACGTCTGTACCCTTTTCAGCCATCGGAGGCGTGGCTGCCCTTTATCTCCGCGGCATGCCATTTTCCATATCTGCGGGAATAGGCTTCGTCGCGCTTTTTGGCGTGGCCGTTTTAAACGGAATTGTTTTGATTTCCGCCATTAATCAACTGCGAGACGACAAAGGCATGCCGGTAAAAGACGCCGTACTTTTAGGTGCGCGCACCCGACTTCGTCCGGTGCTCATGACCGGATTGGTTGCCGCGCTTGGCTTTATACCGATGGCGTTGAGTACCTCCGCCGGCGAAGAAGTACAAAAGCCTTTGGCTACGGTGGTTATTGGCGGAATTGTTTCCGACACCATTCTCACGCTTTTACTCCTACCCATTTTTTACTTGCGTTTTCCCAAGCGACATATAATTAATGTAGTGAAGACGATGGCGGTATTAATATTACTATTGCCCTTCTCGTCAAAGGCCCAATCACAAGGTGAGTGGAATTTAGAATTTGCCAAGCAATTGGCCTACGACGCACACCCCATGACGCAGAACGCTCGACTGAGGGAACTACAAGCCGCAGAAGAGCGAAAACGGGCCGTGCAAATGGACAACTTTGATGTTAGCTATCAGTACGGACAGTTTAACACCAGACTATACGATTACTACATTGAAGCCAATCAGAATTTTGGCAGCATTTTACAGCACATCCGTCGAGGTGCCTTTGCGCGTGAACTACAAGACATGCGCAAAAATGAGTCGATCTTATCGAAGCGACAGTTGAGTTTACTGGTGGAATCGGCTTGGTATGAATGGCTAACCAGAAAAACGGCGAGTGAACAAGTAGAAAAGGAGCTAGAACAGTTGGAGAGTTTTCTGGGGCGGGTTGACAAACTTGCGCAAGCCGGAGAAATAAGCCCATTGGAACAACAAATTTTTCGCGCCCGATTGGCCAGCTTCCGCAATTTCTTTGAGCAACAAAACGCGTTGCTGACCAAAGCCACCAACAATCTGCGTTTACTCACCGGCTTTGAAGGCGAGATGACTGTTTCACAAACGCTGGATCCATTGCCTCTACCAGAGGTAGAGCAACCCATTCACGATGACCTTATCGCCGTAGAAAAAAGCATGGTTGAGGTGGAGCGCCGCACAATGCAAGTGGAGCAAGCCGCTTTATTTCCCGACCTTACTGCCGGATATTTTAACCAAGAAATTGAAGCCATCCCTAATTTTCAAGGTATTATGGTGGGCTTGCAGTTTCCTTTATGGTTTAGGCCTCAGCGAGCCAGAATTCAACAATCGAGATTGCAACTAGAAATTGCACAAAACGATTTCGAATTTGCTCAACGCAACCGGGAAGCCGAGCGCCTGAATGCGGTAGCCGATGTTCTAGCCCAATACAATCAGTGGAAAAACTACGGCGTGTTGGCACTTGAGCAATCGAAAAAAATCACCAAAACAGCCTATTTAAGTTATGATTCGGGGGAAATTGATTTTTTTCAATTCGCAGAAAGTCTGCGCACCTCTCTCGAACTCAATATTGAGACCTTAGAAATTCTCAACCGCTACAATCAATCGGTAATTCTATTTAATTTTTATTCTGCAAATCTTGATTGATCCGAGGATTAAACGTCAAATCACACAAAACTTATCACTCATGAATATTTTCTTTAAAACCCTCGCTTTCTCCACACTTTTTTTCGTTTCGTGCTCCGGGAACAATCAGCATGAAGACGAGCATGAGCACGACCACGACTTTTTTGAAGTGAACGAAAAACAAAAAGCCCTGGCCGGTATTGTAACGGGCAGGCCGGAAATGCGTGTTATTGCCACGCGACTAACCTGCTCGGGGATGATCGATGTACCACCGGAGAGTAGAGCGGAAATCAGCGCGCCTTTAGGTGGCTTTGTACGCAAGGCCCCGCACTACGAAGGCGCAAAAGTCAAAAAAGGGGAGATTCTCGTAGGCCTCGTTCACCCCGACTACATTCGCCTTCAACAAGATTACTTAGAAGCCAAAAGTCAACTCGACTTTTTGGAAGCTGACCTAGAAAGACAGAAAACGCTACAGGAGGGGGAGGCCGCCTCGACGAAGAGGGTGCAAGAAATTAAGGCCTCTTATTCGACCATCCGAGCACGCGTGAAAGGCTTAGAAGCTCAGCTGCGCTTAATGGGCATAAATATCAGCGAACTGGAAGCACTCAACATAAGTGAAATGATATACCTCCGCGCTCCTTTTTCGGGAATCATTAGCACGGAATCGGTGAGCTTGGGCAAACAAGTTGGCCCTGAAGAGGTGCTTTATCAAATGTATGAGCCCAATCACATGCACATAGAATTACAAGTATTTCCCCGCGATTTGGAAAGGGTTAAAGTAGGGCAGCGAATTCGCTTTAAGGTACAGGGAAGCACCCATTGGCACCCGGGACACATTGTGCAAATTGGCGGCGCAGTTCACCCCGACATGCGCACCGTTCGCGTTCACGCGCACCCGGATGATGAAACCATAGCGTTGCGCCCGGGAACCTTTGTCACTGCCGAAATAGAAGTGGAAAGCCAAAAAGCATGGAGTTTGCCGGAAACGGCCTTTCAAATAGAAGAAGGCAAGTATTTTGTCTTCGTGGTCGAAGAAAATGGCTATCGACGCATTCCCGTGCGGGTTGGCAGACATGCCGATGATCTCGTTGAATTGCAGCAAGACCTAGACATGGAAGTCATTGTTGAAGGGGCCTATCATTTGGTTGAATTGGATGAAGACGACCACGACCATTGAGTAGTGGTTGTCTGTAAAATCCTAAGGCTATAATATGGTCATTGGTCTTAGATTTATAGACCCTTTAAAAAATCCCCAATCAATGTAGAAAATAATGTAGTAGCTTTGTCGTTAGAAATTCAAAGGAATTATGTTGCAGCTCATCCAACTTTTTATAGCCCTTCACTTTGTTGCGCCTGAACCAAACAACGAAGGCGTAAAAGTATACGCTTCTCCCGCATTTCAAGAACTCACCACTTTTTACAGCAATGCTCAATTTTCTCAGCAGGGCTTTCGCGTACAAATTTTCAATGGTTCACGAAAAGATGCAGAAAAGAGAAGGGCGGAGTTCTTGCGCAACTATCACGAGCAGAACCTTCCGGTGTACCTCACCTATGACGCTCCGGAATACCGCGTTCAAGTTGGCGACTTCTTAGACCGCATCCATGCCCATCACGTAGCACAATTACTCAAGGAAAACTTCTCTAGCGCATTCGTTATTACTACCAACATAGAAGCGCCTAGTTGGGAAGAAAAAACCGCAGAAAAACGCTTTAAAAACAGTGCCCCCCTAGACGGCGAAATCAAGGTTTCGGATAAAGCAAAAAAATAGGTCTTCCATACCCAACAATTTTTTAAATACAAATAAAATTGCCCCCTTAAAGATGGTGAAAAAACAAATTTCATTCTTGTCCATTGTCGCAGCAATCATATTGACCACCGCTTGTGACAACAGAGACAAAAGCACCGACACATCCACCTCCAATCAGAAAGGCGCTACCGAATCAACCCGCGAAGCTTCACCCGTAGCCCAAAGAATTGACTCCCTTTCCTTGCTTATAGCTGAGGAACCAAAGAACATCGACGCACTGGTTTCCCGAGGCAACGCCTACATCGACAATAAAAACCCGGCTTACGCAAGAGCCGATGCCGATGCCGCATTTTTTTTAGACTCAACGCGTAAAGATGTCCTTCTGCTTAGAGGGGACGTCAATTATGTTCTAAACCAAACGCGTCGCTCGAGAGACATGTGGGAAAAATGTAGTGCCCTATTCCCCAAGGACACCGAGTGTAGACTCAGAATTGCTGAGTTATACATGGCCATTAAAGATCTAGACAATGCATTAAAATACCTGAACGAGGTGCTGGACATCGACGAAAGAAATGCCAATGCTCTATTTATGAAAGGCGTGGTCATCAGAGACCGCAACCAAGACACAACTTTGGCTTTACAATACATTCAGCGCGCCATTGATGTAAAGGATGGCAACTATATCGAAGCCCTCGATATGATGGGAACCATACTGTCGTGGAAAAACGATCCGATGGCCATTCAGTACTTCAAAAACGCCATCGCCCTAAACCCCAACAGAGATGACCTGTATTTAAAGCTCGGACTTTCTTACGCCAATATTGAAGAATACAACGCCGCCCTTGAAGCCTACGAAAAAGCTTTACAGTTGAATCCGAGAAACGATGAAGTCCACTTCAATATTGGATTCATCAATATTTCACTGCAGAACTACGACTTGGCCATCGACAATTTCAACAAGGCGATTGACCTGAAAGAAATGAACGTCAAAGCGATTTACGGTCGAGCATTTGCTTACGAAATGCGTGGCGACGTGATGAATGCAGCCAAAGATTACCAAACGTGCTTGGGCATGTTTCCCGATTACGAACCAGCAAAAATCGGCTTGCAACGCATACAAAGAATGACGCAAGGGGAAAACATCCAAATGCCCGAGTAAGCTTTTTAGGAACGCTTAAGAGACGCCCACTGCTCATCGGTGAGCTGGAGTAAGAAATTCATTTCACCCGCGCCTTTTAACCACTCACCTCCATCAATGGTTATCACTTCCCCGTTGATATAGGCGGCAAAATCACTCAACAAGTAACTAGCCAAATTAGCCAATTCACGGTGATCACCCACGCGCTTTAACGGAATCTGATTGATTACGCCTAATTTTTTGTCTAAACCTCCGGGAAACAACCGTTCCCAAGCACCCTCCGTTGGGAATGGGCCGGGAGCAATGGCTACCTGACGAATACCGTACTTTGCCCACTCCACAGCCAAACTCCGCGTCATGGCCAATACGCCCGCTTTTGCCATCGCCGACGGAACGACAAAGGCCGAACCTGTGGATGCGTAGGTGGTTACTATATTCAATACCGTTTTACTTCCTTTACCCGATGCTATCCAATGTTTACCTAGCGTAAGCGTGCAATTTTTACTTCCTTTTAAAACAATGTCTAAAACCGTATCAAATCCATTATGGCTCAATGAAGCGGTGGGTGCGATGAAATTTCCCGCCGCGTTGTTTATCAAGGCATCTACATCACCGGATTCCTTGATAAAATAACCAATGGCTTTTTCCACCTCTTCCGCGTTTCGCACGTCACAGGGGTGAATCCAAATATGTCCATCACCACATTTCTGCAACGATTCTTTCGCCGCTTCCAAGGCCTCCATCTTCCTGCTCATTATACAGAGGTTCGCACCCAATTCCAACAACATTCGCCCCATAGAAAACCCCAAGCCGGTTGCTCCACCAGTGATAAGTACAGTTTTGCCCTTGAAGGTATCTTTGGGCAGCATGGGGCTTTTGATTGGCTGAGGTATATTCATAACTTTGAAATTGATTGAAAAATGAGTTGATAATTAACAGCACAAGGTACTTGAAAAAATCATACAAAAACAAATTAATAACGAAAGATATGTTTGCACTGTTCTTGAAACTTGTAAAATATTTCACATAAACCAAAAGTTATCGGAACTCGACAAATCAACAAAGCACGAAATCTGGGGTTATCTTTTGAAATTAATTCGCACTTTTGCACCACATAAAAAAATCATGACACGTATCATCATCCCATCTATTTTGGCTTGTGTCACATTCGTGGCCTGTAACCTTGATAAAAATAGCAGTATTATGCAAGAACCCAAAGCAAAGAAAATTCCCAAAGTTCTCGAGATTCACAACAACCAACGCATTGATCATTATTATTGGTTAAACGAAAGAGAAAACGCCAAGGTCATCGATTACTTAAATGAGGAAAACGCTTACCGTGAACACATCATGGGCGGGACCAAAGATTTACAAGACAGTCTTTACCAAGAAATCAAAGGGCGAATCAAAGAAGACGACGAATCGGTTCCTTATCTACTCGATGGGTATTGGTACTACACCCGTTACGAAACCGGCAAAGAATACCCCGTATACTGTCGCAAAGCCAACGAAAAAGGCGCGGCTGAAATCGTGCTTTTTGACGTCAATGAAATGGCCAAAGACCATGATTACTACCAGCTGGGCGGTATGCGCATCAGCCCCGACAACCAAAAAGTTGCCTTCGCTGTCGACACCGTAAGCCGTCGCATTTACACCATTTACGTTAAAGACCTTGAAAGCGGAGAGATTCTGCCATATAAAATGGAAGGCACCACCGGCAACTGCAGTTGGGCCGCCGACAATCAAACCTTGTTCTTCAGCAAGCGCGATCCGCAAACCCTGCGCTCCAATCAGATCTTTCGCTACACATTGGGCGGCGAAGACCCCACATTGGTATTCGAAGAAACCGACGAAACGTTTGTTTGTTCCGTTGGTAAAACACGCGACAAACAACACCTACTGATCCATTCCAGCTCAACCGTTTCGGATGAGTACCGCATATTAAACGCCGATGAACCCCAAGGAACTTTTGAAATTTTCCAACCCAGAGTAAGAGGCTTGGAATACAACATCGATGGTTTTAACGACCGCTGGTATATTGTTACCAACGCACAAAACGCCACCAACTTCAAGTTGATGACCACCGAAAGAAGCCAAACCGAGTTGGCACACTGGAAAGACCTTATTTCACACCGAAGCGATGTCCTTTTGGAAGATGTAGAATTGTTTGACGACTTTTTGGTGATTGAAGAAAAATTCAACGGACTGACTCGATTGGGTATACGCATGTGGGACAAGTTCTCAAACACCATCTATATTGACATGGACGACCCCACCTACGGATTGGGATTGGGCAATAACCCAGAACCAAGTCAAAGACGCATCCGATTTGGTTACAGCTCGTTAAACCAGCCGGCATCGGTGCGCGAGTACGACATCGACAAGCAAACCACGGAAATCCTCAAAGAGACTGAAGTGATGGGCGGCTACGACAAGTCGGAATACATATCCGAGCGCCTGTGGGCAGAAGCCAAAGACGGCACAAAAGTCCCTATCAGTTTGGTACGCCACAAAGATACCCCCATGAACGGGACAGCGCCATTGGTACTTTATGGGTACGGAAGTTATGGCTACAGCTTAGACGCCACATTTAGCGTGGCCAGATTGAGCCTACTACAGCGTGGTTTTGTGTACGCCATTGCCCACGTTCGCGGTGGGTCTGAAATGGGACGTCACTGGTACGAAGACGGGAAGTTGCTCAACAAAAAAAATACATTTACCGACTTTATCGCCTGTGCCGAACACCTGATTGCCCAGCGCTACACCAACAAAAACAGAATCTTTGCTTGGGGCGGCAGCGCTGGTGGTTTATTGGTAGGCGCGGTGGCAAACATGAGACCCGAACTGTTTAAGGGGATTGTAGCCGAAGTTCCCTTTGTTGATGTGGTGACGACCATGCTGGACGAAAGTATTCCACTGACCACCGGAGAGTATGACGAGTGGGGAAACCCCAATGACAAACGATTCTATGAATACATGATGTCTTACTCCCCTTACGATAATACGGTGGCGCAAGACTACCCGGCCATGCTCATCACCACGGGGCTACACGACTCACAAGTTCAGTATTGGGAACCTGCCAAATGGATAGCCAAGTTAAGAGAAAAGCGAACCAACGGCGAACCCTTGCTATTGTATTGTGATATGACGACCGGACATGGGGGTGCTTCCGGACGATTTTCCGCACTTAAAGAAGTTGCCATGAAGTATGCTTTTGTTATTGATGTTTCCCGCGCAATAAACGATTCTCTTTAGCGTTTTGTAAATAATTTTTGGTATTAACGCATTTTTTACAAAGTCCGGTGTTAATGTAACCATTTATTTTTTACATTTACAACGAAATTCACAACCTTATGAAGCCTGAACAATTTAACAACGAGCCTTTAGCTAAGATACTGGCCTTTATCAGCAAGCAGTATGTGGGCGTGGCATCAAAAAAACTTTCCAAATTAGAAATTAAGCGCTACTACTATGCGCTTCTAATAATTGAGGAAGAACAACCGGATATTACGCAACAAATGTTGGCCGACATGATGAAGATCGACAAAGTGAGTGTATTTAGAATGGTTGACTATTTCTGCAAGTATGACATCCTAGAAAGAAAAGTAAATATCGAAGATCGACGTTCACAGTACTTGCAACTCACCGAGCGCGGGAAGAAATTAACCCCCCTCATACGGAAGATTTATCGTGATATTAACAACATCGCATTTGAAGGCATCAGCAAGGAAGAAAAAGCTGCATTCTTCAAAGTTTTAGGAAAAATGTCTGCCAATTTGGAAGCAGCACCCAATAGCGACGTAAAGATTGATCTCAAAGAACTTGGATCAGCCAAACCGAGAAAAGTCCTTTCCTCTTAGATTATTTTAATTTACCTGAACTTTTTAAGCCGTCTGTGATTAGTATTTTCGCAGACGGTTTTATTTTTTCAAAAACACACTATTTATCATTGTATTGAAAGCACATCCATTTTTTAATGCCACCATCATCTTCACACTGATTATTTCGGCGTGCAGTTCAAGCAAAGATGACGACAAACAAATAAGCAAAGGCTCTGCTCTAGATGTACGCTACATGATTGTTGAAGGTCAACCGTTTAATAAATCACTGACCCTTAATGGAACATTGCTTCCCAACGAAGAAATCACTATGAGAAGTGAAGTGAGTGGGCGGGTCGTTCGCATCTTGTTTGAAGAGGGTGATGACGTAAAAAAGGGACAGCTACTGGTACAACTAGACAACCGAGACTTGGTTGCGGAATTAGAGAAGACCAAAATACTCTACAGTCAAGCAAAAATTGACGTAGAAAGAAGGGAAAGTTTGCTAAAAACCAAAGCCATCTCGCAGGAGGAGTTTGATACATTTTCGAACCGAAAGAAAGAATTAAACGCAGAAATCAATCAACTGGAAGCTCGAATTGATCAGTACCACATCAATGCGCCTTTTGCAGGCATTGCCGGATTGAGAAGCATTTCAAGTGGAACCATGTTAAGCGCGGGCGAGGCCATCGCAACACTAACCATGACCCATCCGCTCAAGCTTGAATTCTCCGTTCCCGAGCAGTACGCGCAACTTGTCAAACGCAACGACACCATCCATTTTACTCTGCGCAACAGCAGCGACACCCTTTCTGCCAGAGTTTTTGCAATCGATGGACGAATATCACCTACCACTCGATCCCTTCGCGTGCGGGCCATTTACAACAACCAAAGAGAGAAACTTATACCCGGCGCTTACGCCACAGTCATTTATCCCTTAGAAGTATTTGATGATGCCATCTTAATTCCCACCGACGCATTGGTATCCGCATCTGACGGTCAGCGGGTAATGAAAATCCACCGAGGCAAAGCGCAGCCCACCCTGGTAGAAACGGGTGAGCGCACCGCCGACGATGTGCAAATAGTACGCGGATTGTCATCGGGAGACACCATTGCCCTTACCGGGCTGCTATACCTTCGCAAAGACATGCCCGTAACCCTACAAGAAAAGCCCTAACGTATGAACCTCCCATCGCTTTCCATCGAGCGGCCGGTTCTTACCACCGTTTTTTCTATCGTCATTCTGCTCTTCGGCATCATCGGTATGACCTATCTCGGTGTGCGAGAATTTCCCAACGTTGACCCGCCAATCGTTACCGTTACCACCGACTACCCGGGAGCCAACGCCGGTATTGTGGAAACGCAAATCACCGACCCCATTGAAGAAAATATCAGTGGCATTGCCGGTGTTCGATCCATCATTTCCACCAGCAGCGATGGACGAAGTACGGTCAAGGTAGAATTTGAACTCGGGGTCGATATGGAAGCCGCTGCCAACGACGTGCGAGATAAAGTTGGTCGCGCTACCCGATTGCTTCCTCCCGATAGCGAACCGCCCATCGTCGTTAAATCCGATGCAGATTCCGATGTGATTATTTCCATCACCGTGCAGAGTAAAAAGCGCAGTCTCCTTGAGTTATCAGAAATTGGCGACCAAATTTTTAAAGAGCGCTTGCAAACCATCCAGGGGGTTAGCGAAATACGTATATGGGGAGAGAAGAAATACGCCATGAAACTCCTCATGGATCCATTAAAAATCAATGGATACGGCCTCACGCCAATGGATGTTCGTCAGGCGTTAAACAACGAAAATGTAGAACTCCCCAGCGGCCGCATTGAAGGAAACCGCATGGAGCTTACCATTCGCACCTTTGGCCGACTGAGCACTGAAGAGGAGTTCAACAATCTAATCATCAAAGAGGAAGACGGGCAACTCGTGCGTTTTAAAGACATTGGCGAAGCGCGTATATTACCAGAAAATGAACGTTCACTTCTTCGCGGCAACAACGGGATTCCCATGATTGGCATTGCTATTACGCCACAACCGGGAACCAATTACATTGAAATCGTCGACGACGTCAACAAGCGCCTGGAGCAAATCAAAAATGAGATACCCGACGACCTTGAACTCGGCGTGGCTCTCGACAGTACCGAGCCTATTCGCCAGGCCATTTCAGAAGTAAAAAACACCATCATCATTGCTTTCTTTTTGGTATTGATTATCATATTTATGTTTTTGCGCAATTGGCGCACCACGCTCATCCCCATCATTGCCATCCCCATTTCTTTGGTTGGGGCGTTCTTTGTCCTGTACATCGCCGGGTACTCCATCAATATACTCACCTTACTGGGAATTGTATTAGCCACTGGGTTGGTGGTCGACGACGCCATTGTAATGATGGAGAATATCTACGCCAAAATTGAACGCGGCACCAAACCCAAAGAAGCTGGACACAAAGGCGCTAAAGAAATCTACTTTGCCATCATCGCCACCACCATTACTCTGATTTGTGTGTTTTTACCCATCATCTTTTTACAGGGCTTAACTGGTCGGTTATTTAGGGAGTTTGGGGTAGTCGTGAGTGGGGCCGTTATTATTTCAACCTTTATATCGTTGTCGCTTACCCCCATGTTGAGCACCAAGTTGCTTAGACAAAAAGCCAATAAAGGCGTATTTTACAAAAGAACTGAAATCTTTTTTCACAAGCTAAACAAGTGGTATGCTCGCACACTAGAAGCCTTCATGCAAAGGCGATATCTGGGCATTATTTCCATGGGAGTGATTGCTGTCGTGGTGGTTTTAATGGGGAGAATCATTCCCTCAGAGTTGGCGCCACTTGAAGATAAAAGCAATTTACGCATCATTGCTACAGCACCAGAAGGAACGTCTTACGAGCGCATGAATGACTTTATGAGCGAACTAATTGAGCTAACAGATACCCTCCCGGAAAAAGAAAACCTCTTGTCGGTCACCTCCCCCGGCTTTGGAGCCTCGGTTAGTGTCAACTCAGGATTTTTAAGACTGCGCCTAAAGCGACCTCAAGATAGAGATAAGTCGCAACAGCAATTGGCAGCAGAACTATCCAAGCTGCTTCCCTCCTACAACTTTGCTCGAGCCTTTGTGGTTCAGCAGCAAACCATTGGCGGAAACCGCATGACCTCCCTACCCGTGCAATTTGTGATACAAGCACCCAACTTTGAAAAGCTAGAAGAAGCATTACCGGTGTTTATGGACAAAGTGAATGAGAGTGAGGTGTTTGATGTCGCAGATCTCAATCTAAAATTTAACAAACCCGAACTGCATGTCACCATTGACCGCAAAACAGCCAATGAGCTTGGGGTATCTGTGAGCGATATATCCGAAACGCTGCAACTCTACTATTCCGGGCTGCGCTACGGATATTTTATTCGTGATGGAAAGCAGTACGAAGTGATTGGACAAGCCGAACGCAATTCTCGAAATAAAACATCGGACATCAGAAAACTCACGGTACCCAATAAATACGGAGAAATTGTTCCCATGGAAAATCTGATCAACATCGAAAACCGCATCAGCTCCCCCATTCTTTATCGCTTTAATCGGTATAATTCCGCTACCGTTTCTGCCAACCCGGCCAACGGCTATAGCTTGGGCGATGGGATTGAAGAAATGCGCCGCATAGCTGCCGAAGTGTTTGACGACAGCTTCTCTTCTGCTTTAGACGGGCCATCAAAAGAATTTGAAGAAAGCGCTTCAAGCTTGTACTTTGCCTTTTTATTGGCCTTGGTGCTTATTTACCTAACCTTAGCGGCACAGTTTGAAAGTTTCCGAGATCCACTCACCATTATGCTCACGGTTCCTTTGGCCATTGCCGGTGCGCTTTTAGCGCTTTGGTTGTTTGGTCACACGTTAAATATCTTTAGTCAAATCGGCATCATCGTTCTCATAGGAATTGTGACCAAAAACGGCATCCTCATCGTAGAATTTGCCAACCAAAGAAAACGCGACGGACTAAGCGCCATGGAAGCCGCTATCGATGCTGCCAGAGAACGCTTCAGACCCATTTTAATGACCAGTATGGCTACCGTTTTAGGCGCCATACCCATTGCCGTAGCTCTGGGTGGCGGATCAACCAGCCGCATCCCCATGGGGGTTGCCATTATTGGCGGACTCCTTTTTTCTCTTGGACTTACCCTCTATGTCATTCCGGCACTATACACGTATATTACCCCCAAAACCAAAGCCAATGAATCGGAGTAAGGTCATACTCATCGTATTTCAGCTATTGGGCATTGGGCTTTTCGCACAATTGCCCGAAACGCTTGAATTACAGCAAGCCGTTGCCCTGGCCATTGAACACAACTTTCAAGTAAAACTTGCGCGCGCAGATGCCGACATTGCGGCACTAAATAACCATGCCGGTGAGGCCGGCTTTCTACCGGAACTCAATCTGGACTTCGACGCCAACCAGTCCGACCAAGACATCAACCTTACGTTTTTCTCGGGAGAGTCTGTCAACCAAGAAAACGCCCGCAGCCAGTCGCTAAGTGGACTCGCCAGATTAGAATGGACGCTATTTGACGGTATGAGAATGTTTGCCACCCGCGACCGATTGAATGCCATCGAAGAAATGACCCGTCAACAGTTTCAGTGGCAGGTGGAAAACACCATTGCCGAAGTAGTTCATCGATATGGCGATATTTTGGTGGCGGAAAAAATGTTGGAATTCAACCGCAGCAACTTGGCCTATTCTCGTCGCCTTTACGAAATTGCCGAAGACAAATTGGAAAAAGGTATTGGAAACCGCACGGAATCCCTGCGCCTAGCGGCCGACTATTATGCCGATAGCAGTATGGTGATTCGTCAGGAAAACGACGTATCCATTCAAAAACATCGCTTTTGTTACCTACTTGGCATTAACCCCACCGACAATTTTGAACTGACCGATTTGCCCGATCGAATGATGGACTTTTCACTCAATGACATTCTTGAAAACACACAAACCGGTAACCCCGAACTTCTCATCAATAAGTATCGTCAGGCCATTGCCAAGCAAACCATTCGTGAAGAACGCTCGGCCTTTTTACCAACGCTTGGCACCTACGGCGTGTACCAAGATGTTCGTCAGATCAACGAAGTGGGCATTCTTGAACGTAACTTTACCAACGGGTTTAATTACGGCTTGCGCTTACAATGGAACTTATTTGACGGAAACAGAAACCGCCGTTACGTTCAGCAGGCGCACATTGCCGCCCAAACTATGGAATGGGAACAAGAAGATTTGGAAAGAAAGGTGAAATCTGAAGCCATTGCTTTGTGGAAGGAATATTTATCTGCCGAGCAGATTGGGCGACTGGAAGAAAAGAGCAATGTATTGGCTGAAGAGAATCTAAGCCTTTCCGTCGATCGGTTTGAAAGAGGCATTGCCGAGGACATCGACGTTCGCGAGGCCAGAAGGAACCTCACCGAAACCCAGCTAAGAATGCTTCAAGCCAAATCAGAGCAATACAACGCCACAGCTGAGATACTGAAGTTAACCGGGAAAGGGCGCAGCATCTTAGAGTAACCTAAAGCCACTCGACAACGAATGTAACCCCCTTTTTGGCATTTCCCTTCACAAACACCTTGATTTCGGCAATCTGACTAAGTTCTGAGATCATCTTCATGCCTCCGCCAATATTGAGTTGTGGCGAGGCCGTCAAGTCACCCGAAAGCACTTGATTGATGTCTGCCAATTCTTTTTCACTGAACCCCCTTCCTGTATCTCTTACCTCAAGCTGATTCATCGCTTCGTTCCAACCAATGGCTATCTGACCTCCATCGGGTGTATACTTTATGGCATTATCAATTAGGTTATGTACCACAATAGAAAGAATGTTTCGATTGGTAAACACCGATACCTGCTTGGGCACCTCCACGCTCATATCAATTGATTTTTGCTGAGCCAGTCCACGGAAAAGATTGACCTTTTGCATCACCAAATGGTTGAGTTTAACCTGTTGCAGCAATTCTATTTGCTCTTCGCCGGGATGCTTTCCGGTTGTCAATATGTCTTCTACATATTTATGTAAGTTGGCACAGGTATCGTGGGCAATGTCGATATCTTCCTTCAGTCGATCTGTCTTACCCAACCTGATCTCGTTAAACAAAAACGTCAAAAACCTCAAAGGCGAACGCACATCATGTGCAAGAATAGACACCACGCGTTCGCGCTCTTTAGACAGGCCTTTTTCTTGCCTAATTAAATTTTTTAAATCTTTGACCAACCCTCTTAAATGCATTGTTTGGTCATCAACCATTCTTTCCAAGGTTTCACTTTTTACTCGGAAAAGCCTCGTTCTAATTTTTACCACCATAAAAACCAGCCCCAGAAAACCTACAAAAACCAGAACGAAGAAAGGTTTCGTTTTCCAAATCGGGGGCATTATAGTGAAGGAAAAAGTTATCGTTGACGTCTCACCATTAAAATTTATTGGTCGTTGCAATTGAAGGCTATAGTTTCCCGGAGGCAATCCTATGTAACGAATGGCTTTATTTTGCGCCACATCAAACCACTGACTTTGATTGTTTAATTTCGCTTTGATGTTGTGCCCAAGACTAAAGCCCATCTGTGTGGCAGCAATGGTAAACTCCACCAAGGATGTCTTGTGTGATAGCGATGCGTTGTGCGAAAATTGTCCCTCATCGGAAACGGCCTTGGTAATAAAGATATATGGATTGATGGCATGCAGAGGAATCGATTCCGGATGAAAGACAACCAGCCCGTTCATGGTGGGCAAATACCATTGACCGTCGGAAGCCTTGGCCGCACATAAATTACATCCCCCATTAAACTCGTTGGTAATAAGCCCGGACGTTCTATCAAAATACTGGTAAAAAGGCAAGTGCTCTTGTGTTGATTGAGCAAAGTTGATCAAATCGGACTTCTTGAATTGGAACAAACCCCGGTTGGTGGGAATCCATATCATCTTTCTTTCGTCTTCGATCACATAATGTGAAAACCTCAAAAACGCACCCACGTCCAAAGGCAAAGGACGCAACTTATCTTGATTTAGAAAAAAGAGCCCCCTTCCGTAGGTGTTGATCAAATAAAGATCATTGTCAAGACGGTGAATGTATCTTACTTCTCCTAGCGCTTTACCCCCAATCTTTTCAAAAACCTCTGACGTCACATCCCAGCGAATGATTCCGTTGTAGGTGCCAATATATACCGTGGAACCCTCGCTAAAGTGCATGGTTCTTACCGTTCCTTTAGTCTCGTATGACTTCACAACGTCATTGTCCGTCAAATCAAAAGCATACAACTTAAAAGGATCGTCGCCCAGGCTATCCGTTCCTACCCACAGAATATTTCTCTGCGTATCCATATTTAAGCTCAAAAGCCTACCAGGAAATATGTGCGCCGTATCATAACGGTTGTTTTCGTTTTTGCACAAGAGTAAATTGTCGAAAACGCGGAAAAAACGACCGTCCGGTGATGCTTCTAACGCATTAAACCACAATTGATAGTTAAGCGTATCTGCCTTACCACCAGCATCAATGCGCATTCCGGATGACGTGTGAATCATTCCGCCTGCACCCATACCCAAACCATAAAAGACGTTTCTTACACCTAGGTCATTATACAAAAAATCAAAATGAGACTTTTGCTGTTTGATAAGACCAAATGAATTGGTTGCTTGGTATAAGGTCGAAACACCTTCGTCATAAAACATACTGTTAATGGCAAATGAAGCTTCTTCTAGTTCACGACCAACTTCTTGAGCTTGAAGCTGATTTTCACCGTCATTTTTAACCAAATAAATACGCTCGTTTTTAATGAAAAACAACTGATTTTCTGCACGGTTCCAAAACACTCTGGCAAAATTAAAATCGAAGCTAAGGGGAAACACTGATGGTTGCCCCCCATTAACTACATAATATTCATGTTGGTAAAAAACATACACCGCTCCCATAGATAACACCATCAGTTTAGGCATTCCTGGTTGTGTGTGATGCAAAACCGTATCGCCATTAGCAACTTGACGAACAAAGCCATCGCCAGCTTCCCACGAGTAATCTTCACTTACCAATCGCCAATTTTCGCCTTTTTCGGGAAATTTAGTATCCTGATAAAACAGTTTATTTCTGTAGGTAAGGTCTTGCCAGTTCTTTTTAATGCCGAGGGGCAGGTCATCGACCAATCTAACGTTTAAATCTTTTATCTCTATGAAGTCACCCGATGCGTTACTGGCATAGAGTGCATCTCCGGAGCGAGCAAAATACCTAAATCTATTTGAGCTTAACCCCAACTCTTCGGCATTGATGGTGGCAAACAACTCTCCATCAAATCGACTCAAACCATTTTCGGTACACACCCATAAAAACCCGTAATTGTCTTTAGCAACTGCACGAACATTGTTTTGAGGCAAAGTCCCCTCATCGGTATAAAAGGTTGTTATATACCGACTGTCATGCTGGGCTTCAACAAGAATCGGAACAGAAAGCAAAAACATGGAACAATAAAGAGCGCTTGCTTTTATCAGGTAAAGATTTATTTTCAACAAACGCCCCATTTGTACAAGCTTTGATCGCATGGTCAAAACTACATAAATTTTTTGTTGTTTTAACCTAAATTCTCGGTGTTTTCAAAACCATGATCGCCACATGTCAAATTTAAGAAACTTTCTCTGCGCACAAAAAAGAAAGGTGCAGACAAGAACTGTCTGCACCTTACCATCAAACCAATTAACCAAACCGAATTATTAACGCCATCGATTTGATTTTTGTTCGTCTATGATTAAATATTTTTTTCGATGATATAATTTGGGGCTATACGTTCACGTCCATTCGGGTGGATCGTATGCGATAGGCACCTACAAACCATTAAAATTTGGTTTGCGTTTATTTAAAAACGCGGACGTCCCTTCTTTAAAATCTTCGCTACCAAAACACTGGCCGAAATGAGCGATTTCTTGTTTCAACGCTTCTTCTTGACTCATTTCATAGCCGGCTTGCACGGCTTGGATGGCATGACCAATGGCGATGGGCGATTGACGCATCATCTTTTCGGCAATACCCTTGGCTTCTTTCAGAAGTGCGTCTTGCGGCACCACGTGGTTTACCAACCCCCAGGCCAATGCTTCTTCCGCCGTCATCATTCCGGCAGTGGTTATGATCTCCATGGCTTTGCCCTTGCCTACAAGCTGAGCCAGACGCTGCGTTCCACCATATCCGGGTATCAGACCCAAGCTAACTTCCGGCAAACCCAATTTGGCGTTATCGGAAGCAATGCGCATATGACAGCTCATGGCCAGCTCCAGTCCACCGCCCAATGCAAATCCATTGACTGCTGCAATAACCGGCTTTGGCATTTGCTCGACTACGTTAAACAACAGGTCCTGACCGCGTTTGGCCAATGCTTGACCTTCGGTAACGGATAGCGGTGCCAACTCCGCAATATCGGCTCCGGCAACAAAGGCCTTGGTCCCGCTTCCGGTGATGATTAGCACGCGAATATTCTTATCGTCGCGTACATCCACCAAATGGCCGTGCAGCGATTGAATGGTTTCCGCATTGAGAGCGTTTAATTTATCCGGACGATTGACCGTGAGAATGGCCAAGTGTCCTTCTTTCTCCAATATACTTTGCATGATTTGTTTTTTTTGTTATGTATTGGGCAAATGTACTGAAAAAACAGAACCTTTTCCCGGGGTCGACTGCACAGTAATTTTTCCATCCAAACCTTCAATGACCCGCTTGACGATGGACAACCCCAAGCCCATCCCCGAATTTTTTGTGGTAAAGCGGGGCTCAAATATCTCCTCCAGCTCATTGTGGGGAATACCGGTTCCGTTGTCAACCACATCTATACGTACCGCATCTTTGGTTGCCGTCAGTTTGATGCGCACCTCAACGGGAACATCCGGCTGTTCGGCTTGCAAGGCATTTTTAATCAGATTATTCATGGCTCTGGTCAACTGCTCTGCATCGCCTTTTATTGTGGTTTTACCATTGGTTTTATCAATCAACGTCACCTGACTGGCATCAAAAATACTGATGGTCTTCAGCAGCATATTTTGCACATGCACCGGTTCGCGTTTCAATTCCGGCAAGTTGGCGTAGCGCGAAAAGGCATCGGCAATTTCTGCCATGGCGTCGACTTGGGCCACCAGCCCTTCTAACTTATCCTTGATTTTTTGCGGTGTATCCGGACTCATGGCCAGCATTTGCATTTGTAACTTCATGGGCGTCAGCGGATTTTTGATTTCGTGCGCCACTTGTCGTGCCATGTCGCGCCAAGCGGTTTGTCGCTCGCGTTGCGCAAGTAGCACTGCGCTCTCGTGAAGCTCTTTCAGCATTTGGTTGTATTCCGAAGCGAGACGTTGTATTTCGGGCGGATAGTTCCCTTCGATGGGTTTGTTGTCCCCCAGCCTGGTCTCGGCAATTTTTTGTCGCAAAATGGTCAACGGACGCGCGATGCTGTTGGACAAAAACAAGGCAAACATCACGGCGATGAAAAACACCAAAGCAAAGATGCCAAATAAGCGCGCAAAGAACTCTCTCAGCTCGTCTTCTTCATATCGTTCGTCGGTGAGATAAGGAAAATTGAGAATGGCTAAAGGGCGATCGCTGTCGTCGTATACCACTGTTGAAGAAAAAATGTACTTCTGATTATTTTCTGAGCGATAATTCATCGTTCCCTCGCCCGATTCTTTTAGCTGATCCATTAACATATCGGGGATTTGTGCGGGAAAAAGAGATGTTTCGCTGTCTTCGGTTTTGGAGCTGATGATATACGTACCATCAAAGTCGTAAAATCCAATGTCTTGTTGGTGAATCTCGGCCAATTCGCAAATGCGGTCGTCAAACACCTCCACAAGCATCGTTGCATTGAGATATAAATCTTGGTGGTGACTTCTCACGAAGTAATCGACCGAGGCACGAATGGCATATTCCTTTCGCTTAAGGCGTTCGACATTGTACTCATCGTTTTCTTTTTTAAAAAAGTAAAAAGAAATGGTCCCTGTCATTAAAAACGACAAGACGATGAGTCCAAGCATTGCAAGGAACATCCTGGTTCGCAAGGGAAAACCTGAGCGCATAACGGAGATTTATTTGCAATTATGAGGCATAAATCATGCCCTAAAGCGCTTATTTTTCGGGGAACAACAAAAAACCCACGCCAAGTGTAAAGCACGGTATATAACTAAACTCTCGGTAATAATTATCGCGTTGAGCAATAAAATTGATATCCACACGCCCAGTCAACCGTGGCATAAACTCGTATTCGGCGCCAATGTGCAGACCAATACCCCATCCATCCGGGCGCGGATTGTCGATGCCGAGTGCTTCGGCGCGGTCAAAATAATTGATGGGCAATTCCGGCATACGGCCATAGAGCGGACCAAAACCACCGTAAACACCCAGCGTTTCACTGTGTCGGTAACGAGCCACACCGGCCAACTGGGCACCCCACCCTTGCGCCGACCACTGATCGCCAACCACGGCCACGGCGGGCTGCACACCAAAGTCAAAGCCACCGTAGCTCTTTTCTCGTTTGATCCAGTACAAATCGCTAATGGCAGCCCCCCAACGGTTGACAGGAACGGCGAGCTCTGTCCATCCTCTAATGGTTAATGTGTGATTTTTTTGCAGGCCAACTTGCAGCGCTGCATCGCCAATAAAAGCGAAAGATGCCGCAGAAGGCTCACCTGTATTCACTTCAAATTCCGGCGTTTGAAACGTCGTTACATCGTCTTTGTGCGACAGTGGCGCCGGACCACCCGAGAGCGAAATCTTTGCTTGTCCCGGCTCCAAATCTTGTCCGGGCACCATCAAAGACGGATTATATACTTGTGAACCAACGCATCCGGTAAACACGGCTGCAACGAGGATAATAAGTAATCTCATATAAAGTGAATTTTTGCGCAAGTTAACCACTGGCTGTGGTTTTAACCACAATTGATTGTTTTTGGCAAATGAAAAAAAATACACCTCAAGAATATTTTTTTCTTGTTCAGTAAAAAAATTCAAATTACTTTTGCCGTCCCAAAAAAGGGAAACACCTTCCTCCTTAGCTCAGTTGGTTAGAGCATCTGACTGTTAATCAGAGGGTCCTTGGTTCGAGCCCAAGAGGAGGAGCAAAAGCCGAAGAGCAGTCTTCGGCTTTTTTATTGATGACACTTCGGTTTTTTTAATTTTGTTGGTTTGAGCACACGACTGTTAATCAGAGCCCCGATAGCTATCGGGGTTGGTTCGAGCCCAAGAGGAGGAGCAAAAGCCGAAGAGCAGTCTTCGGCTTTTTTTGTTGAAAACACTTTGGTTTTTTTCTACAAAAAATAATATGCACACTGTATATATTCTTTACTCTGAGAAACTGAATCGGTTTTACACTGGCTATACCCAAAATCTTGAAGAGAGATTAGATTTCCACATTGAAAAAAACGAGTCTAGAAAATTTACTTCAAAGGCAAAAGACTGGGTAGTTTTTTATAAGATTGCATGTGAAACAAAGAACCAAGCAGAAAGTATTGAAAAACACATAAAGTCTATGAAAAGCAGTAAATACGTACGAAATCTCAAGAATTATCCTGAAATATCTGAAAAACTTCTTGAAAAATATCGTTAGAGCATCTGACTGTTAATCAGAGCCCCGATAGCTATCGGGGTTGGTTCGAGCCCAAGAGGAGGAGCGAAAAGCCGGAGAGAGATCTTCGGCTTTTTTTGTTGAAAACACTTTGGTTTTTTTCTACAAAAAATAATATGCACACTGTATATATTCTTTACTCTGAGAAACTGAATCGGTTTTACACTGGCTATACCC
>PXCF01000084.1 GCA_003566715.1 Cryomorphaceae bacterium | reverse complement strand
ATTCCCGATACCCTTGCCATTGATAACAAAGGCTATTTGGCAGAAGTACACCTCATGCGCGACACCACTTACCTGAGTGAAGTGGTGATATACCCTTGGCCGGCGCCCAATCGACTGAAATCTGAGTTCATGTCCATACAAGTGCCCACCACCGATTTAGAAATTGCTCAGCGCAACCTGCTGATCGCCTCTTTGCGTGAACGCGCGGCTGCCATGGGCTACGACGCCAGTATGATGAGCAAAGAAATTATGCGTCAACAAAGCATGCAGACATATAATCAAACCCGGTACGCCGGTATGTCCGGAGGAACAGCAGCCCTGATGTCGCTGTCTAACCCATTTGCTTGGGCTCAATTATTTGAATCTCTGAAAAAGAAATAACCCCCCTTTGCGTCTTCTTTTTATCACCTTTACGCTGTTAGCCATTGCGCCACTGACATACGCCCAATCCATCGTTGAAGGTACGGTAAAAACGCGCGATGGCAGGTTCATCGTCGACGCAACCATTCGTGTGGGTCAAGATTCCACCAGTACAGACAACAAGGGTGCCTACTCGTTGCTTACCCAAAACAGTGGTCAGCAAAACGTGATCATCTCCCACCCCGACTACTACACCGATTCCGTTGATATTTTTATTGAAAGCAGGAAGGTTTATACCCTGCGGGTACAAATGATTCGTTCTACGGAGGAGCTTCAGCAAGTAGATGTTACCAGTCGCGACCGCATGGACAACACCACCACGGTAGACGTCAAAGACATTGAAGCCTTTGCCGGACCACTTGGCGGGGTTGAAGGCATACTTCGCACGATGGCCGGGGTTAGTTCGCGCAATGAGCTTAGTTCGCAGTACTCCGTTCGTGGCGGCAATTTCGACGAAAACCTCGTTTATGTCAACGGCATAGAAGTATACCGACCGTTTCTCGTGCGCAACGGACAACAAGAAGGATTGAGTTTTATCAATACCGATATGATACAAAGCGTTGATTTTTCCGCCGGAGGATTTGACGCGCGTTACGGCGACCGGATGTCATCGGTATTGGACATTCAGTATCGACGCCCTACCGAATTTGGACTACGCATGCAGGCTGGGCTTCTCGGTGGCTCAGTAACCCTCGAAGACGTCAGCAAGAACAAGCGGTTTGATTATTTGGTGAGCGTTAGATACCGACAAAACGACCTTCTTCTCGGCTCGATGGATACCGAAGCCGATTTCCGTCCGCGCTTTACCGATGTTCAAGCCTCACTGAACTACGATATCACCGACGAACTCACCCTCAGTTACCTCGGAAACGTCAGTCGCAACGTTTACGAAGTCATCCCATCTACCCGAGAGACCAGTTTCGGAAGTTTTCAGCAGGCGTTGCGACTGAACGTTTTCTTCGACGGTAAAGAAGACTACGACTTCATCACCAATTTTCACGCGTTGAGTTTGAAGTGGAATCCACAAAAAAATTGGCGCGTACAACTGTCCTCGTCGGTTTATCAAAGCATAGAACAAGAGTATTTTGACGTGATTGGCGCGTACCGTTTGAGCGAGTTAGACAACGACCTTGGCAGCGACAACTTTGGCGAAGTAGACTTTTTGAGAGGAACGGGAGGCTTTCACAATTTTGCCCGCAACCGCCTGGATGCGCTGGTGGCTAATCTCGACCTGAACACCAGCTACGTCACCAAAAAAAGCACCTGGTCGGCGGGCATCAAATGGCAATACGAAGACATCCGCGACCGCTACAAGGAATGGGAATATATCGACTCTACCGGCTTTAGTCTGCCCCATCAACCGGAAATTAACATCACCCGCGGCGACGACAACGACATCATCTTGGTCAACACCCCCATTCAAGGCGTCAACCTCTTTGAAAGTTTTGATGCCCGAGGCCATGTATTTTCACACAGGGTAATGGGATTTGTGGAAAATCAGCGGAAGTGGAATATGTTTAGCCGCGAATTTTCCCTCTCGGCGGGTATTCGTGTCCACCACTGGTCACTCAATGGACAAACCGTGGTGAGTCCGAGAACCACCTTAAAAGTAAAGCCCTTCAAATCGTCGGAGCAGATATTTCGCTTGTCGTTTGGATACTATCATCAGCCCGCTTTTTACCGAGAAATGCGTAACCTTGAGGGCGATATCAACCGAGATTTAAGGGCACAACAAGCGATTCACTATGTATTGGGGCACGACCACGTTATCGAAATGTGGGGACGCGATTTCCGATTGGTCACCGAACTGTATTACAAAGATTTGCAGAACCTCGTCACCTACCAAATGGAGAATGTTCGTTTGCGTTACAGCGCCGAAAACGATGCCAGTGGTTACGCCACCGGCGTGGACTTCCGCATTCACGGAGAGTTTGTGAAAGGCGTGACGTCTTGGTTTAGTCTATCAATGATGACCATTCGTGAAAAATTTGACGAGTTTCCGGAGTTGGGTTACCTCCCGCGCCCTACCGACCAATTTCTCAACACCAGCATCTTTTTTCAAGACAATTTTCCCGGAGACGACAGTTGGAAAGTTAGCGTCACCGCCATGTACGGAACTGGTCAGCCCTTCCAGCCGCCCCGAGCAGAACCTTCGGAAAACATCTTTCGCATCAGTCATTACCGCCGGGTTGACTTGGGCATCATCAAAGTACTCAAAGAGCCCGGAAAAACTGCCAAGTGGTCGTTTTTAAACAAATTTAAAGGCGCCACGGTTGGCTTTGATGTATTTAACCTACTCGGCATACGCAATACCATTTCCTATCTGTGGATTCGCGAAATCAACTCCGGGAGTCCGGACGCGAGTACCGCCCGTCAGTATGCCGTTCCCAACTTCTTAACCAATAGATTGATCAACCTTCGCATTGACGTACAGTTATGAGAGTAGCCGACACCATAGCGCACCCGAGCATGCGCATCATCATTTACACCTTAGAGAAACATTATTACGTAGAATACGAAGCCGGTCCGATGAAGCAAGGCTTTCGCTTTTCCAAAGAGCAAATGGGCAGTTTGGACGGACTCAAAAACGTTGTTGACCAAGGCTTTCACCAGCAGGTAGAAAAACGATTTCACGAGATGCACAAGCAGGCGATGGAGGCGGTAAGGAGTGGTCAGCAGTGAGCGGTGAGTGGTGAGCGAAATGGAACATTCCATCAAACCTATTCAACATCTTCCCGGCGCGTGGCTTTAGTGCCGTGCTCGAAGGTTTTGTTGTGATATATCAGTTTAAGGCATCGCATTTTTGATGGTATTAATGGTAGCATCTTTTTTTATTTCAAATGTTTCAGTCCTTTTTATATCCAATGCGTTTTCGCGGGGTTTCCTGTTCTCTGATAAACTGTTTCAGATAAGTAAAAACAAGGTCGATTTTCTTATCCTGACCGCTTACCTTTTTGCGAATCTCTTCCATTTCTAAAAGAAGATCTTTATGGGTTAATAGCATTTCTCGCATTCTAGAAAATACACGAATAATTTGGATATTTACATTAATCGCTACCTCGCTATTTAATACGCTTGAAAGCATAGCTACCCCTTGTTCTGTAAACATATATGGCAATGTTCTTCTCCCGCCCCGATTTGAATGAGTATTTTTCGACTTCATATGATCCCATTGTTCCTTTGTAAGTTGGAACATAAAATCTACCGGAAAACGGGCTTCATTTCGTTTCACCTGCTCATTTAATCGCTTAGTTTCCACCTGATACAGTTCTGCTAAATCACTATCTAACATGCATTTTGTATCATTCACCACATAGATCTTTTGCATCAATACTTCCTCCGATATCTTGATCTCTGACGACTGTTTATTACGCATACCATTTGATTTGAAAATTAATACACATAGTTTTGAGGTCGCAATTTGCGACTTCAAATATATTAATCTTTGTAATATTATACTTATTTTGTTACCTGGAAACCATTAAAAAAGTATCGGAATATTTTGTCTTTTGCAAAGGAGACTTTTTCAGCCGATGGTATTAGTAGCAGGAAAGATGCACCAGCATTACGTCATTTGCTAAAAGTATACGGTCAGTTTTGACTCAAAAAATTTCCGAATATTAGGGGGGCTCTCCATTGTTTATTCCTGGTAAATCTTTTTAAACTTCTCCAAAAATAACAAAGTCCAACTAATCACCCAACCTTTATTTGATCTATTTACAATATGAGGTAAATCGTCTTACACAAAAGATTTAAGGTATACCTCCCCCCCTTCTCCCTGTGACATTATTTACATATCCCCATAATTCCATGATTAATTACCTTAATATTTCCATATTAACATTGCCTGAACTTACTTTGCAGCAAAATTGTTTTTTCGTCAAGTTTGATGACGTCAAACATAATTTATTTACCAATTTATTCATGTTATTATGAAGTTTGAACTCACAGAAGAGCATTTAATGATTCAGAAGGCAGCACGCGATTTTGCCCAAAACGAGCTGCTTCCGGGCGTTATCGATAGAGATACGCACGAAAAATTTCCGGCTGAGCAAGTGAAAATGATGGGAGAGCTCGGGTTTATGGGTATGATGGTTGACCCCAAATACGGCGGCAGCGGGATGGATACCATCTCCTACGTACTCGCCATGGAGGAACTGTCTAAAGTAGACGCCTCGGCATCAGTGGTAATGTCTGTCAACAATTCTCTCGTATGCTGGGGACTTGAAAAATTCGGTACGGAAGAACAAAAACAAAAATACTTGGTGCCACTAGCCAAAGGAGAAATCATCGGTGCATTCTGCCTATCCGAACCGGAAGCGGGTTCCGATGCTACATCACAAAAAACCACCGCCATTGACAAAGGCGACCACTATCTCCTCAACGGCACCAAAAACTGGATCACCAATGGCAACTCTGCCAGTGTATACCTCGTAATGGCGCAAACCGATGTTGATAAAGCCCACCGCGGGATCAACTGCTTAATCGTTGAACGCGATATGGAAGGCTTTACCGTGGGAAAAAAAGAAGAAAAAATGGGTATTCGCGGATCCGATACCCACAGCTTGATGTTCTCAGACGTCAAGGTGCCTAAAGAAAACCGCTTGGGTGAAGATGGATTTGGTTTCAAGTTCGCCATGAAGGTACTCTCGGGTGGTCGCATTGGTATCGCTGCCCAAGCATTGGGAATCGCCTCCGGGGCCTACGAATTGGCATTGAAATACTCTAAGGAGCGCAAAGCTTTTGGCAAAACCATCAGCGATCACCAAGCCATTGCCTTTAAATTGGCCGATATGTCGACCGAAATAGACGCTGCCCGTTTGATGGTTCTTCGCTCAGCCTGGCTTAAAGATCAGGGCTTGCCATTTGACCGCGAAAGCGCCATGGCCAAGCTTTTCGCATCATCAGCGGCCATGAAACACACCGTTGAAGCTGTGCAAATTCACGGTGGCTACGGCTACGTTAAAGAATATCACGTAGAACGCTTGATGAGAGATGCCAAAATCACCCAGATTTATGAGGGCACCTCAGAAATTCAAAAACTCGTTATTTCGCGCGATATCTTGAAAGATTAGTTTTTTACCGTAAATATCTCAAGCCACTTCAACCGAAGTGGCTTTTTTTTGCTTCATTTAAGACAAAATATGCGCATGCGTTTTAGAAAAAAGGCTACTTTCGCCATTACCTAATAACTCATCATTGAACGCTATCGCTTTACAACAAACAAGAGACCAATGAATCCACTGTTAAACGCTTTTGATACCCCATACAAAACAACCCCTTTTGACCAAATAAGAACCGAACACTTCAAACCGGCCATAGAGCATTGGATCAGTGTGAGCAAAAAACGTATACACGAAATACGAGATGCGGAGACTGCGCCTTCATTTGAGAATACCATTGCGGCATTGGACTATTGTCAGGAAGAACTCAACCGCGTATCTTCTGCATTTTTCAACTTAAACTCCGCGGAAACGAACGAAGAACTGCAGGCTTTGGCACAAGAAATAGCGCCATTGCTGAGTGCTTTTGGCAACGATGTTATTTTAGACGAGAAGCTTTACCAACGCATCAAATCGGTTGAAGACACACCCAGCGATGCGGAATCGCAAATGCTCACGAAAAAAACCCTGCTTGCGTTTGAACGCAATGGTGCCAACCTCAGTGCGCCCGACAAAGAAAAACTCAGAAAAATAGATGAGGCACTGGGGCGATTGGGGTTAACTTTTGCGGAAAACGTGTTGAGAGACACCAACACCTATACATTTTACATCGAGAACAAAAACGAACTGGCAGGATTACCCGACTACGCCATTGAAAATGCAGCTGAGGCAGCTAAAGCTAAGGGTGAAGAGGGCAAGTGGCTGTTTACTTTGCGTCCCGATAGCTATCTTGACTTTATGAAGTATAGCGAGATACGTGCGCACAGAGAAACAATGTACCGTGCATTTGTCAAACGCGGAATGATGACGGATGATAAAAGCAATTTGCCCGTTATCGAGCAACTGGTAAAGCTTCGTCGCGATCGTGCGCTGTTGCTGGGGTTTGACAGTCACGCTCAATACGTCTTACAAGAGCGCATGGCCAAGACCCCGGAAACGGTTTTCGACTTTTTAAACACCTTAAAGGAGCACGCACTACCCGTGGCCAAGAGCGATTTGGAAGGCTTGCAAGCCTACGCAAAAAAGCACGACAACATCGAAGAACTGCAAAGTTGGGACATGGCCTTTTACAGTGAGCGACTAAAAAAAGCCGAGCTCAACGTAGACGATGAAGCATTAAAGCCCTATTTATCGCTGCCTCACGTGGTCAAAGGGATTTTTGACATTGCCGAAAAACTGTTTGCCGTCCGCTTTGAAAAAACGGATGACATTCCCGTGTACCACGAAGAAGTGGAGACCTACAAGGTATTGGATCAAAACGGTGATTTGCTCTCCATTTTTTACATGGACTTATTTCCCCGCGAGGGCAAACGTGGTGGCGCTTGGATGACCTCCTATCGTGGACAGTGGAAAAAAGGCGGACATAACCACCGTCCGCACATCAGCATTGTCTGCAACTTCAACAGAGGCACCAAGAGCAAACCTGCCATGCTCACGTTTCAAGAGCTGACGACCTTTTTCCACGAGTTTGGACACGCCATTCACGGCATGTTGGCTCAAGGAACCTATCCAAGTCTAAGTGGCACCAACGTTTATTGGGATTTTGTGGAACTTCCCTCTCAGCTGATGGAAAACTGGTGCTATGAAAAAGACGCCCTTGACTTGTTTGCCAAACACGTGGACTCCGGAGAAAAAATCCCCGAAGACATGCTAGAAAACATTCGCAAGCAACGGGTCTTTTTGGAAGGATACGCCACAGTTCGACAGTTGTCTTTTGGTTACCTAGACATGGCATGGCACAGCATCGGTAACGGGGAGAAAATTCCGGATGTTGAGACGTTAGAAAACGAGGCTATTGGAGAGTTTCAATTGCTCCCCAAAATAGACGAAGGTTGCATAAGCAGTGCGTTTAACCACATTTTCCACGGCGCCTACTCGGCCGGATACTACAGCTACAAATGGTCGGAAATGCTGGAAGCCCAAGCCTTTAGAGTTTTTGAAGCAAACGGTGTGTTTGATACCGATACGGCGAATAGCTACCGAGAATTGTTGGAAGCCGGTGGAAGTATTCACCCTTCAAAATTGTTCCGTAACTTTACGGGCGATCACCCTAATCCTGAGGCGCTACTAAGTCGTCTATCGCAGCAAAAATAATCTCTATATGAAAGCACTTGTCTTTTCTCTGGGCATTCTTCTTACGGTGAGCTGTCAACGCGGTAAACCAGAAAATACCCAAACCAAACCCGTCAAAGAAGAGAAGGACTTATTTGTTGAGCAGCATAAAAGAATTATTGGTCATGACTCACCGATGGGCATCAACGTCAACTGGGAAAGTTATAGTACTGTAACCGAGCACCCCAATCACGATTCGGCCAGGTATTTTGTGGCGCTTCAAAATTTGCAAAACGTAGCGAGAAACCTTGCGGTATATCAAGTCATCTTCTATGAAAATGGCGAAATGCGTACCGAACAAGCCATTCAGCATTACAGAAGGTTTAATCGGGAGGGCGTATCAACCTTGCAAATTGAAGATGCATCCGGTAACAACATCAGTTTTGTTGTGGGAGATAACGAAATAACTGTTGAAAAAACAGGGGTTAGTCTAAGAAGGATGCCCAAAGACAACCAAGATGGTATGCTGAGAAAAACATCGGGGTTATTTCTCCCAGGCGGAACTTTTCAGCGTTGCAGCGACGATAGAATGATGGCATTTTTTGAAAATGAAATGTACTTAAGACTTAAGCGCTTTATGGAGCAACTGGTTGGCGAAAAATCCCGCGGCAGTGTCATTTTAGATGTGTTATACACAGTACCGGACTTCGGAGAGCCCAAGTTGCTGCTCGTAACTGAAATAAAAATGACCGACAAACGTTCTTCTTGTCAATAGACTTTCCACATGAGATATCTCACGGTTTTGGTTTTTGTGTTGGCCCCTGTTCTGTTTAGTCAATGTGTAAACAACGAAGTAATCTTGCTTCAACTTCAGCGCGCTGTTTGCTCGGGCTTATCAGACGATTTTTCATTTAGAAACGGAACATCCGCCGATCCGGTGATTATGTCACACGCCAACTCGGTTTTCGAAATCACCTTTATTACCCAAGCTATTGCTGCAAACACGCCCAGCAACGGAGCCCGTCTTTACGCTTTATCTGATTCGCGAACGGTATACGGTATTGATTCTGTTTCTGCCAAGTCATCTGTATCTGCTGCTCCTGGTATTTTGCCCAACGACGAACTCATCGACGATGCCATGACATTGGTCCATTACCCCAACCTACAGTTTAGAGATTTTCGAAGAACGCTCAATCAATTCAACGAAAAAATCACCCAACCAAGGCTGAGCAGTAAAACACATTACTTGTATTTTCGATTACTGGACCACATACCTGCTGAACCCTTTGACCTGAGCTTTACCTTTTTTATAGATGACGGAAGTGTTCTTACCTGTGATTGTGGTTGGTTTATACTAAATTAGTTTCTTAATATTTGATTGATAATCAGAAATCTAAAAATCAAAGAAGTAAACTTTAAACATTTGGTTTTTTTGAGGGTTTATCATTTATGAATAGAATAGTCCCTTTATTTCCCCTAGAGCTTTTCCTTTTGCCCGGTGAATTTTACCAATTACACATTTTTGAGCCGCGATATAGGCAAATGATTATGGATGTACTCAATGACGATCGTGAATTTGGTATTCCTTTTTTTCACATCACCAACGGAAGAAATCTGGGGTGCTGGGTTGAGGTGATCTCTATGTACAATGAAAATGAATTGGGTGAGTGTGATATTGCCATTCGCTGTAAGTCACTAATGATTGTGAAATCCTTTCTGCATAAGATAAGTGACAATATCAGCTATCCGGGAGGAGAGATTAGCCATTGGAATAATGATTGGAACCAGCCCATTTCTGAGGATTTGCGCTCAGTTTTCCAAAGTTACCTCGTGAACAACAACATGACCGATTCTCGCTGGATGAACAATAAGAATCCTGGGCTGGTAGATGTATTTACCATGTTTAATCCTAACGCACAAGATAAATTATCCTTTATTACCTTAAAAGAATTTGAGCAAAGAGAGAAATTTGTCAAGTCTTATGTGCAGTATTATTTACTTTTGAATGAGCAGGAAAGTAAGCAGTATCACAATATTTATTTGAATTAGTGTTCAGTATTCAGTATTCAGTTTATAGTATTTAGTTTATAGTATTTAGTATTTAGTTTGTTATTCTTGGGCAACCACTTTCAACTATTAACTTTTAGTTTTTAACTATTTGGGTTTTTAGTTTACGGGAGTATTCAAAAAAAACGCTTTTCATGCAGCATCCATCCGGTGATGCTGTGCCGTTCTATTAACGAGGGTAATACCTCGTGTTCAATGGTAGACTCAAAAACAGCCAATCTTCCTGCTATTGGCGCTATCTCCACTGGTGTGTTTTTGTTATTTGGGTAAAGTATTAATTCTCCACCATCTCCATTTTTCCATGAAGGGTTGATGTAAAACACAACGGAAATGCTTCGATTGTCATCCTTTGAAAATGCATCAACATGCCTAACGTAGCGCGTACCTATCGGATACTTTGTAAAGTGCGCTTCTAAATCTTGCAAACCAAGAAAGCAAAATCTATTGAGAAACTGACGTAATTCATGGACAAAATGTAAGTAGCGTTTGGTTACAACTGGCGCTGTATCCATAGACAACCACTTGATGTAATCGCCTCGTCTGGTATGCAAAACGGTATAGTCGTTTGCTTGACCAATACCCGATTTTTTAAAAGCGTGCTCTTGCATACGCATTTCTTCGAGAATATCTAAGACGTCATGCAAACTAAATACATGATCTGCAATGGCATAACCATTATTGGACAAACCATCGGCCAACAATTCAAAAATGGGCTGAGGTGAAATACTTTCGGCGAACATAATGTTTGAAATATGGAACAAATATAGTTTGATTAACATCTTGCAAAATATTTCAATTGAAAAAGTATTCGTATATTTGAAAATATAATTTTAATCTAATCATTTAGAATGAACAGCTTGAAAAAACGCCCTCTACTATTCTTATCATTTGCCGTATTTGCTATCATTGGACTTAGTTTTATGGATGGCAAGATGAACGGTCAATCCAACGTTGGTTTGTCTATTGGCGACGTTGCTCCTGACTTAAACTTTCCTAGTCCAGACGGAAAAAACATCAAACTCTCATCTTTAAGAGGTAAAGTTGTACTCATTGACTTTTGGGCATCTTGGTGCCAACCCTGTCGGGTAGAAAACCCCAATGTGGTTCGTATTTACGACAAATACCACGACAAAAAGCTGGGCAATGCCAAGGGTTTTGAAGTGTACAGTGTATCCCTCGATCAAGAAAAAAACAAATGGATAGACGCCATAAAAAAAGACAATTTAAAATGGGAAGGTCATGTCAGTGATCTGAAGTTTTGGAAGTCTGAAGCGGCCAGGATTTACAATATTTCCTCTATCCCCTACACCGTGTTGATTGACGAAAACGGCGTAATCATCGGGAAAAACCTTAGAGGTCCTGCACTGGAAAGAGCCTTGGCCAATTTGAATAAATAAATCATCTAATCGAGACAAAAAAAAACTCCAGTATCTACTGGAGTTTTTTTTTGCTAGGATGACTTAATTAATTAAGCCACTCTCAACTTTTCCTTGTGATTTCTGAGCTGTCTACGTAAAACATCAATGGCCTGATCGGAGGCTTCTTCAAAGGAAGCACACTGTTTCTTCACAACAAACTCATTACCCGGTACGCTGACTTTAATTTCAGCAATTTTATTTTCTTTCGCGGATGTGTTTTCAACTTTTAGAAAAATATCGGCGTGAATGATTCGATCAAACACTTGCTCTAACTTGCCGATTTTCTTGTTGACGAAGTCAACCAACTTGGCATCTGCGTTGAAGTTGACACTTTGCAAATTGATTTCCATAATAAAAGTGATTTTAATCGCCCCTGGGGTGGGCTTGTTTATAGACTGATTTCAATTTTTCCACCGACATATGGGTATACACTTGTGTGGCAGACAAACTGCTGTGCCCCAGAATTTCCTTGATAGCGTGTAAATCTGCGCCTTTGTCCAAAAGATGTGTTGCCATAGAGTGCCGTAGTATATGTGGACCTTTATAATCCACCGTGGAAACAAGGCTAATATAGTAAACAACTGTATTATAGACAAGCTTGGGGTAACACTTTTTTCCACTTGTAGTTAAAAGTAAGTATTTGCCATTCACAACACTAACCTGTGATCTCCACTGATTAACAAAGTCTTCAATGTCTTTTACCAACTGCTTTCGAATAGGCACCATCCTAACCTTGTTGCGCTTGCCGGTCACGCGTAAAGAATTGGCTGAAACGTCTTCTACTTTTAAATTAACGACCTCATCGCGACGTAAACCTCCACTGTACAACAAATCAAGCATCAGTCGGTCGCGATGACCTTCGTACGTATCGGGAAAGTCTAAAGCAAACAACTTCTCAATATCTTTCACCGTCAACACACTGATGACGTCTTTGGCTTGCTTGGGTTTCTTGATATTGGCAGCCGGATTGGCTGCTAAAGCTGCATTGCGCATGAGATAGGAAAAGAACGCATTCAGTGCAGATATTCGGCGAGAAATACTGCGCGTAGATAAATCATCGTCGACCATATCTACAATCCAATCGCGGATGATGTGTCGATTGATTTCTTTGAGGGTTATATCGGGAT
>PXCF01000127.1 GCA_003566715.1 Cryomorphaceae bacterium | reverse complement strand
TGTGCCCTATGATCCTATGTGGTAAAAAAAACATGAGCAACGCGAACACTATGCGCATCTATGTGCCCTATGATCCTATGTGGTAAAAAAACATGAGCAACGCGAACACTATGTACAATTCTATGTGCCCTCTCTTCCTTAACTTGCCCCGTCAAACCCCTCCCCTATGAAAATCCTTCACACCTCCGACTGGCACTTGGGCAAACAACTCCGCAAAGTGGATTTATCGGAAGACCTCCAACTGTTCTTCGACTGGCTCCTGGAAACCATCGAGCAGGACAACATCGACGTGCTCTTAATGTCGGGCGATTTGTTTGACCTGAGCAATCCCTCGCAGGCGGCCATGCAACAATATTACCAATTTCTCCGCAGAGCCATTCGCTTACCCAAGCCCTGTAAAATAGTCATTACGGCCGGCAACCACGACTCCCCGGCGGTGGTCAACGCACCCAAAGACCTACTGGAAGCCCTCGACATTTCCGTGGTGGCCGCTCCTACGGACGACATATCGGATGTGTTTGTGGAGGTGGACATCAACGGTGAACCGCTGATCATTGCCGCCGTGCCCTTTCTCCGCGACCGCGACATACGGCGAGCGGCCACTGGTGAGTCTTACGAAGACAAAACCGCCCTGGTGAAGGAGGGTATTCGTCAGTTTTATGCCGATGTCAACGCGCATTACCGCAAGCATCATGCAGACAAGCCCTTTATCGTAATGGGGCACCTCTTTGTACAAGGCGCCGCCATTTCGGAGAGTGAGCGCGACATCCAAGTAGGCAATCAAGCCGGCGTGGAGAGCAGCATCTTTGGCGATGAACCGCATTATGTCGCCCTGGGACACATCCACAAACCACAAACCGCCGGAGCTTCGCACATTCGCTATTCCGGTTCGCCCATTCCGCTGAGTTTTAGCGAACGCGACAACCAAAAACAAGTGCTTATTTTGGAATGGAAAAACGACGCGTTTGATATCCAAGCCAAGCAAGTACCCACTTGGCGCCGTCTCCACCGCATATCGGGGACGCTATCCGAAGTGATGGACAAGCTCCACACGTACCAGCCGAGCAGCAGCCTCCCCGACTTGCTCGAACTGCGTGTGCAAGAACCACAGGAAAGCGCCGAGGCCATTCGTCAACTGATGGAAGTGGTGCAGCAGCCACCAATTGAAGGCGTCCACATCATCGACTATCGCATTCAATTTGATAACCAAACCAAACGTATCGATGAGCTGCTGGACAGCAACGACCAAATCAGTCGCTACACCCCGGCAGACATTTTCCGCAAGCGACTGGCGCAAGAAAACGATTTGGAAGATGAGGATAGGTTGATGGAGGCGTTTTTGGAGGTACTTGAGGGATTGGATGGGGAGGTGTAATGGGATTAACCCAAATCACGAATCAATTACTTTGGGTTTCTCCGCTGCCCCTACAGGGCGCCATGAAATACCGTTGATTATTAGCCCCAGGCGATGCCTGAGGCTAGAGTACCCTCGTCCCTACAGGACGAGATGACGCAGGGTGAAGTGGGTCGTATTTCGTTTGTTGTATCCCCAACACATTGTATTAGCATAGAATTGTAATGGTGTATCCTAATCAGATCACGAATCAATTACCATTCGTCCAACAGCCTGTAGGGCTGGGCGTAGCGTAGCCCGATGGCAACGCCTCGGGCTATAAAAATGCACAACCAAACGGCTCGCCCTGTAAGGGTAGCGTAGATTTAATAAATATTTTAGACAGAATAATATTACATTTGCAGTAAAAAATATGTCACAATCATTATCCCAAATTTATGTCCACATTGTTTTTAGAGTAAAAAACAACAAGATAAAAATTCTGAAAGAAGACATTTCAGAGATGTCAAAATTCATGGGCGGTGTCATTAAAAAAACAGGAAGCATACCAATAGAAATCAATGGTATGCCAGATCACATGCACATTCTATGCTCGATGTCAAAAAATATTGCTCTTGCCAAGCTAGTAGAAGAGATCAAGCGAAGTTCCAGCAGGTGGATAAAAAGGAAAAATTCAGTTTATAAATCATTCGCCTGGCAGGGTGGTTACGCCGCGTTTTCTGTAAGCGCATCGGTAAAAAACAGGACAGTCAATTACATTAGAAATCAAGAGGCTCATCACAGAAAAAAAATCTATCGTGAAGAAGTATCCACTTTTTTAAAAAAGTATGAAGCGGAGTTTAATGAAGCGTATTTTTTTGAGGATTAATGTAGGCCACTAATCATGGCATTGAACAGCTGTCCTTAGTAAAAGAACTTTTCAATGTATTATTGTGATTCGGTTAGTAATATCGCAGAACGCAAACCAGAGAAACATTTCGCCATGCAAAACACGAGCAATACAAAACGGGTATGTTTATGTGAAATAAATTGTGATGTAGTAAAAGAAGTGGAAACCACCAACGGTTTGTATTAAATACTTCTAACATCAATCCCGGCTTGCTTCAAAATACCTAAAAATGTGCCTTTTTTTAAATCTTTACCTTTATGAACCGGGACAACAACGGTAATTTTTTTGCTCTCGTTAAAATAAAGCTGATGCGAACCTTTTGCTCTTTTGAAGACAAAGCCATTTGCTTTAAGAATGTTTATGAGATAGCTTGGCGAATAATTCAAGCTGAGACCAAATTAATTGAATATTCAAGAGTGTCGGAGTCATCCGGTATTTTCTCACCCCTTTCTTTTAATTCCTCGATATACAATTCTATGGCTTCTTTTGCCATAGCGATGGCTTCATCAATATCGTCGCCTTGG
>PXCF01000021.1 GCA_003566715.1 Cryomorphaceae bacterium | reverse complement strand
TATCACATGCGCAGATTACGTTTTGGTGCCGTGCCAGCCTTCGCCGGTGGATATTGCGGCCATAGGGGACACCTTGGCGGTAATTGAAGACCAAGAGAAGCCTTTCGCCTTCGTGATGAACCGCGTGATCAGCCGAACCCGTATCGGAGAGCAGGCAATCTTGCTTCTTGCTAACCACGGGAAGGTAGCAGGTATTCCAATCGCTCAGCGTACCGCCTTTGCGACCGCTATGACCGATGGGCGTAGCGCCCCTGAAGTAGACGGAGGGAAACAGGCAACTGAAGAGATTGCCGCCCTCTGGAAGTTCGTATCCTCTAACCTGAAAAAGTAATATGGCAAAGAAACCCGCACAGCTTTCAGAGAACCTTCTGAATCTTCGCCCTCGAAAAGGGGAGGCGAAACCACAGAGTGAAGCAGAGGCAACACCAGTATCAACCCCAGCGCCAAGCAGTGAAGTGAGGGCAGACAGTGCAGCGCCACGACGCCGCAAACGACGCTCAACCAATACGCAGCAACTCAACTTGCGCGTTTCAGAGAAGACGCTCGAACGCTTCACTGCCCTTGCAGATAAGGAAAATGTGATCTTTGGAGACCTTCTTGAGAAGCTCTTGAACCACTACGAAAAAAGATAGCTACTCGCTATCTTTTTGCTATCAAATAGCAAGCGTTACTTCAGCTCAGCTTCAAGCTCTGATATAAGTGTCTTGATGGCTTCCGGCTCTTTGGAGCCGCTTTTTTTTGCCCCGTCAGTAGGGGAGGGGAGGGTGAGCCCACGGGCTTCCCAAAATTTCTTGATATCTGGAAAGGTGAGGCGATCCTTCCAACCACCTTTTTGGAAGGCATTTCGGTAGATTGAGCTTGTCAGTGTCGTTTCAAACTGAGCCTGAACGGCCTCTCTCTCGCCTTCAGGAAGCGCCTGAAAGGCTTCCTCGATACGAGCGGCCACATCCCAGCGATAGCTAGTCTCTGCCTCTCTCTGGGCAGCTTTCAGCGCCTCAAGATCAGCTTCGAGCTTCTGTCGCGCCTTCTTTTGCCCCTCGATGACCTCGAGCTTCTTTTTCTTCTTCGCATTTTCGTTGTGGTAGTCTTCTTCGATAGCAGACTTCAGGAAACCGGTCTTAGAAGACTTGATCTTCCCGCTTGCGGCCTGACCATGCGCCAGCTCAAGCTTTTCAAAGATATATGCTTCATCATGCTCGAGCACCCAAGCACGGGCGAGGGTCTTGGAGATACCTTCTTCTCGCAGCGCCATATATGCCTTGCTCGAGCTGATCGCATCTTCCTCTTCTAGACCCATAAGAGACAGTTGCTTGTTAGGCTTCACAAGAAAGCGCAGCCCGACCACGCTTCGACCCTTACGGCGCGTCTCGAGTTCCAGCTGCACGTTGGAGACCTTGTTGATTTCGACCATTGCCGGAGTGATCAGGTCACGCTTCAGCACTTTGTATTCTTGATAACTTGGCAGCTCATCAACGGACATCAGCTTGCGAAACACATCGAGGTTCCACCACGCAGTGTGCCCGATATCCACATAGCGATAGCAGTTCTCATAGAGCATGAGGGCGTGAGAGCTTCGCAGCTCTCTCACCACACTAAGGTTGATCTTTGAGTAGACATCAGGATGACGGAGCTTTTCAGCGAGCCCCCGATCATAGCGATACGAGCACATCCCCTTGCTGATACGCGCAGACGAGAGCAGGCTCGAGACTTCCCAGGCACTCGAGCCATCGTCTTCGAGGATATCCCACTCTACACTGGTCTCTGTGAGCCCTTTCAGCGCTTTGCGCAGGTGCGCTTGGTTTCGACTATCGAAGCCAATCATCTCACTGAGAAGCGAGACAGATATCGAATGCGTATCATCGGAGAGCAGGCCATCATAGGCATTGTAGAGAAGCGCGTTCACCAGCTTTCGCTGAGTAAGCGTCAGGCGCGCATTGATATGAATCGTTGCGACGTTCTTCTTCACATAGCGACGTAGGTCTTTGGATTGATCCTTCGGTGCCATAGGTGAGCTTATGTTAGGAAATATCCTCACCTATTATATAGAAAGGTGAGCTCTGTCAAATTTTTATTCTCACTATACGCAAGGTACACAAAAATATTATATTCTTTCCCGATACTTATCGCGTTTTCAAGGTGACGGAATCACCTGAGTACATCCCATATCCTTTCACCTTGAGCACAAATCTTCTCACCTGTCAGGCGATGAAACATCATACTACTAGAAGCCTAGAGCCTGTCTACGATCTCATGGATGAGACGCTATGTCGGGCTGCTGGACACTCCCATATCCTTTCACCTTTTCCCTCATATCTTCTCACTTTAGACCCCATAAACGTACACCTTAGCGCTCCATCATTGAGAGAGCCTACTTTCAATTTCTCTTTGTTTTCAATCATCTAGAAGTTGCCGGAAATGAGCTTTCATATCACTTCACATAAGAGCACAAATCTTCTCACCTCACTCTGATTTCCCCTTTGTTATCAGATACTTTTTGGATTTAGAGGTAGTAGAAATCAGAAGATGCACAAATCTTCTCACCTATAGACCCCAGAGACATACACCCTTGGTCGGTTTTGCCCTCTACGAGGGGCTTCCAAGGGCAAGATGCACAATTATTCTCCCCTTAGCCCCCATAAACGTACACCTTTCGCGGAGTATCATCTATTTTTTGGCTTTATATCAACGCTTTACGAGGGCCGCGAAGCTCGCACAAATCTTCTCACCTATCAGCACAATTCTTCTCACCTATCAGCACAATTCTTCTCACCT
>PXCF01000107.1 GCA_003566715.1 Cryomorphaceae bacterium | reverse complement strand
AAGCTTTGAAATGGTGATCATCGATCGCTGGGGTAAGGTTGTTTACGAAACCAAAGATCCTGAAGCCAGATGGGACGGTACGTTTAACGGAACACTAAGTCCAACCGGTGTGTACACTTATGTCGTGCGTTACCAAACGCAAGGTGACCTACCACAAGAACAAAAAGGTTCGTTTACCTTGGTGAATTAGTAATTGACAGTTTCACCAAATAAAAAAGGCCCACAGTTAAAACTGTGGGCCTTTTTTATTTAAACGGCGAATCAAATGGGTCTTTTGAAAAACTGCCCGTATAAAAAATCAATAACGGTCTTTTCAACTTCGTCCATTTTTGCAGTAGGTTGGCCATTACCGCTAATCCATGGACAATGGTCATCTCCTTCAAAAACCAAAAGTTTATTGGGAATACTAAAAAATTCAGCTCTTTGATGAATGGGCCCACTTCCACACAAACGATTTCGGAACTCTGGTGCTGGGAGGGTAGTTAACACCGGACCACAGTCGAAGGGAACCGTGCGGTCTTCATCACCATGAGCGCTTACGATAGGAATTGATTGATCAATATATTCCAATTGGTTGATGGCGCCTGCCAGGTTAATAACGGCATGTACACGACTGCTGTAGTTTTCGTTACCACGCGTTCCTTCCAGTCCACCTTCATTATTTAATAAAGTCATGATGTGTGAAGGAATGATGCTCGGGTCCCTCATGTAAGCCAAATGCAACATTAAGATGGCTCCGGCTGAATTCCCTCCGGCAAAGATGTGATTGGTATCAATACGAAAGGGGTTTCCGTCCTCAACGTACGATTTACGAAGATAGCGTACCGCCGCTTTCCCGTCGTGTACGGCTTTTACCACTACGTCCAATACTTCCAGGGAGTCAAAAAATATTTGGAATCCCGCACCCAATCGGTAAGACATGGTGGCGGCGACGTACCCGTGCTTGGCAAAGGTTTCACACATGCGTTCCATATCGGCCATGTCACGCGTTCCGCCAATAAATGAACCACCGTGTGCTAATAGAATGACGGCTCTTTCCTCTGAATCGTCGTCATTTGGAGAGTAAATGTCCATTTGCAACGATCCATCTCCGGTAAAATCAACGGTATGTTTCCTGATATCGCTGTACTTAGCCTCTTTGTAACGCGTGCTAACTTCGACCCCGTTAATGGTCCTGTCATCGTCATCAGTGCTACAACCAAAGCCAATGGTTGATGCAAATGCCACGAGCAGGAAAAAGCGAATAATGGTACTTTGAGTAAAAAAATTTATCATAAAAAGATGCTTTAAGGTTGATGATCATTTAACTCTTCAATATTACACAAAAATCCAATATAGGGTAAAAAAAATGCCGGCACATGGCCGGCATTTGTGGTATTCTAAAAAGAAAAGATTATTTCAACTTAGCGAGTTCATCTTCAATCATACCGTAGAACTCATCTAGTTTAGGCATAATGATGATTCTGGTGCGGCGGTTTTTGCTGCGTCCTTCAGATGTTTCATTGGTTGAAATGGGCACATACTCACTTCTACCGGCTGCTGTTAAGCGGTTAGGCGCAACGTTGTGATCATCTTGAAGAAGACGAACGATGCTTGTAGCACGCTTCACACTGAGATCCCAGTTGTCTTGCATACAGTCGGTCAAGATTGGTTTATCGTCGGTGTGACCTTCTACCATCACTTCAAAACCTGGACGGCTTTCAATGATTTTGGCCACTTTAGCAAGCACATCTTTACCGGCTTGATTGACGGCAAAGCTTCCTGAACGGAACAAGAACTTATCGCTGATTGACACAAATACAACTCCCTTGTCAACATTGATTGAGATGTCTTCGTCGTCGAGATCGCCAACGGCACCCTTCAAACTGGTGACCAAGGCCAATGTAACAGAATCTTTCTTGTTCATTGCGTCTTGCATGGTCTTGATTTGCAAGTCTTTTTCGCGAATGCTCTCCAAAGAACGCTGAAGGTTTTCTGCTTCTTTACGTGAAAGCAGAGAAAGCTCACCTACGTTTTCGGCCAACTTATAGTTGACGCTACGCAAGTACTCAATTTCTTTCGACGTTTTCTTTCTGTCATCAAGACAGGCAGCCAATTCCATCTTAGCCTGACTCAATTTTGACGACGTTTCCTTGTGTTGATTTTCAAGTTCAGAAAACTTCTTTTTTGAAACACAAGAGGCAGTGGTGAGTAGGGTGACAAGTGATAAAACAACTAGTCGTGTCATAAAAAAGGTTTGTTAGATTAACGATATAAATCTAAACTGGTGTGCGTTTAGATATTTATCGTCGATTCTTTAATTTACTCAATGGCACACCCCATACATTTGCGCGAAATTAGATATTTTTTTTTATTTTATCCATTTCCGCTTTGAGCAATTTATTAAATCTTATCTAAAATTTGACGCGCTTGCGTTTGCCAAATTTTTTCTTAGCGGGTTTTTGAACTCTTGACTTTTTAGCTGTTCGGTGTCCAAAGTCTTCATCACGGATTTCTACCACTACTGGGCGGTCTCCGTAGAATGAGCCTTCTGAACTCTTGACAAGCTTATTGGCCAATGACTCTTTAACTTCAACGAATGAGTAACTTTTTCTCATGCTGAGATAAGTGAAGTCGTTAACGTGAAGATTAGCCATATCAGCAAGGAATTGCTTGAGGTCTCTTTCAGATATACGGTCAAACTTCCCAAGGTTAACAAACAGTTTTTTGACACCTTTAGGGGTTTTGCTCCGAGGGCCATCTTCGGTATTGAGGGTTTGCTCATTTTTGTAGTATCCAATGAGCTTAGCTATTTCGTTGGTCATGATTTTGCCGAGCAGTTCACGAACATCCCAGTGTGCTAGGTCGCCCGACATGGTATTGAGCATATTGGCAACTTCGGGGTGAATCTCGGTTTCTTTCAGCGCTTGCAGTGTTTGCATCATTTTGGCTTGAACGATGTCTACTGGTTCAGGTATGACGTATTCACTCCACTTGGTGCCTGCAGCTTTTTCAAAGGCTCTTATTTTAGAGGAATCTTTTCCAGCAAGCAGGGCAATCGACTCTCCACTCTTTCCGGCACGAGCTGTTCTGCCGCTTCGGTGCGTGTAACTTTCCGGCTCATCTGGTAGGTGGTAGTGTATAACGTGGCTAATGTCATCGACATCAATACCTCTTGCTGCCACATCGGTAGCGATAAGCATGTTGATGTTTTTATTGCGGAAGCGCTTCATCACCAACTCGCGTTGTGCTTGGGAAAGGTCGCCGTGAATGGCATCTGCTTTATACCCGTCTTTGATGAGTTTTTCGGCAATGTCATTGGTGTCTCTGCGCGTACGGCAGAACACGATGGCGTATAGTTCAGGATTGGCATCAACGATGCGTCTCAATACGCGGTACTTGTCCTGTTGACGAACAGTGGTATACGTATGGTTGATGTTTACATTAGATGTTTGCGCACCGGCACCCTTAATTTCTGTGGGATTTTCCATGTAACGCTGGGCAATACGAGCCACTTCTTTGGGCATGGTAGCCGAAAACAACCAAGTGGTTTTGCTGGAAGGTGTTTCTTCTAAAATACGATCCAACTCGTCTTTAAAGCCCATGTTAAGCATTTCGTCGGCTTCGTCGAGAATAGCAAAACGCACATCTTGTAACTTTACCGAACCGCGATTGATGAGGTCAACCATACGACCGGGCGTAGCCACGATGATTTGCGTCCCTTTTCTAAGTTGTGAAATTTGTGTGCTGATGTTGGCACCACCATATACTGGTGTGACGTGCACGTGGTCACTGAATTGCGCAAAGTTTTCCAAATCACGGGTGATTTGCAAGCAAAGTTCACGTGTAGGGCAAAGGATGATGCCTTGTACAGATTTGATGTTTGCATCTATTCTTGATACCAATGGCAAGCCAAAGGCAGCGGTTTTACCCGTACCGGTTTGTGCCAGTGCAATGATGTCACTGTCAGAGGTCAACATGGTAGGGATGGCGCGTTGTTGAATAGAGGTAGGCTCGTTAAACCCAAGTGCTTCTACGGCACGAACGACATTGTTGGGTAACCCCAACGTTGAGAATGATTCCATTTATTATAGGAATTAGCGGTTAATTTAAAAAGCGTTCGTCAAAGTGAATGAGGGGAACTTTTTAATCAAACGTACCGCTAACGACTAAGAGATGTACGTGCACCAAAAAACTCAACTCATGCATTCCAAACGAAGTGCGTTTGAACTTGGCGGCAAAGGTAAGGCAAAAATTTATAAATCAGTAAATTATATTTTTCTGCCGTTTTTTAGATGCGAAAAAGCATAAAAAAAGAGACAATGTACGCATTGTCTCTCTTATAATTTTATCCGGACTAAATCAACCTCAGTACGCCGTTATTCTAAAGGTCTAGGCGTACCTTTCTCAGTTGAGTAGTTAATTTTAAGGGCATTTGCCTTGCGCAGCTCCAACTTCACATCCGACACAATGCCCATTTTTACGCCACGATCGGCTTTGATGGAGAATTGCATAAGTGGACGTTCGGATTCACTTTTTTCTTCTTTTTCGGCAATGGCAAACTGTTGGATATCGTCCAAACGTGCAAATTGATCGTTCAATTGAACGCGAGGTTCCCGGCCAAACTGGGCTTGATACATTTGCTTGGGTGGGCCAATATAAATGTACGATACCAAGGAGCGTTTTTCCAGCTTCTTAACTTCGGTGGCGCGTGGTTTTTTGTTTTCGAGTTTTAGCTCAACTTCACGCATAACCGTCGTTACCATAAAGAAGAACAAGAGCATAAACACGATGTCCGGAAGCGAAGCGGTTGAAATACCCGGACCTTTACCACCTGTTTTTTTCTTGAATTTTGACATCTTATAGCTTTAAAGGTTCAGCTTCGGAAATATTGAGTGGATACAACTTGGCGATTTCTTTGGCGTCTTCATCGGAAAGCAAATCATAATTTCTACCGAAGCGCAGGCGAGATTCACGATTGCGCAATTCACGGTATGCTGCTGTCAATTCGTTTTGCACGGCGATGTACATTTCGTAAGACGTACCCCGGTCGTTTTGCAGTGATATAACATGCTTTTCCGGATTTTCCGACATGGTTTTATCGCGAGACCCCTGACAGTAATCGCAGTCTCCTTTGTAGTTGTTGTCGACAAAATCCATGGCCTTTTGACGTAGGTCACGAAGCTCCATATAATCCTCATTTACCAAAATCTCATCATTGGCATTTACCAAAACCTGCAAAATATTTTGCTTTTTTACGGGAGGCGGCGGGGCTTTCTGCTCGTCGTAAGGCGGAAGCTTACGCGCAATACCAGAGTCCACATCCATGGTCGTGGTTACGAGGAAAAAAATCAAAAGCAGGAAGGCTATATCAGCCATCGATCCTGCATTAATTTCCGGAGATTCTCTTCTGGCCATAGTGTTATTTTATCGCTTTGCTGATTTCAGCATATAATATTGACACAATTGCAATTCCGGCCGTAATTAAAAATGTTACCAGGCCTGCATTAACCAATTTTGATTTGGTCTCAGTAATTCCCATTTCTGCTTTATACTGAATGTAATCTGCTCCAGAAGAAGCCGAGTAACTAATAAAGAAAATGAGTAACATCAAAACCACACCAATAATGGTGTTTTGTGATTGTTTGAAGTTGGTTGCCACCTTTACGGCTGCAAAACCAATGATAACGGCCACACTAATGATGATCATTATGTAGGTTAGAACGATGGCCGGTCCTGCTAAGCTCTCAATCATAAGATTATTGTTTGTGTTCTACCAACAAATCGATCAACGCAATTGACGCATTCTCCATAGAATTGGTGATGTTGTCAATTTTTGCAACGATATAGTTGTAGAAAATTTGCAAAATGATGGCTACGATCAAACCGAATACGGTTGTCAATAGGGCCACTTTAATACCACCCGCTACCAATGAAGGTGAAATATCACCGGCTGCTTCGATGGCGTCAAATGCACCAATCATACCGATTACGGTTCCCATGAAACCAAGCATCGGTGCCAAGGCGATAAACAAACTGATCCAAGACACACCTCTTTCGAGCTGTCCCATCAATACGCTTCCGTATGAAATAATGGATTTCTCAACCACATCGATGCCGCCGTCGGCTCGGTCAAGACCTTGATAGAAGATGCTGGCCACCGGTCCGCGGGTGTTTTTACAAACCTCCTTGGCCTTTTCTACACCACCGCTTTTTAGGGCTTCATCTACATTCTTGATGAGTTTGTTGTTGTTGGTTGTAGCCAAGTTCAAGTAAATGATACGCTCGATACAAATGGCCAAACCGAGAATAAGTACCAAAAGGACAATCCCCATAAATTCGGGACCACCTTCAATAAACTTCTGCTTGATGATTTGGTGAATGGTTTGACGCTCTGTCGTAGTCGTCTCCTCTTCTTGCTCGGTGAGAGGCATCTCAGCCGCTTCTTCTTCTACGGCAGACTCCTCATCAGCCAACGTGTCATTTTCCGCCATTTCAACGGCTTCTTCGTTGGTAACTTCATCGGCTTCTTGAGCAAATGCTACAGTGCTCATCGAGAGCATGGCAGTTAAAGTGAAAATAGAAAACACCTTTTTCATCATGATGTGTGTTGGTTAAAATTATTTGGGTGTTACAATCGTTAAAAAATTGTTGCGGAGAGAGAGGGATTCGAACCCTCGATACCCTTTTGGGGTATACACACTTTCCAGGCGTGCTCCTTCGACCACTCGGACACCTCTCCTTTCATCAATTATTAAGCTGCAAATGTAATACCTGCGTTAAACGTTGGCAAATATATTCTTTTTTACATCCTGCTCAAAATAACTTACGCGATTATTCCGCCTTTTTGCGGAATTTTATTCAAACTTAACATTGGCCTTAAGAGAGCTCACCACACATATTGGTTTGCATCCAGTGCCTAAATGCACTGTTCTTTTCTTCGTCGCCCAGTAAATACATCATCTTGGTGATGGCGGCTTCCCGGGTGAGATCTTTTCCGGAAATCACCCCCAAGTCTTGCAGCCATCGTCCGGCTTCATACAAATCTTGACGAACACGGCCGGATGTGCACTGTGATATATTGACTACCGGGCGTTGCAGCTGATTGATCATTTTGTCGATGGAATTTTCTAAATCGGTGTCACGCGGCGCATTACCTGAGCCGTAAGTAATCAGTAAAAGGCCTTCGACGTTTCCGATCTCTACCAATTGATGGAGCAACTTGTGCGATTGACCGGGGAATAGGGTATAAGCGATGATATTGGGGTTGAGCTGGGTCTGTATGGAATCCGTGATGTCTGAAGCGGGTAGAAGGTGCTCGTAATTGAATTGTACATCAACGCCTATATCTGCCAATGTGGGGTAGTTGGGGGAAACAAAGGCATTGAATTGCTGCGAGGAATGTTTTAATACGCGATTGCCACGAAGCAATTGATATTCAAAATAGACACACACTTCTTTGATGACGGGTTCTCCGTTGGGGTACTGACTGGCCGCAATCTCAATGGCGGTGATGATGTTTTCCCGGGCATCGCTGCGCAAAATACCGATGGGCAATTGCGAACCGGTCATGATGATGGGTTTGTTGAAACCACGCATGATAAAACTCAAGGCCGAAGCCGTATAGGCCATCGTATCTGACCCGTGCAAGATCACAAAACCGTCGTATTGATCTTTGTTGTCTTGAAGAATGTTGGCCAGTAATATCCAATGCGATGGGCTCATATTCGCAGAATCCACCGGGTCGGGGAAACTGGTGGTTTCAATATTGGCGTCTAATAGACGGAGATCGGGGATTTGCTTGAGCAAAGCGTCAAAGTTAAAGGCACTCAGCGATTGATTGTCTTTGTTCTGAACCATACCGATGGTTCCGCCCGTATATATAAGGAGTATGTTAGCCATGGCGAAATAGTTTTTGCGCATTAGTCGTGGTCAGTGTCATCACTTCATTTATATCCATGTTCCACAGACTGGCCAATCGCTGTCCGATGATTGGAATATAAGCGGGTTCGTTTCGTTTACCGCGATGGGGGACGGGAGCAAGGTAAGGCGCGTCGGTTTCTACGATCACGCGTGACTTATCCACATAAGGCAGAACGCTGTCCATGCCGCCATTTTTAAAGGTGGATACACCACCAATGCCGAGATACATGCCGCGAGATGTGATCCATTCGGCTTGCTCAATCGAACCGGTAAAACAGTGAAACACGCCTTGTACTTCCCGATATTGATCTACCACGGCAAACGTTTCGTCAAAAGCCTCTCTTACGTGAATCACTATGGGGAGGTTCTCCGTCAACGCCCACTGAATTTGTTGGTGAAGCGCCGCTTCTTGAATGGCCAGTGTGGATTTGTCCCAGTACAGATCGATGCCTATTTCCCCAATGGCAATGAACGACGCTTTGTTTGCCTCGTAAACGGATTGAATGTGACTAAGCGCTTCTTGCCAGTCGCTTTTCACCGAACAGGGGTGAAGCCCGGCCATGGGGTACAAGGTATTTGGATAGCGCTCACACAACTGCATCATATCGTCCAAAGTGCTTTGGTCAACATTGGGCAGGTACATTTTGCCTACTTCGGCATCTTGGGCATGACGAATGACTGTTTCAACATCATCGGCAAACTCCGGTAGATATATATGTGTGTGGGTGTCTATCCAACTCATTGCAGACTGTTAGGCGTTAATTGCCGGCAAACATAGGGGCAAACGCGCAATTAATCAGCCTAGATGGTTTAGAAATTTACCTGCGCTTGAATGCGTAGCAATCGACCTCTTTGTCGGTTCATTGGCATCATGGCATCTTCGAATGTGCGGTCGGAGAAGGTGTACATCACCACCAACTCGAAGTTGCGGTGGGGCTGCCACTCTACGCCGATTTCTTGCTCGTCTACAATGTGGCGACGGGCGTCCAGTTCGTGCTTTTTACCACCATTGTATTGATGCCAACGCACAAATGGAATGAATAGGCCGTACTTTTTGTGCTCCAAGTAATAATGTGCTTGTGCAAAGCCCCCGTTGAGCGATTGACTCTCAATGCTGTTGGTTTCCGGGTTGTATTCCGGACCTACACCCACGTTGTACTCCATCACCACACCAAATGGCTGGGGGTAGAGGACAAAGGTTGCCGCGGCGCGGTTTTCGGTAAATTCGCGTCGACCAGGATTGAGCAGGTCCGATGTTCTGTTGATAACAAACTTACCGTGGTAACCCTGCAGTGAGGTTTCAATGATTTGTCCGTTGTTTAATTTAAAGGGATAGGTAGCGCGAGCAACGAGGTGTGGCGATTCGTTGCGTTCCATTTGGTTGGCGGTATGTCCATTGTATACCCCCAAACCAAATACTCCGTAATCGCCGGAGCCTTTGAGGTTGTTGGCCACCAAGTCGGCAAAGCGCTTGCGGATTTCTGCTGGTGCCCAGTAAAAGAACACCCCCAGGTCGCGCTCGTTGGCCACGGCACTATTCATACCGTCGTTACGGTCGAGGGGGATGCGGTTCTGACTGGATTGTAAGTTTTCAAAACCAAAAGGCACTTTACTCTGACCAATGCGCAAACGATAGGTCTTGGATTCGTTGAGTGCGAGGTCAAAATAGGCGTCGCGAATTTGCGCCACGTTTCCGCTTCCGCCTACGGTAGAAGCAAAATCCGGTTGGATGTATACGAATACGCGCGGGTGTACATTTCCAAAAAAGATCAAACGGATTCGGCGAAAGGAGAAGCCTCCGTTGCGACCCCAAGAGCGGTCACACTGCTCACACATCAAATCGGGATTGGTTTCAAACAAGCGATTGTATCGCACCTGAGCATACCCGCGAATGGATAATTTTTCAAACCAGTTGTGATGGGCGAAGGTAGCGCTGGTTAAACTATCGGCACCACCTTCTGTGCCACGCTCATCTTTTGGCGGCTCGGAAGCCCGACAAACCACTGTGGTTAAAGCGAAAACCAATACTATGATACCTTTCCAATGTTTCTTAAACATTACAAAAATGTTATTATTTTGTTATGCCGCGAAAGTCTAAAGATTAAATCGATTCAATGTTACCAAATTGTTACGCATTTGTTATTGGATTGTAATAAACTGAAGGCGAATGATTTTGTATATTTGTAGGATGTTGTGAATTTTTGCTCAGAAGCTCAGAAGCTCAGAGGCGCAGGAGTGCAAAAGGCAGTTATTGAGTAATTGTAAGCATGTTCTAATTATGAGAGGGTATTGGATACTTATTTTTTCTTTGCTGACATACGGGGCTTCAATGGGTCAGATTGATAACCGTGCGCTGGGTTATTTCAATGCCGATGCCGGTAAAAGCAGTGTGCTGTTGACTTGGGAATTAAACGCCGGTTTTATTTGTCAGGGCATTACCATCGAGCGCAGGGAAGATGCCGTGTCTGACTTTAAAGTGGTGGGCGTCATAAAGGGTCTGTGTGGTAGCCCAACCAAATCCATCGCTTATGATTTCACCGATACAACCGTTGTGCCCGGAACCTTGTATCACTACCGCTTAATCCTCGGCTCCGAAGGTTTTACCATGACACGCACCGTTCGTGCACTGTCCGATAACGAATCGTCATTGCACATTTTCCCCAATCCCAGCAGTGATGAATTAAACATACAATTGCGTCAAATCGCTGAGGCTGCTGTGCGTATCTCTGTCGTCAACATGCAGGGTTCGGTGGTTTTCAGAGAAGAGTATATGTCGGGTATGCAATTGTATCAGGTAAACTTGGCTCAATTACCAACGGGGAATTACTCCTTACTTGTAGACGTTGGTGGTGAGCGGATGGTGAAGCGCGTGAAAGTTTTTCGATGAGAAGGGTTATTTCATGTTTCGAAGCTGCGGCTATATTTTCGATGTTTCGTAGTATTTACGCATTAAATAGTATGCAATGAATATGGATTTACAAACAAGAAAGTTCAAGGCTATAGAATATCTGGTGCGCCTTAAAGACGAAGAGCTATTTAGTGTAATAGAATCAACGATACGTGAAGTCGAAAAGCAGCAGATCAAGCATCAAACGTTGAAATCATTTACTGTTGAGCAATTGATTGAAAGAGCAAGCGAATCTTCCGCTGATTATTTGTCCGGTAGATACACGTCTCAAGAGGAAATTGAGCAATTTTTTAAACGAGAAGAAGCACTCTAACATTCCGTTAAGTCCAAACCTTTTTCTCTCCACGGTGTTGCTATTTCAGAGTCAATATTGAAAACAACATTCCATGACAATTGCCGAAAACACCATTGTTGAGTTATCGTATACCTTGCGCAACAGCGACCAAGTCGTCATCGAGCAGATGACCGTGCAGTGGCCGCTGAAGTTTTATTTTGGCAGTGGCGCCATGCTGCCGGCCTTTGAAGAGCACCTTCGCGGATTGGAGCAGGGGAGTCGCTTCGAATTCTCCATTCCCGCCAAAGACGCCTACGGTACCATCGATCCCGCCCGGATTGAAGAAGTGCCGTTGAATCAACTACCCGATTCCGAAGATTTCCCCAATCGCGTCTACGAACGTGGCGATCACCTGCAATTCAGCAAAGGCGATCAAACCCGCGTTGGTCGAGTGGTGGAGGTGATGGACAACGCCATCACCGTTGATTTCAACCACAGTTTGGCCGGAGAAGACCTGTATTTTTCCGGAAGAATCATCCACGTGCGAACACCTCGCGCCGACGAAGCCGTGGAAAAACGCTACATCGAACCCAATGGCATTCGCAGCGATTCCCGTTTGCGGCCATAACCGTAGGGGCCATCCTATTCGTTGGCCCATTTTGACACCACACACGTAGGTTAAATAAACAGCGCATACTTGTGATGTTTATATTTGCAATTGATGAAAACCATTATCACATTCACGGCGACCCTCCTTTCCATATTCACATGGTCGGTCCAGGGGCATAACAACGACGCCCAACAACATTCCCCTACATCCGAGGTCTCCATTCACGACTCCCTGGCGCGCATGGCATTTTTTAACCGCATCGAAAGCTATGCAGAAGCGGAGGCTGTCGTTGCCCGCACCCGGCCACACATTCATCCTGATACCGCCTTTGCCTACTATTTCATTTCCGCACAAACCGCCACCGGACGCATGGCTTACGACTCCGCCGTGGCGCGATACCAACGCGCGTTCAACATCGATTCCGCGCGTAATAACGTGAAGCAAAAACTCGCCATTGCACTGGCCAACAACAACGACATCCCCGCGTCCATTGCCATGTTTCGCCGCATCATACGCGAAGACTCACTGGCGTCTACCGAGCGCTTGTGGATGGCCAAGCTGTACGTCAAGCAAGACATGATCGACAGTGCCATAGTCGTGCTGCGCAACCGGCCGGCGCTGTTGCAAAACCACTTTAAAATCCAGCACGCCGAAGCCCGACTGATGTACAAGCACGGGTT
>PXCF01000029.1 GCA_003566715.1 Cryomorphaceae bacterium | reverse complement strand
CTTCAGTCTTTTCCAGGTTGAACTCAAAAAGCCGTAATGCCGTATTCGCACAAAGCGTTTGGGCAAGATGCGCAAAGCAAAACGTTTGATAATGTTCGGTAAGGTCAAACTGCATGATTTTGACTTTAGCGCCTTGCAGAGGGGCAGTATGCAATGAAATATCCACCAATCAACTCAACTCAATCAAATCCAGTTCCTTAACCTTTCCACTTTCCACCACAAATCGCATGGCTGTTCTTTGTTTATGCCAGCCGTGTTTGCCGGCAGCGCCCGGATTTAAGTGTAGGTGATTGTGCGCTTGGTCGTAACCGGCCTTGACGATGTGCGAGTGTCCGCAAATGAACAGGTCCACCGGTTGTGATTTAAACTGTTGGGCAATACCCGGCGCGTACCGTTTGGGATGTCCGCCAATGTGCGTGATCCATACCCGACAGCCCTCGATGGTGAATCGCTGGTCGTGCGGGTATATTTTTCGAAGAATGCCTCCATCTATGTTCCCGTAAACCGCCCGTACGTCTGCGCGTTCGTGTAAAGGCGTCATTACCGATTCATCGCCAATGTCTCCGGCGTGCCAAACTTCATCGGCCTCTTCGGCGTATTTGAGTAAGCGTTCGTCGAGAAATGAATGGGTGTCTGATAAAAGCAGGATTCGTTTGATGGGGCGCAGTGTTATGGTTTACTTTTGCAAATCTAAGTGTAAATTCAGCATGAAGCAACGGTATTTTCTCCGTTTGGCATATAACGGCAAGGCATTCAGTGGTTGGCAAATTCAACCCAACGTGCCCAGTGTTCAACAAACGCTCAATGAGGCACTCAGTAGGTTGCTTCGTGAGCCCATTTACGTGGTGGGCGCAGGAAGAACGGATACCGGGGTGCACGCCGAATGCATGTACTGTCACTTTGAAACTACAGCCAATACCGATGAACTCGTCTTTAAACTCAACCGCTATCTCACACACGAGGTGTCCGTTTACGACTTGAAACCGGTTTTGCCCAAAGCCCACGCCCGGTTTGATGCGTTGTGGAGGAGTTACATCTATCGATTGCACTTTGATAAGTCGCCGTTTCTCTACGGACTGAGTTACTGTCACTTTACCCACCTGGACTTTGACGCCATGAATCGTGCAGCGGCTTTGATGGTGGGAGAGCATAGTTTTCGCGCATTTGAGAAAAGTCGTGCCCAAGAAAATACGGGGATTTGCAACGTCACCCGAGCGGAGTGGGTCAAAGAAGGCAACGAATGGCTGTTTCACATCACCGCCAATCGCTTTTTGCGTAACATGGTGCGTGCCGTAGTGGGCACTTTGATTGAAATAGGTGAGGGGAAGCGACCGATGGAGAGCATTCCACGTTTATTGCAATCAGAAAACCGCAGCGATGCCGGAACATCTGTTCCGCCTCAAGGGTTGTATTTGTCCGATATTCAATATCCCGACCACATTTTTATATGAGCCAAACACCGAAAAAAAAGATATTCGACCTCAAGCTGCTGCGAAAGCTGATGATCTACATTCGTCCGCACAAGGTGGTTTTTTACGTGGCTTTGTCGCTCACCGTTCTTTTGGCGGGTTTGAACACTGCCAGACCGCTCATCATCCAATACACCGTAGATGAATTTATCATCAAGGTACAAGATGCCGATAAATTGCTTTTGTTTATGTTGGTGCTTATCGGCTTATTGCTGCTGGAAACCATCGTGCAGTTTGTGTTTATCTACTTGGCCAATCAGTTGGGGCAGAGCATCATTCGTGATATAAGAAAAGACCTCTTCCGAAAGGTTAACAGTTTTCGATTGGCCTTTTTTGACCGCCGACCCATCGGCACCTTGGTTACCAGAAATGTGTCTGATATAGAGGTGATTGCCAATATATTCTCCGAAGGATTGCTGGTGATTTTCTCCGATTTATTGAAAATTGTGGTAATTCTGGTCAGTATGTTTGTGTTCATCGACTACCGACTGGTACTGATTTCCCTCTCTGTACTTCCGCTTTTATACATCGCTACCCGTTGGTTCCAATTGTCCATTAAATCGTCGTTTCAAGCGGTGCGAAATGAGGTGGCCAATCTCAACGCCTTTGTACAAGAGCGATTGAGTGGGGTGGCCGTGGTGCAGTTATTCAACGTACAAAAACGTGAATACGACGCCTTTAAGGTCATCAACGACCGCCACCGAAAAGCCAATGTCCGCTCGATTTGGTACTTCAGCATCTTTTTACCCGTCATTGAAATCCTATCGGCCATTGCCATTGGTTTGGCCGTGTGGTATGGTGGTGTACGTGCAGCGGCGGGTGATTCCATTACCTTGGGTGAACTCATCGCCATCATCTTCTTCGTCAACCTGATTTTCCGTCCGCTCCGTCAATTGGCCGATCGCTTTAACACCCTGCAAATGGGCTTGGTGGCCGGTGAACGCGTGATGAATCTTCTCGACAATGAAGATGACATTGAAACAGGAGGCGTAAAAAGCCTGTCTGAAGTTAAGGGCAATATTGCCTTTAAAAACGTTTGGTTTGGCTACAACGACGACGAGATGGTAATCCGCGATTTGAGCTTTGAGGTGCAAGCCGGACAAACCCTGGCGGTTGTTGGCGCCACCGGTGCGGGAAAAACCACGCTCATCAGTTTGCTGGCGCGGTATTATCCCTATCAGAAAGGCGAAATCACCATCGATGGGAAGTTGATCGACGACTACACCCTCAACAGTGTTCGCCGACACTTGGCCGTGGTACTGCAAGACGTGTTTTTGTTTTCCGACACCGTATACCAAAACATTATCATGGGCAACGACGTCTCTCCACAGGCGGTAAAAGACGCCATCAATGACATAGGTGTTGGTCAATTCATCGACGAGCTCCCCGGTGGCCTCGACTTCCAAGTAGGCGAGAAGGGCGGTACGCTTTCGGCCGGACAGCGCCAAATCATCGCCTTTTTACGCGCCTACGTTTCTAATCCGGAGATTCTTATCCTCGACGAAGCAACAGCCTCTTTGGATTCCCATTCCGAATTGGCCATTCAAAAAGCCATCGACAAAATCACCGACGGGCGAACCAACATCATCATTGCCCACCGTTTGTCCACCATCCGCAAGGCCGATAAAATTCTGGTCATGGACAAAGGCCGCGTGGTAGAGGAGGGGAACCACGAAGAACTGCTAGAAAAAAACGGTGCCTACGCACGCCTCTACGACATGCAATTTGCCGGTGAAGTGTAAGTTTTTTTTCATCTGGACGAAAACATCCATTGTTTTTTAGTTATTTTAGCCAATGTTTTGACGATTGCCGTTGACGGTATGTGAAAATAGGTCACCGTAGGGGTATGCCTTGTGTATACCCCATAAATACCTTCCGTGCGGTACCCATTATAAACAAAAGCCATAACCCCAATGCAAATCTGATAAATATATTTCGATATAAATCTATAAGAATACAACTATGGATGATTCGGCAAAAATATACTTAGGCATAGCCCTCATGATCGTCATGATGGGCATGGGGCTCTCCCTTACCATAGGCGATTTCCGACGCGTGGTCAAATTTCCCAAAGCAGTAATCATAGGTTTAACCAACCAAATGGTGTTGTTGCCTCTAATAGCCATTCTGTTGATTTACGCGCTTGACATCAGAAACACCTTGGCTGTGGGTATGATCATCATCGCTGCTTGTCCGGGCGGACCAACGTCTAATTTAATCAGTCACCTCTGCAAAGGCGATACGGCGCTGTCCGTTACCCTTACAGCCTTCAGCAGCGTGCTGACCCTATTTACCATCCCCTTGTTTATGGAGTGGAGTCTTAATCACTTCATGGGGGAAGACGAAACAACGATATTTTTAAACCGATTTGAAATTTTTAAAGACCTCTTTATCATCACCATCATCCCCATCAGTTTTGGCATGCTGATCAAGCGATTTAAGCCAAAACTGGCAGACCGCTTACAAGGCCCGGTCAAAGTCGCCTCGGCCTTGGTGTTGCTGGTTTTAATCGTAGGCTTAACCATCAAAGAAAAGCACAACATCATTCCATATTTCAGTGAAGTAGGCATTGGTACATTTTTACTAAACGTAAGTACCCTGGCCTTGGGGTATTTCACGGCGAAGATTTTCTTCCTTGGAAAGAAACAGTCCATTTCCATATCCATTGAAAGCGGAATACAAAACGGAACACTGGCCATTGCCTTGGCGCTTGGATTGCTGAAAAACAACGATTTTGCCATTCCGGCGGCGGTTTACAGTTTGATTATGTTTGTGACGTCGTTTGTAATCATTGGGTTTTTGAATATGAAAAAATCGGATTCAACCAGAGAGCATATATGAAAAAGCATTTGACAAAAATCATCACCTTCTCAGTTATGTTGGGCATGATGGCCTGCAAACAAGAGGTTGAATCCTTCGAGATACTTGATTTCACCACCTTTAACAACCAAATTTCCGAGAAAAGAGACATTGCATCACCGGAAGCATTGATCTTACGGTATTACAATTGGTCGGAAGCTGAGGGGGAGGCCGATATTAAAGTTGAGAGCAAGGCCGTTGGCGATAACATCTATGCCATTACAATGATACACGATCATTTAAAAGACGATTCGGTTTTTGGTATTAAACTTCAAATGCGGGCCAAGAAAAATGATGACGGGTCGTGGCAGGTAAAGACGCTGAAAAAGAATTGGCGTTGTCGGGAAAACAGAGGCTCAACCGAATGGGGAGTTTCGTTGTGCTACTAACTGGTGTGTATGACAAAATTTATCACATGAATATTTTGCATTTTTTTTACTTAAATATTGATAATCAACAATTTTATTTACACAAGCAAAATAAAATTTTGGACAATGAAATGGATGAGTACCTATAAGCGATATTCAATAGCCGCACTATTATGGGGATTGACGCTGTCTGCTCATGGACAAACCAATTTCTATTATCCGCCATTAATTGGCAGTCAGTGGGATACCATCACGCCACTTGACGCGGGTTGGTGCGATGACGACCTAACAGATCTCTACACATTTCTCGATACGACCAACACCAGAGCCTTTATCGTCCTTCATCAAGGGAAGCGGGTGATTGAGCAGTATTTCCACGATTTCAAGGCGGATAGTTCCTGGTACTGGGCGTCGGCGGGGAAATCCCTTACGGCCTTTTTGGTCGGACTGGCACAGCAACAAGGGCATTTGGACATATCGGATCCCGTTAGTCAGTACTTAGGCAGTCAGTGGACATCGTGTACACCCGCAGAGGAGTCGGCCATTCTGATAGAGCATCAATTGGCTATGACAACCGGTTTTGACGATGGGGTGCCTAATTTGAACTGTATCAGCAGCAGTTGTTTGGAGTGCATGGCAACACCGGGTACGCGCTGGTCTTACCACAACGCACCGTACACTTTGCTGCGGGCGGTGCTGGAAGATGCCACTGGATTGGGAATCAATCAGTACGTGTTTCAACAATTAACGCAAACTACAGGAATGACCGGTATTTACGCCTGGCTTCCCGATGATTTAAATGTATTTTTCAGCAACGCACGTTCTATGGCGCGCTTTGGTTTGCTTATGTTGAGCAATGGAAACTGGAGTGGCAATGTCGTCATGAATGACCAGCAGTATTTCAACCAAATGATTACCACTTCACAAGCGGAAAACGAAGCCTACGGTTTATTGTGGTGGTTGAACAACACCAACACCTTCATGGCGCCTTATCTGAGGTTTCCGTTTCAAGGCAACATGTCACCAGTATCTCCAATGGATATGTATTCTGCCATAGGCAAAAATGGTCAGATCATCAATGTGGTTCCTTCGGCAGATATGGTGGTTGTTCGTATGGGTGAAAATCCAGATACAAATGCATCGGTTCCTTGGAATTACAACGATGCGATGATGGGATATTTATCGCAGTTGATATGCGACTTATCTTTTGATATGCAATATGATAACGCTGATGACTTCAACTTTAGCTTCACGGTCAACCATACACTTCGCATAACCTCTAAATCACCCATTAAACGCGTTAGACAGTACGATATGCGTGGGGTGAATATTACCAGCGAGCAGATCAATAACGCCAATGATTTTGTTTGGGAATATGGTGTTTATGGGCGTGGGGCGTTTGTGGTGGCGGTAGAAACGGTTGATGGTGTGGTTCATCGACAAATGGTCATAGTGACTAATTAGTATAGCCACGAATTAACGAATCAACACAAACTCCTTGGCTGATGCTCACTTCTGAGCTTCTGAGCGTGCGCAGCACAACGTTCTACTTATTTCTTTACCAGTCGCGCCATATAGAATCCATCCGTATTAAAATCTCCGGGGTGGATGGTGCGCTCGGCTTCTAGGGTGAAAGTTTCACCGGCTTCGGAGGCAAGAAAGCGTGCAACTTGGTCTTCGTTTTCGGCAGGAAAGATGCTGCACGTGGCATAGATCATTTTGCCACCCGATTTGACCATCTTGCTGTAATTGCGAAGGATATCGGCTTGGGTCACTTGTACGCGCTCCAATTGATCGGGTTGCATCTTCCATTTGCTATCGGGATTACGACGGATTACACCGGAGCCGCTACACGGGGCGTCCAACAACAAACGGTCGGCGGAGTCGTGCAGGCGTTTGATGACTTTGGCGTTTTCAATCACGCGGGTTTCAATATTGGAGACTTTGTTTCTCCGGGCGCGCTTTTTCAACTCACTGAGTTTCCACCCCTCGACATCCATGGCAATGATTTGTCCCTTATTATGCATCTCTGCCGCCAGATGAAGGGTTTTTCCACCGGCTCCCGCACAGGCGTCAATCACGCGCATCCCCGGTTCAGCTTCTACAAATGACCCAATGAGTTGCGAACCGGCATCTTGTACTTCGTACCAGCCGTCGTGAAAACTCGCCAAACGAAAGGTGTTTAGTCGCTCATTCAAACGCAAACCCACTTCGTTGTCGGGAAATGCGTGGGTTGTTACGCCTTCTTCAAACAAACGCTTTTGTGCCTGTTCACGTGTGCAGTTGAGGGTGTTGACGCGCAGATAAACATCGGCCGGGGTATTCATGGCCTTGGCGATGTCCGGCCATTTACTGCCCAGTTGCGCCAGGGCGTAATCGTGAAACCACTCGGCGTATGACTCGCGTAACCCCACGTCGTTGGGTAGGGCGTTTAATCGTGCGTGCACATCGAAATCGCGAATGCGGTCAAATTTTTCCCAATCGGGCAAGTCTTTTCCTTGCCAGAGTCGGTAAATACCAAATAAATTCCAAAGTTCTTTGCGCTTAAGTGTCGGTTCACGATCGTAGATGGCCCATAATAACCGCCACCAGCGAACCATATCGTAGGTGGTTTCGGCCACAAATCCACGGTCGCGAGCCCCCCATTTCTTATTGGTCTTGAGCAAGCGCTCGATGACTTTATCGGCGTAAAATGATTTGCCGTATATGGTTTCCAGTGCTTCTAAAACACCGGCCACCAAGTTGAGATGCAGTCTTTCTTTGCTCAACGCTTATTCTTTCACCATGTCTAATACCATGTCCACCAAATCGTCGGTGCTGGGCTTACTGAAGTAATCGCCATCGGTTCCGTAGGCCGGACGGTGGGCTTTGGCGCATAGTGTACGTGGTTTGGCGTCGAGGTACTGATAGCCGCCTTGTTCTTCCAATACCTGCTGCATCATGTATGCACTGGCGCCACCGGGCACGTCTTCGTCGAAGAAAATGACACGGTTGGTGTTTTTCAGATGCTCTACAATCTGGTGGTTAACATCAAAGGGGAGCAAGGTTTGTACGTCGATGATTTCAATGTTGATGCCCATGGTTTCCAACTCGGCAGCAGCTTCGAGGGCTATACGACAGTTGGAACCGTAAGTCACCACGGTAAGGTCGTTGCCTTCGTTGATGACTTCAGGGATGCCTAAAGGCGTGCGAATGTCGCCGAGGTTGTTGGGCAATTTTTCTTTCAAGCGATAGCCATTCAAGCACTCAATGATTAGTGCCGGGTCGTCGCTTTCCAACATGGTGTTGTAGAAACCAGCCGCCTTGGTCATATTGCGTGGCACCAACACGTAGATGCCGCGCATGCTGTGTAAGATGGTGCCCAGTGGACTTCCACTGTGCCAGATGCCTTCTAAGCGGTGTCCACGGGTTCGAACGATGGTCGGTGCCATTTGTCCGCCGCGTGAACGATAACGTACGGTTGCTAGGTCATCACTCATGATTTGCTGACAGTAAAGGAGGTAGTCCAAATACTGAATCTCCGCGATGGGGCGCAAGCCACGCATGGCCAATCCAATACCTTGTCCCATGATGCTGGCCTCGCGAATTCCGGTGTCTTGTACACGGTGTTCACCGTGCTTGTCTTGCAGGCCTTCAAGACCCTGGTTGACGTCGCCAATTTTTCCACTGTCTTCACCAAAAATCATTACTCTACCATCTTCGCTGAGGATTCGGTCGAAGTTATCGCGCAATACGATGCGTCCATCAACGTCTTCAGCATTGTCATCGTAGGTGGGGCGCACCTCTTCAATGTTTAGTGCCGAACGCTCGTTTTCGGCGTATAGGTGACTGCTGTAGTCGTCGTGACGCAGGGCAAACATATCTTCAAGCCATGCATTGACGCTACGGGTGGTGTCGGCGTCGGGGTATTTTCTAGCGGCTTTTCGCAATGCCGACATATAATCTTTGCGAACGGGCTCTGCAATGGCTTTTAATTCATTGGCGCCAAGCGATTGGTCGCCGGTTTCGTTTTGTAGGTTTTCCAACAAGCCAACCGCTTCGTCGCGCTCGGCCTTGATGGTGCCGATAAATTCATTCCACGCTTCGGCTTTGCCTTGTCGGGCAATTTTCTTGGCATCTTTTTCTATGTCGTTGGCTTCTTCTTCACTGACAATGCCCACCTCAATCATCCACTTTTTCATTTGGGCAATACAGTCGTATTCTTTTTCCCATAGTAGGCGCTCAGGACTTTTGTAGCGCTCGTGTGAACCACTGGTGGAGTGCCCTTGTGGCTGGGTCATTTCCACCACGTGAATCATAACGGGAACGTGTTCTTCGCGGGCAATTTTACCGGCGCGATCGTAGGCATCTATAAGGGCGGGGTAATCCCAGCCTTTCACCACGATGATTTCGTAGCCGGGTTTTTCGTTGCGTTGAAAACCGGCCAAAATTTCAGAAATGCTTTCTTTGGTGGTCTGGTACTTTGCGTGCACAGAGATGCCGTATTCATCGTCCCAAATGGAAATTACCATCGGGACTTGCAAAACCCCGGCGGCATTGAATGTTTCAAAAAACAAACCTTCCGACGTGGAGGCGTTGCCAATGGTTCCCCAAGCCACTTCGGCGCCGTTATTGGAGAAGTTTTGTTGGATACTATCGTCGCTGTGGGCTTTATAATACCGACTGGCTTGAGCCAATCCGAGCAATCTCGGCATTTGTCCGGCCGTAGGAGAAATATCTGCCGAGGAGTTCTTCTGTGCGGTGAGGTCTTTCCAGTTGCCATTTTCATCCAAACTACGGGTAGCAAAGTGGCCGTTCATTTGGCGTCCGCCGGAAGCGGGTTCTTTTTCTAGGTCGGTATTGGCGTATAAACTGGCAAAAAATTCTTTGGTGGTGAGCTGACCGATGGCCATCATAAAGGTTTGGTCTCGGTAGTAACCCGAACGGAAATCGCCGTTTTTAAAAGCTTTGGCCCAAGCGATTTGGGCAACTTCTTTTCCGTCGCCGAAGATACCAAACTTGGCCTTTCCGGTCAACACTTCACGTCGGCCAATCAAGCTGGCCTCGCGGCTCTCTACCGCAAGCTTGAAGTCGTTGATGACGTCGTTTTTATAGGTGGTTTCTATATTGGTCATGTCGGTTGCTGTAGCGTCACTCATAAGAATATATCTAAATCGTTTATAGTTCGCAAAAATACGGCACAATGGGGAGGGTACAAAAGGGAAAAGTATGGTATGAAAAGTTACTTCATAAGGGATTTTCGCCCAATATTTCGGGTAATGTAATCTGTTTCCAGCGACCAGCCGCGTGCGGGACTATACGCTCGTCCGTAGAAAATGATTTGTAAATGCAAATCATTCCACTTCTCCTTAGGAAATAAACGTTTGGCGTCGCGTTCGGTTTGTACCACAGACTTACCGTTAGAAAATCCCCATCGATACATAAGTCGGTGAATATGGGTGTCTACCGGAAATGCCGGAACACCAAAGGCTTGACTCATCACCACCGAAGCGGTTTTATGACCTACTGCCGGGAGTGTTTCGAGGGCTTCCATATCGGCTGGTACTTGTCCGTTGTATTTATCGAGTAAAATGCGCGTGAGATAATAAATACCCTTTGATTTCATTGGGGTAAGTCCGCACGGTCGAATGATATCGGCAATTTCTTCCAAGGTCAATTTCTCCATTTGCTCGGGCGTACGAGCTTTGGCAAACAGCAGTGGGGTGATTTTATTAACCCGTTCATCGGTGCACTGTGCAGAAAGTAAAACCGCAATTAGAAGGGTGTAGGGATCACTGTGATGGAGCGGAACGGGAGGGTTTGGGTATAACCTCTGTAATTCATTAATGACGTATTCGACTTTTTCTTTTTTTGTCATTCTGACGTGTTTAAGGAATTTTGACCAAGGTGCTTCCTCCGGTGTTGACTGAAAACGATATTTCGCGATTAAAGTGAATGCTTTTAGAGGCTATTGAGCGATAAATTAAGCGGTATTCACCCGGTTGCATGGCGAGAACTTGTCGCGTGTTGTTACCATTAAAGGTGTAAATGTTTACCCATTCGTTGCCTTTCTTATGCAAGATGTGTCCGTAAAACGATGCATTGGCTTGAAAGGTTACTGTCCCGGGACCGGGGATTTTAACGTCGGCTGATTGTCCGGCCTTGATTTCAACCGTTTGCGTAATTGGAGGAAGGGTGAGGATTTCCAATTCATAAGTGCCACTGAGGTAACGGTGCTTTCCGGGGATGGTTTGGTTGTTGACAATGGTCTTTTTATCTAGTTCTCTTACGATGGCACGTAAGTCGATATATGCACCATCCGGTTTGATGTTTAGCGACAAATCACCTTGAGGTAAGTTGACACCAATGTGAGAATGTTTGCCGGGATTGATTTGCACGTGTTCGCGGGTTACCGGTGGCGTACTGTGAACGGTTACGCGATAAACCGGTCCCGGGTCAATCATGATGGTATCCGGTCGGTTCATGCGATTGAGGGTGTGAATAAAGTGGTAGGCAGGTTTCCCTGAGAACTGCTCTGCAATGCTAACGGCCACGTTGGTTTCACTGGCATTGCCACGGTGATCGAGTAAATCTACCTGTGCAGAGGTCGGCAGTAGGGCGTAGCGAACGGCCAGATGCATTTCATGAGCCAGTTGCGCTGGTGATTCAGCATTAACGGTTCGTCCAACGCAGTCCAGTGACGCGATATCGTCGAGTTCCATGCCCATACCAATGATGTACGGTCTGATGGCAATCCCTTTTTCTTGTAGCATCCGCGAGGCTTTGCACGGATTACCATCGCATTCTTCTTTACCGTCGGTAAGGAGAATGATGCTGTTTCTACCATTGCTGTTGTCGGGAAAGTCTTGGGCGGCTTCTTCCAGGCTATGGGCAATGGGTGTGGTTCCCCTGGCGCGCAATCCCTTGATTTTGTTGCGCATATGGCGGTATGAATTGGCGTGAAAAGCTACTTCAAGCTTGGTGTCGTCGCAGTACTGTGGCGGAAAGTTGCGTTGATGTCCGTAAACGCGCAGGGCAACTTCCGGCGGATTGGGAGATTGCTCCAGCGAATCGAGCAGTTTGCTCAGAGTTTCTCGAGCAACATCCCAGCGTGTGGTATTTTCCCACCGTGCATTCATGGAATTTGAAGCGTCGAGAATAAAAAGGATGCGGTTTTGCGCAAAGGATTCACCAATTGTAATCAGCACAAATATTGCGATAAGTACCTGACGCATAAATGAGTTGTATTTCTAAAAGCCATAAAGGCTAAGGCAAGTGTAAACGTTGATGTGATATGGGACAAAAGTAAGGCCAAAAAAAGGCGATAAAAAAATAAAAAAAGTACTTGTAAGTTCGATAAAGGTGTCTATTTTTGCCGTCCGAAAAACGAGGAAACGTTCTCGATTGGTGAGATGGGTGAGTGGCTTAAACCAGCAGTTTGCTAAACTGCCGTACGGTAACACGTACCGGGGGTTCGAATCCCCCTCTCACCGCAGTAATTTTGTTATTTGAAATTGCATAGCACCGTAAAGGTGAGAGGAGGATGAGAACCCGGGGTTCGAACCGGAACGAAGTGGAGCTCACCGACCGTAGGAGGTAATCCCCCTCTCACCGCAATTGAAATGTGAATACCATTAACGTGAGATGGGTGAGTGGCTTAAACCATCAGTTTGCTAAACTGCCGTACGGTAACACGTACCCGGGGTT
>PXCF01000010.1 GCA_003566715.1 Cryomorphaceae bacterium | reverse complement strand
GCCCTAAAATCATACATTAACAAGAAATGACTTTTTAGTCAAATAAAGAATAATTATGAAAAAAATTAACTACCTTGTTTTTCTGCTTCTCATTGAAATTTGTTCAGTGAAAGCCCAATCTGTTAAAGAAAACATCAACCAAGGTTTTGGCTTTGGTTACGGAATTGCTCAGTATCAAAATGACTTTGGTATGGGCTTGAATCTGGTGTCGCCCACATTTATCAACAACAACGTAGCGGTGAGACTCAAAGGTCAACTGATGTTTCATCAACATCTAAGTGAGGGAACAACCATTTGGTCACCATATTCTAATGTGTCGATCGGGCTGATTGGCTTTGGTGGATTTGTGGGTGAATACATAAGACTATACGGAGAAGGAGGGATGATTGCACTAATTCCCAATGAAATCATGTCATCAGAATCGCTGGTGCTTGGTGGATATGGGGTTTTTGGTTTCGAGTTTTTCTTTGCTCGTTTTGGAAACTATTTCATAGAAATTGGCGGCGTCGGCAGTGCCGCACGGGCAAACAACCTGCCTTTATCACCGATTTATTCCAATGGAATGACCGTGTCGGTTGGTTTTCGGTTTTTTCTGTAACGCAGCTAACGGACTTTATAGACAGCCACTAATTAAACTGTCTTATGGCTCGCTCTATCATCGTATCAACCCCTTGGTCTTCGTCGCTTTTATCGAGATCGACACGAACATTTACGGGGATGCCAAGTTCGAAGTGTTCGTCTTCAAGGGTTATGGCTTGGGTGGAGGAAAACCGATACGACCAGCCGTTGGGAAGCTCGCCAAACGCAGGGGTGCCACCGCCGCCGCCGGTAGGTGCGCCAAGTAGTAGTGCGCGCGGATTTTGACGCATCATTTCTGCAAAGTAGGTGGTTGAGCTGTAGGAAGCGCTGTTGGTCAGTACAATGAGTGCGCCGTTGTACCAGCCTTTTTCCCTAGCGGGTACGCGTAAGTCTGTCCACGAAGAAAAGCAGTCGCTGCAAGGGCCATTTTTAATGCGCACCTTTCCGTAGGTGTAACTATGGTTGGTAAAGGCACTTGCAAGGTTAAAGGCATTGTTGATGGCGCCACCACCGTTGCTGCGCACATCGATGATCACACCGCGGGCATTTTCAGCACGCTGTAAAATGGCTTCAATGTCCCTGTCGCGCAGTTCGTCGGCAAAGGATCGGTAGTTGACGTACAAGATGTCATCAATTATTTGGTGCCTCAGAGGCCCGCTGATGTGAAAATCTTTACCGAGATATTCTCTATCGATGATGCCTTGGTTGTAGTTGAGCGGTTCGTCTTGGAACCAATCCCAGTTTCTACTTCGGTTAAATGGACTGGTGAGATTGACGTGTCCGTCTTTGAGTTCAAATAGCATAGAAGCCAGTACATCGAACAGTTCGGTTTCGGACATTTGGTCGTCAATTTGCTCCGCATAACGTTGCTTGACCTCAACCCAATCAATACCCTTCAGTTCAAAGTAGCTGTAGCGATTGTTGATGTCGTTCCAAAGAAATTCAAAGACTTCCGTAGGTGAAGCTTCTCCATCGCCGCCTAACAGATGCTTTTCACAGGAAATAAAGAGTCCGTTTATGCAAATCAGCGCGGCGGAAATAAGTAACAGGCGTTTGACATTCATTTTATTTTCATTGAAAAGTTCAACAACCACATACCGGTACTGCGTTCATGCATTTGTGCGCCGGTTAATCGCGTGTATTCGTACAGGTAATTCAGACTGATGCTGTTGCCGGTTGACAAATGCCATTCGAGTTTGGGCCAAAAACCTGCATTGAATGCGCCGCCGGGATAAAACAGATAAATTGATTCCCAAAACCCTTTGATGGCGCCGTTTGGTTCGTATCCAAAACCGGAAGGCAAAGAGGCGACGTATCCCGAGGGCAAGTAAAAACCAATCATCTGTACGTGCGAAATGGCCTTGAAAGTGAAATTTTGTGATTTTATCGAAAAGGCGGTTTGGTATGCGCCGGCCGGACCAAAACTTGTAAAGACATCGGTGCGGCCATTGAAGTTATTAAAATCACTGATAAATCGGTGCTGTAAACCGTTGTTGTTGGACCAGCCCCAGGAAAAGTTGCTGGTCTCACGATGGTAGAGGTTGAGATTTAATAGTCCGACGGTGGTGGCAGTCAGTCCACGGTTGAACTGGTTGGTTGTTTCACTCTGACTGTAATTGAGCAACCAAATCACGTCTTTTTTCTCTTTGCTCTTTTTATAGCCCAAAGCACCGGAAAGTCCAAAGCCGTCGAAGCGAAGTGGGGAGTAACCCAAGTCGCGCAATCCTTCAGAGCGCATACCGCCGGCAAACCAAAGTTCATGATGACTCTGTGCGTGCCCTGTCGTTGTTATGACGATTAGGAATAATAACCAACGATTAATCATATAGGGTGGTGTTGAAATGCAGTGACAAATATAAATGAAACGCGCTGCATATATTAATGATTGGGCTTATTTCACATAGTTCCATTTGTGAAAATCGGTTTCCGTGTCATTTATTGCAATTATATTGCATTAATAAATAATGCTTATGTATATTTGCAACAGAATTGCAATAAATGATTTTAAACCACAAAAACATGAAAAAGTTATTTTTTATTCCACTTGCTGCTATGCTCGTTTTTTCTTGCTCAAGCGATGACGATAGCGATACCTCACGCACGCCGCCCTCAATTATACCTGCGGAAGGTCGTGATGCAATAAGGCCTACCAATGGTGAAGTGCGTAGTGCAACCTCAACTCACATGCACGTGCGTTTTAAAGTTACCGATCCTGATGG
>PXCF01000070.1 GCA_003566715.1 Cryomorphaceae bacterium | reverse complement strand
TGCCTTCGCCGTCGAATATTATCTTCACCAATACGGGTGTGGAAGACAGCACGTATGTTGTTACTTTGATTGTTACCAACGTTTTTGGCTGTTCGGATACCATCAGCGATACGGTGACGGTGCATCCTTTGCCGCGGGCGGAATTTACAACTACGGTTCAGGGCGGTTGTACGCCATTTATTATTGACAGTACAATAGTCAACGGAATAGACTTCCCTTTTGCCAATGCAAATTACGAATGGGTTTTTTCTTCCACTAACGGCACCATTTTAACAACACATAGCGGACTAACTGGTTTTTCATTCAGCATGTTGTCACCGAATGATACCGTTGTGTTATCGCTGGTAGCAACAAGTTTATTCAATTGTGAAAGCGACACCTTTAGTGTAAACTTTGTTACAGATCCCAATCCTGTGGCACAGTTTATCTTAAGTGATACTGTAGCATGTTCACCACTAATTGCCCAAGCCAGTAATACAAGTCTATTAGCCACAGATTTTGAGTGGTATGTAGATGGTGTTTTGGAGAGCACGCAACAAGATCCCCAGTTTACACTGTCAAATTCCAGCACAGCAGACACCACATATACCATAACATTAATCGCTATTTCATCAAACGGTTGTTTAGATACCCTAAGTCAAGTTGTCTCGGTTTTCCCCGGACCCAATTCCAATTTTACAAGCACGTCAACTTGTCTGAAAGAGCCAACAATCTTTACAGATCAGACGACGGGCGTGCGGCCAATCGTTGGATGGGCCTGGGACTTCGGTGATGGCGACTCATCAACCATACAAAATCCCACTCACACATATTCCCAGCCGGGTATTTATTTGGTGACATTAACCGTGATAGATTCATTTGGTTGCGAGGATACAGGAACGGATACACTTATAGTTCGTCCTCTTCCGGAAGCCGATTTTTCTTTAGACTCCCCCACTTGTTTTACAGACACCATTTGTTTAAACCAAGCAAAGAGTTTTATCGATATAAGTAATGTAGATAGTTTGGGAGGAGTTGTAAACACCTGGAATTGGGATATAGGAAACAATGGCGTTATTGACTATACAACGCAGAACATCACGCACACCTTTGTGGACACCGGTGATGTATTTATTCGTTTCATTGTCTCAACAGATTTTGGCTGTGTAGATACGATTTTAAAATCCTTTTTTGTAGTCCCTGATCCCGTAGCGGACTTTAGTTTGGACACCAACGCTGGATGTGACGGTCATCAGTTAGGTGTTACCAACAACAGTTCGGGTTTTATAGAAAATTATAATTGGACATTATTTACTGTTGGGACTGGCGGAAATATTCAAACGGTGGCAACGCATGTAGGCGTTAGCCCTCCAGTTTTTCCACCGTTGGTATCTTCTTCCACTCAAGATACCGTATATTACGTTTCATTGAGTGCTTCTAGTTGTTGTGCTCAGGACAGTATGGTTGATAGTATTGTGATACGCTCTACGCCCACGGCCTTATTTGTTCCTAGTGATACGGTTGGGTGTAGTCCACTACCAATTACTTTCTTAGTCGATGGGCAAACCTTCGGTAATCCTGATTTTGTAGTTTTTGATTTTGGGGACGGCAGTCCACTTGATACCATTTTTCCGAGGACCATTATTTTGCCAACCGGACCGGTAACAGGTTTTGGACTGGTGAATCATGTATTTAATTATACTGGGCCCAATAACGATACAACCTACACGGTTACCCTTACAGCATTTAATGCTTGTGGTTCAACATCATACTCTCAGTCTATACTGGTTTTTCCCAATACAATATCGGCCTTTTTCACGGCATCCCAAATAAGCGGGTGTACACCAATGACCGTTGATTTTACTAGCTTAACACCCAATAGCACATTAACCAATTGGACATTCATGTACGATACCTTAACAGGTATTTGGGGGACCAATACCGCCCAAGGAACAAACGTAACTTTCACATTTACAACGCCGGGAACATATACCGTTGCTATGTCCGTAACAGACGGTTGCGGAAAAGATACCATGTATAGGCAGATAAATGTTCTGCCATCGCCAAATGCTGGATTTACCTTAACGAATAACGTATGTGAAGGAGATACAGTATTCTTTACTAATACTTCTACCGTATCGCCCGGTGTGATCATAGGCTATCAGTGGGATTTTGGAAATGGGCAAGGAAGCACCATAGACAATCCAACTTCAGTGTTTGATTCATCGGGTGTTTACCAGGTGTGCTTGATTGTCTTTAGCGATAATGGATGTCCGGATACCATTTGTCAATCCATTACAATATCACCAAGACCTCAGGTGGCATTTGATGTGATCAGTACGTGTTTCAACGAGCAGCCTGTGGTATTTAATAATCTGTCAACAATTTATAGTGGGAACATCATATTTACGCAGTGGGACTTTGGAGACGGTAATTTCTCCGGTAACTTTAACGCGCAACATACGTATGCTTCTCCGGGTTTATACACGGTTAAGTTGATTCATCAAGGTGCTTCCGGTTGTGCTGATTCGGTAGAACAAGTTGTGGAGATATTTGAAATGCCAACAGCTGATTTTACAATTACCCGACCCAGCGGCGATAGTTGTGGCATTCCTCAAACCATACAGTTTACCAATACATCATCCACTGATGTTTTGGATTTGTTCTGGGATTTTGATGTTTTAAATCGGCCAGATTCGTTAACAAGTAATCTGGTCAATCCAAGTTTGACCTTTACGGAATACGGAAGGTTTACGGTAAGGCTTGTCGTATCCAACGGGTTTGGATGCACCGATACCATTGATAAAGAGGTGGTCATACAACCCAATCCGAATGCGTTTTTTACCGTAGACACACTTAATGGCTGTCAGCCCTTAACGGTTTTCTTTACCGATTTGAGCACATTTGCCCGTCCAGACTTGGGGGGAATTAATCGTTGGGTTTATCACTTTGGTGATGGGAACATTCAAGACGGAGCCAATCCAAATGCTATACATACCTATCCAGACACGGGTACATATTTCCCTTATTTAGTGGTTATAACCCAGTATGGTTGCTTAGACACCTTTTATTTATCTCAACCCATTAGGGTTTATGAAACACCCCAGACTAATTTCAATTTACTCAGTTACATAGAAGGCGTGCACAGTTTTCAGAATCTAACGATTTCCGGAACTCAAAATATTTCCTTTAGATGGGACATGGGAGACGGAAACACCTATTTTTCCAAAGATGTGAGTCATAGGTTCCAAATTGATCGACTTAGTGGTGATTTCACATTTGATGTGTGTTTGTATGCCGAGACCGAGTTTGGATGTGTAGATTCCGTCTGCACTTCGCTGTTTTTACCTCAATTAAACCTGAATGTCCCAAATGCTCTCGTACCCGAAGCGGTATTTGGAGGTGAGCCTTCCCTCTTTCTGCCCAAAGGACATTCCATGATTGAATACCACTTCCAAGTTTTTGATTATTGGGGAAACTTGATTTTCGAAACCAATGAATTGACTACGGATGGAGAACCATTGGTTGGATGGAATGGACGAAGAAACAACGATGGAGAAGTACTTCCCAAGGGGGTATATGTATGGAAAATTTTTGCCATGTTTGAAGATGGCACCATTTGGCCTGGCGTTATGCGCCCTAATGCAAATAGACCGATAACCAGTGGACCGATTAACCTCATTAGGTAGATTATATTTTGGTATAATCCTGTTTTTGCCCTGCTTTTTGGTGGGGCAAGATCCTATTTTTTCTACCCAGTTTTGGGGAGATCGTTTGTTTTTAAATCCCGCCTATGCTGGGGTTGATAACGCTCTCTCGGTGAGTGCACTTAGCAGACAGCAGTGGACGGCACTGAATGGACGTTATCAAACAAATTTATTTTCAATGGATGCGCCATTCAACTACGCCAAGAATTCAAACGTAGGACTAGGTTTTCGTTTTATTGACCACCGAGCAGGGGATGCTGGTTACGGAAGGTTCGAAATGTCTCCTATTCTTGCGGCCCATTTGGGCGGAAGAAATTTTACGTTTGGGGCTGGTATTCAGTATGGATTAGGGCAGGTGAGAATTGACTGGTCGCAATTGATTTTTAGCGATCAAATCAATACGTTTTCCAATGAAGTTAATCCGAGCTCAGTCATCAATATTGGTAATGATGTAAGTAATTTTATTCATGATTTGTCTGCGGGCTTGCTCTTTCGCTATTTGATCGATGACCGAAACTCCGAAAAAGGATTATTTTCGATCGGTGCTAGTGTTTTTCATATCAATGAACCAAGAGAAACACTTATTGGCATTGACCGAAGAATGGATCCGAGGGTCACAATTCATACCCAAGCCCACTTTCCTATATCACACTACAGAACGCCACCAGAGCGAAAGGCTTTTATGAGCATTGGCTATGTGTATAATTTTCAGTCGGTATTAACCACCAATACCCTCCATATAAGGAGAAATTTTGGTGAATATCTGTTTATGGGACTCGCATGGCGAAGTGAGCAGTATGCGTTTTTTGATAATAGAAGAGAATCAATCATATTAACAACGCTTTTTAATATAACAGAAGATGTGAGAATCACCTATGGTTATGATTTTGTTTTCTCTCAATTAGGTGCACAAAACACTGCCGGATCACATGAAATTGGCTTGGTTATTCGTTTTTCAGATGTGCAAATAGGCTCAAAATTAAAGAGAAACAGACATCCGAGAGCTAAAGACTGTTGGTACCATATGAAGAATAGGCCTTCTCGAATACCCAAGCGCATTCAAAATATGATTGTATATTGATCTAATTGTCACACAGCACTTCGCGATGGCAGGGGGTAACCAGCAAGGATTACCCCCATCGGGTTACCCCTACATGAAACTACCTGATACTTCGGCTGCTTTGGCGCCTTTGCTGTAGTCGTAGAACCCTTCGCCGGATTTCACGCCCAGTTTACCAGCGGTAACCATGTTGACGAGGAGGGGACAAGGGGCGTATTTGTCGTTGCCGAGTCCATCGTACAATACACGAAGGATTGCCAAGCATACGTCCAATCCGATGAAGTCGGCCAGTTGTAAAGGCCCCATTGGGTGCGCCATACCGAGTTTCATGATGGTGTCGATTTCTTTGACGCCGGCCACGCCTTCGTGCAGCGAAATGATGGCCTCATTGATCATGGGCATCAAGATGCGGTTGGCGACAAATCCTGGGTAGTCGTTGCAGGTGACGGGTACCTTGCCGAGGTTTTCCGACAACTTGGTAATGGCGTCACTCACTTCGTCGGAAGTGGAGTAACCGCGGATGATTTCTACCAACTTCATGATGGGCACGGGGTTCATAAAGTGCATGCCAATCACTTTGTCGGGACGCTTGGTTACGGCCGCAATCTTAGTGATGCTGATGGACGATGTGTTGGTGGCCAAAACGCAGTTTTCCGGACAAATGCTGTCTAAGTCGCGGAACAATTGCAGTTTGATGTCCACGTTTTCCGTGGCCGCTTCTACCACTAAGTCGGCATTTACCGCCGCCTTTTTGATATCGGTTTGGGTGGTGATGTTCCCCAGCGTAAGGTTTTTTTCGGTTTCGCCAATCACTTCTTTGGCAATCATGCGATCGAGATTTTTCTCGATGGTAGCCAAGGCCTTTTTCAAACTGTCTTCGCTGATGTCTACCAATGAAACGGCATATCCTTTTTGGGCAAATACGTGAGCGATGCCGTTGCCCATTGTTCCGGCACCGATAACAACGATGTTCTTCATGTTTTGAAATTTATTGATTTCCCTTTTTGTAATCGGCCAAGAATTTTTCCAAGCCAATGTCGGTAAGTGGATGGTTAAGTAGTCCTTTGATGGATGAAAGCGGACCGGTCATTACGTCGGCGCCAATTTCTGCACACTGAATTACGTGCATGGTGTGGCGAACAGATGCGGCCAATATCTCAGTGGTAAACCCGTAGTTGTCATAAATATGACGAATCTGCGCGATGAGTTCTAGGCCATTGGTCGATACGTCGTCTAAGCGGCCAATAAAAGGCGAAACGTAAGAGGCACCTGCTTTGGCGGCCAATAATGCTTGTCCGGCACTAAATACCAACGTGCAATTGGTGCGGATGCCTTTGTCGCTGAAATAACGTAAAGCCTTCACACCGTCTTCAATCATGGGTACTTTTACCACGATTTGCTCGTGTAAAGCGGCCAAGACTTCGCCTTCGGCAATCATTTCTTCGTACGTCGTGGCAATCACTTCGGCCGAAACGTCGCCATCAACAGCGTTACAGATGTCGATGTAGTGCTGACGAATATTGGCCTCTCCGGTGATGCCTTCTTTGGCCATCAACGACGGATTGGTGGTTACCCCGTCGAGAACGCCAAGGGCTTGTGCTTCTTTGATTTGGTCGAGATTTGCGGTATCGATGAAAAACTTCATGTTGGATTATTTTAGATGTGCAAATATAAGGGCAATTTAGTGCTTGTCCATAACGCCTTCGTCAGACTTTATAGACACACTATTTAATGAGTTTAAATGATTTCCTATGGTAAATGGAGACGCCATTTTCAACAATAGCTTGGCGGTGATCCTTCGTTGGATAGCCCTTGTTTTTCGCCCAGTTGTAATGTGGTAATTCTTTGTTCAATTTAAGCATAATGGCATCGCGGTACGTTTTGGCGAGTACTGAGGCAGCGGCAATGGAAACAAACCTACTGTCTCCTTTTACCATACAGTGATGGGCAATACCCGGATAGGGGGTAAAGCGGTTGCCGTCGATGAGTAGGGTGTTGGGCTTTATGAGTAGTTGACCAATGGCGCGGTGCATGGCTTCAAACGACGCGTTGAGAATGTTTATCTCGTCGATTTCTTTGGGCGAACAAATACCTACACCATAGGCAATGGCCTGTTCTTCAATGATGGGGCGTAATAAATCGCGCTTCTTCTCGCTGATTTGCTTGGAGTCGTTGAGTAACGGATGGTGAAAGTCGCTTGGTAAGATCACTGCAGCAGCCACCACGGGACCGGCCAAACAACCTCTTCCGGCTTCATCACAACCGCATTCGTATTCGTTTATGGAGGCGTATCGTTGGAGCATTTTTTTTTGGACTTTGACTTTGACTTTGACGATGACTTTGACGATGACTTAGACTTAGACTTCAGTTTACGGTTAACATATTGATGGTTTTTGTAATTGTATTGGCAGTCTGCATAGTAGCGTATACTTGTATACCTTTGATTTGTCAGTCTTAGTCAATGTCTTAGTCTTAGTCAATGTCTTAGTCTTAGTCAATGTCTTAGTCTTAGTCAATGTCTTAGTCATTATCATCATTTCAAACTTTTCACAATACAATCCCACAACCGATCGGCGGCTTTGTCCCAGGTAAACATATCGGCGCGTTGGATGCCTTTTTCTATCAGTGTGATTCGCAAGTCGTTATCGGTAACAATGCGCTCCATGGCCTCGGCAATGGCGTTTTCGTCGTTGGCATCGCAGATTAAGGCAGCGTCGCCAGCCACTTCCGGCATGGAGGTGTTGTTGGCCGTGATGACCGGACAACCGGCCTTAAAGGCCTCGATGATTGGAATACCAAATCCTTCGAAATGGGAGACAAACCACAGGGCGTCAGCGCCGTTGTATAAATTATTGAGGTCGTCACCATCCCGTCTGCCGGCAAAGATGACATCGGCTTGGTGTTGCATATTCTGGTAAAACGACTTTGTCTCATGCAGCTTAAACATTTGGTCCCCAACAATCAGCAATTTGTGCGGCAGGTTGGTTTTGCTTTTAAAAATCTCAAAAGACTTTAGCATGCCAATGATGTTCTTTCGCGGATTTAGGGATCCAACAAAGAGGAAGTAAGGTTCGTGGTCAGTAAGTTCGATGGTCGGTTTTACCTCCATACGATTAAAACGATTGCTCACCCCGTTATAGACCACGTCAATTCTGTCGTGGGGAATGCTGTAGGTGTCAACAATGTCGTTTTTTGAATACTCAGAAACCGTGGCAATTCGGGTTGCACGTTGGGCGTATTTGGCGAAAAAATGGCGATAATAGCCTCCGGTGAGTTTGGGTAAACGCTCGGGATTGTGCACGAAGTTCAGGTCGTGAATAACGGCGATTTGCGGAATATCTGACCGCAAAGACAAAAAGCCATCGGGCGATAAAAACACATCCGGTTTGTGCTTGTCGATGGCTTTTTTAACGGCGTATTCAAACCAAGCGTACCATAAAATGGGGTGTCGTGCTTGGGGGGAAAGTTTGACGGGCTTGACGTTTTTTCCGAAAATAAATTGCTCGTCATACTTGCGGTCGAATAAAAACGTAAACCGCACATCGGGATTGTTTTTTACGATGCGTTTCAGTGTTTCCACAGTAAACCACTCCACACCGGTGAGTTTACCGGGAATGAGCAGTCTTGTGTTGACCATAATGTGCATGGCGGGGGACGGTGTTTGGTGGTTGGAAGTATGGAGGTTTGGAGAAATTAAGGTTCAAAACTTTGTACTTCCTGTAAAATGGTGCGGAAGGCCACACATTTGTCGCCAAACTTTTGTGCGGTTTGTTGTTTTAGTTCGGGGGCGTACATTTCTTGATAGAGCTTGATGCTTTGAAGGTCTTTTGCACTGTATTGCACGGCAAAGGTGACGCCTTGTTCTTCATCAACCATGACGCGGTGCAAAATACACTTGCTAAACAATCCGGTGGCCAAAACATCTGCGATGTGTTGTTCTCTCATCCAGGTTTCCCATTGGCTGAGGATGGAGGCTTCAACATTGACGGTGACGTTGTATATGTACATCAAAAAGGTGGTGTTAGAAATTTATATCCCCGCGAAGTTCACGGTAGCGATTGCGTGCTTCACTAACGTAGTAACTGTTGGGGAAGTCGGTAATAAGTATTTCAAAGGCGTTTTGTGCTTTGTCGGGCTTGCCGAGTTCTTTACTGTAAATCACGCCAAGCATCAGCAGCGCTTCATCGGCTAAGATGCCATCGGGAAACCGATCCAGCATATTTTCAAGGGTCATAGCTGCGTCATGATAAAGCATTTTATCCCGTTGAATTTTAGCTTTCAAGAAGAGAATTTCGTCTTGCAGCGAATGGTTGGGGAAGTCTTCGCTTAACAGTCGCAGTTCGCGCAACGAGGCATCGTAAAGTTTGCGATGATACTTTAAGTCGGCTTGTGCAAATCGCGTCATGGCTTCATAACTGGTGTCCAGCATCGTATTTTCGCGGATGAGCAATGAGAGTTTCATCGCGTTGTTGGCCGTGTGTTTGGAGGTGCTGCTTTTGAGTACATCAAACGTTCCGAGAGCATAGTCAAAGTCTGCCTGGAAATAAGATACCCGACCACTTCTGAATTTGGCTTCATCGCCGATGGGTTGGTCGCCGGCCAATTTTTCAGCTTGCGTGTAGGCCAGTAGGGCATTGGTGTATTTACCGTGAAAAAGGTATATATCGCCGAGAAGCAAGCGCGATTCAATTTGCAATTTTTCGGGGATACGCGGTAAGTCCTGGATTTTTTTGAGGTGCTTAATGGCATCGCCGGAGTTATCGAGCACGTAGGCGTCAATCTCGGCCAGCGTCAACGCCAAAGGTGAATGCGGCCATCGCCAATCGTTCATGTTTAGAACACGCTTGATGTCTTTAACCAGTTGCTCGTAATCGGCTTGTTTGGGGGTTTTGTCGAGTTCCAGCTTCCGCGCTTTTAGTCGTTCTACAGTGGCTACATCGGCATAATCCGAAGGCGGTTTTCGCTCAATGATGTAATCAAACGCTTCAAAAGCGGTTTGATAATCGCCTTGTTCTACACTTAACCGCCCCAAACTAAAAACTTGATTTTGATTACCTCCCGACCGCTTGTCTCGCGCAATGGCCTGTCTGAGAGCCCCGGGATAATTGTTCTCGTGCATAAATACGTGAATCAGCACATCCACTAAATCATTGTTGTCGGTTTTTTGAATGCGCTTCAGCAAAGTAGCTTTTACGTGTTCGTTGTATTCGTCGTCGGGATCGGTTGACAGCGAACGGCTCATTAGGCTTTTGACTGTTGTTAAGTACCCCGAACTTTCTTCAACCATGGCTACGTAACTGTTGTACATCTCCTTTAGTTGGCCCAGCTCTGCGTAAACCATCGATTTTTGGTAGGTCAGTCTGAGGTTGGGATTGGCTTTTTCTGCCGCTTCGTAGGCGCGAAGGGAAATGTCGTACAGGCCTTTTTCTGAAAGTAAGCGGGTGACGCTCTGAGCCCTTGTAGGGTTTTTGGCAATGTAATTAATCAGCGATTCGGTTTCTTTTTCTGCCGATTTATCGTCTTCCATTTTTCGGTAGAGATAGACCAAATCAACGTCTTGTTGTAAAGTGAGTCCGCGAGATTTCTTGCGTGAACGCTTGATAAAGCTGATGGCTTCGTCTAAATCATCTAAAGCGATGTAGCTTTTTGTAATGCGTTGGTAATAAAAGGGAGAGGTGTTTGATTTGTAGAGGTCTAAATAAATACTCAGAGCTTTTTCGTATTCCCCTTGCTCAAAATAGCGGTTGGCCAGGTTTTCTTCTTGTGCTGATAATTGTAATGTTGACACCAAAAGCATAAACACCGATACAACAATCGTTAAATATTTGTCGAACGTCATGCGACAGGCATCGTTGATCGGTTGTTTTACATCAATAGATTTGCAATTGTTTGTCATCATAAATCTAAATTAGCCAAAGCTTCGCGGCGCAATTCTTCTACTTTCGGAAGTAGTGTGTCGAGGCCATCTCTGTACATCATAACGCGATCAATCCTCTTGTTGTAGTTGAAGAGAAACGCATTTGCTGCTTGTTGTTCTTGCTGAAAATATTCGGCAAATTCATCTTCGCTGACTTGTCCTTGTTCGTAGGCACTTCTCAAGTTCTGCAGTTGTTCAAAAGCTAGGTTGGCTTCATCTCTAAGGGCGGGTAGGGCCTGAAATGCTTTGTTGTAGCTTCTGTGTGCCATGCCCAATTGATCGATTTCGCCAAGATATTGTTCCCGTGTATATCGGTAATCGGTGGTTTCAAAAAACGTGTTGTATTCGTCAATGGCTCCCAGTTCTCTGAGCATGCTTTCTTTCGGGAAGTTCTCCAATACAGACAAGGCTGTTGATATCTCGTTCTTTAAAGAATCTAAACGGGCAATATCTTTATTTTCATCCATTTTTTTTTTGCTGGAGAATTGACATGCCGAAATGGCAACAAATGAAAAGGCAGCTAATAGGATTAAACGCATGGGTAACTTTTTTGTATCTTAACTACAAAGATACACAATGAAACCAACTGTTGTTTATGGCTTGGTAAGTATAACGTTTTTTTAGATGAGAAGCGCTAAACGCGCTGAGGTTGAAGAGCAGGGAGCATGGTGCTGGGGCGCTAATGCCAATATTAGAGTAAACGTTTTTTTGACACACTTTTTTGAATAGACTCATATGCGATAAGTCTATTCAGACATCAAGCCACAGACTTACGGCTCATACTGCCATTCGTCTAAACGGAATACCAATTGGTTAAAAATTAAAAGTATTTACTGAAGTTAAGCAAACTAAACACTGAATACTCCAAACTAAACACTAAATACTCCAAACTGAATACTCCAAACTAAATACTAAACCCCAAATCAAATCCTCTCAAACCCTGTATAAGCAGCCAATGCTTCCGGAATACGAATCCCCTTCTCGTCTTGGAAGTTTTCCAGTAAGGCGGCCACGATGCGGGGTAGTGCCAAGGAAGATCCGTTGAGGGTGTGACAAAGGGTGGTTTTTTTGTCAGCATTGCGGTAGCGTAGCTTAAGACGGTTGGATTGGAAGGTTTCAAAGTTAGAAACAGAGCTTACCTCCAACCAGCGTTGTTGTGCAACCGAGTACACTTCGAAATCGTAGGTAAGGGCAGAGGTGAAGCCCATGTCACCGCCGCACAATCTCAAAATGCGGTAGGGGAGTTCGAGTTTTTGCAACAACGCTTCCACTTGCGTCACCATTTCTTCCAATCGCTGGTAAGAGTTTTCCGGGTGGTCTACGCAAACAATCTCCACTTTGTCGAATTGGTGCAAACGGTTGAGTCCGCGAACGTCTTTGCCGTAAGACCCGGCTTCCCGACGAAAACAAGGGGTGTAGCCGGTGAGCTTCTTGGGTAAATCACTCTCGCTGAGGATGACGTCTCTAAAGATATTGGTCAAAGGCACCTCTGCCGTAGGAATGGCGTAGAGGTTATCTTCGGTAACGTGGTACATCTGTCCTTCTTTGTCGGGCAGCTGACCGGTGCCAAAGCCGGATGCTTCGTTGACCAGAAGTGGTGCTTGGTATTCGTGATATCCGAATTCGGCGTTGTGGTCGAGAAACATGTTGACCAATGCACGTTGCAAGCGAGCACCTTTCCCGGTATAAAACGGAAAACCGGCTCCGGTAACTTTCACGCCCAATTCAAAGTCGATGAGTTGGTGGATTTCAGCCAATTCCCAGTGCGGACGAAGATTTTCACGCCATTCGCGGATTTCTCCTTGTGTTTTTACAATGTCGTTGTCGTCGGCGCTTTTACCGGTGGGCACGGATTCATGGGGC
>PXCF01000066.1 GCA_003566715.1 Cryomorphaceae bacterium | reverse complement strand
TCCCAGGTGTCTTCCTGACTAAGCGGTGCATAGTACAGGTTTTTTTTCAATTGTACGTTTTGTGGAAAGGCTTTTGTCCATTCCCATTCTATTTGGTAGATGAAGCGACTCGGTCCGGCATTTCCCATACCTGATCCACCTTGGGTATATACCAAATCCGCGGTGTGTGCCCCGTGAAAAAGGTGATAAAAGTGGTAGGCAAAAATGGCGTCGTTGTGGGTGTGTAGGGTGAGGTTGAAATGCCGTCTGACGTCATTGGGAATCAATGTCGGTTTGTGCTTGCTTCGCGGTATCACGTCTTCATTTACCGAAAGTATCACCATCTGGTCGAGATGGAGTAGTCGGGTTTCCAAAATCCCCATGATTTGTATGCCGGTTTCCGGTTCGCCGCGAAAACTGATGGTTTCGTTTTTACACAACTGCCAGCACACATCCGCCAAAGTACCCAAGTCGATGTCATTGAGGTAGTTTTCCACCCAGTGCTTGAGATCGCGAACCACATGCAGGGCGGCATAGGTTTGCTCTCTCTCGTAATTCTCGTGGCGCTCGCGCGATTGATCCCAATAGGCAGCGATGGATTCCAATAATTTCTCAGTGTGCGTTAAAGCCGCCAGTGGTGCGTTTTTGGGCGAGAGTAGGTCGGCAACTTCCGGCGAGAGGTACTCTTGGAGTAGGGCCGGTTTGATGTAAATCAAATTGCCTCTACTCATTTGATCCGTCAAGGATTGCACGCCAGCGAGGTGCCCTTTGCCCGCAAACCACTCCACCATAAAGGGGTGACGCAGTACCCGAAGCAGGTCTTTATAGTACAAGCTGCCCTTGTTTTTATACAAGCGGGTAAGGTTATAGATGAGTTGGCCTGCTTGTAGATTGTCCAAACCAATCCCTAAGGTCAGGTTCACATTTGCTTTGGCCGGGAGCAGTTGCACCAAGTCATTGACCAGCGTTTCGTCGCTGAGCACAATGGCCACCTGTTCGTTGGCATAGGTTTTCGCATCCTCCCATTGGGCCACTTTTTCGGCGGCGTAGAGCACCTGCTGCACATTGCCAGTGGTTTCTACGCAGGTTACTTTCAGTGGATGCTGACCAATGTTGGCGGGCATGTTGTTTTTGTCCTTGTCACTGAGTAGGTCACTGTGCATATCGCGAAAAAACAAGCCGGCTTCTTGCTGTTTTTGCTTGACATACCAGGCATCGGCGTCCCAGAAAAACTGTGCCTTGTTCATGCGTTTGGCACTGCGCATGATGTTGGTCTCGGCCGGTGACAGGGCATTGAACCCGGCAAAAATCAGGTTGGCCTCTGGGTGGGATGTGAAAAATTCGTGCAGGTACACGGGCGCATTTTCGGCAAAGGTTCTAAATGCCAGCGCAGGATCTGCCATGTGGTCTTTGAGAAGTTTGTTGCGGTAATCTGTATATACGGCACCAAGGGTTTCGTAAAACGCCAAGTACTTACGCGCGTATGTGCCCTTGGCGGCATCCGGGGTATCGGGTGCCCACTGTTCAATTTTTTTGATGTCACTGAGGTAGTTGAACAAGTCGGCCGGGTCGGCGAGATAGAGGTCAATTTCGTAAATGTCGGTGAGCAGCATGGGCCCCAGTCCGAGAAATTCATCGATGGTAAAGGATTTAGAGGCGTGTGTTTGTACGCTGTTGTACAATCGTAGCAAGCTCTCCGTGCTGCTGCATTTGTGGAGGTTGACACATTGAAAAACAAACTCTTCAATACTGAGGATGGTCGGTGCGGCAATGGGTTTGTCGATGACCTTAGCCAATGCTTTTCGCAGAAAAATGGCTGGCCTTAGGTTGGGGATGATGATGAGCTGCCGGTGGAGCTGCTCGCCGTATTGACGGTAAAGTTCGTGAGCAAGATGGTCTAAAAACGTGCGGGGCATAATCATTTTTTTGATGCCTTAAAGATAGTGATAAGGGATGATTAAGCCACTGAAAAACTCAAAGGCCTTGTAAATACGACTTCAAATCCCTAAACCCATTCGCATCAATTCCGTGCCCGACCGGGTATTCGCGGTATTCGTGCGACAGTTGGTTTTTCTCCAAAAATTCCACGCTTTTGCGGGCCCATTCAACGGGGAGAACAGGGTCTTCTGTGCCGTGTGCCACGAAGAAATGCAGTTTGCGTAGTGCCTCGTGTGGCATGGTATCGGGCAAAATGGGCGTGTGGAGATAGCCACTTAGCGCCATTACACTGTGTACGAGATCCGGGCGGGTAAAGGCCACGGCGTAGCTCAGTATGCAGCCCTGACTGAAGCCCATCAAAATGACCGGTTGATCTGTTTGGTGTTTTTTGCGGTAATCTTCTATAAAGGCAATGATGGCCTCGCGTGATTCTGCTGCAGCCTGGTCGTCGCTGCGAAGATTGGGGTCGGTGGCTTCAAAGTTGATCTGATACCAGCAAAAACCTCCAAAAGGCAAGCGATGTGGGGCGCGTAAACTCACGACGGGGAACCCCTCCGGCAACTCGTCGGCAAAGGAAAACAAGTCGTTTTCGTGACTGCCGTAGCCGTGAAGCATGAGGATAGTTGGACGGTTTAGTACATCGCCGGGGCGTTCGTTAAAGATCAAATCAGACATCGCAATGGATTTATTTAGAGGTGCTTTTTTCTGTTGAATTACAAACCACAAAAATGCGCCACAAAATAATCAAATGCAACATATTGAAGGGTTTTAGAAAGGATTTAGTAATTGTGCATCGGATGAGGGTTCGCTCCATTCAAAAACACAAATAAGTGCTGTTTTTGTGTAAATAACTGCATTTATGTATGGAAAGAAGAGGCTTTCCTTTTTTGCTAAAAGTACTGCTGAACTTTG
>PXCF01000027.1 GCA_003566715.1 Cryomorphaceae bacterium | reverse complement strand
TACCCCTAACTTCCAAGCTATCTTGACCTCTAAAATACATCCCGTAAAAGCGGAAGTCGGTAACCGTATTGTTTAAAATCTTATTTCCAACACTTTGATCATTGATGTTGTTGGCAATACACGTAATCCCGTAATAGCCACCAATGATGGTGTTGTTTTCGATGGTATTGTAGTTGCCAAAAACACCTGCATTAAACGGCAGTGCATTAGAACCATCATTGGCCATGATGATCCCCGCGTAATTGGTGGTGGTTTGTGTGCTATCTACCAAAATCTCACAATTTTTAATGGTATTATGATTGGCGCCATTGGCCATCCAAACCCCCCAACCAAACTCATTGGTTCCGCCACCTAAGGCAACGATACGTAAGCTGTCAATGGTGAAGTATGAAGCGCCGGACAGCCCTAATGTATAACGCTGACCTCCAGAGGTTGACAAGAAGTTTAGTTCGTTGCCGTTACCATTAATGGTAATGGTACTGGTATCAGACGCCCCGGTAATGGAGCCGAACATGACCTGCTCGTTGTAAGGGCCTGAACCAGACACAACATTGACAATAACATCACCACATACACCAAAGGTGTTTAATTCGGCGGCCAAATCGGTGAATGAAGCAAAATTGGTGGCCGAAGGCACTGCCAACTGGTTAATGGTGAATGTACCTGAAAGTCCGGCACGGTAGCCAATCAATTCCAAAGAGTTATTACTCATATCGATATCTGGCCCTGGACTTATGCTATCAACACTGGCCTCGATATCATATACAACACCCGGCGCTATAGTAAATGAACCAAGTGTAACACTGGTTAATGTTCCCGGATCAAACGGTCCGGTAACCGAAACGGGTGCCTGAGGGACGCTGTTAATCTCCCAATTGATTAAGACACTTTGCACGGTATCACTCGCAAAACTTCCAATTTCAATAACAACATCCGCTGAACCCGGACAAGAAGCCACAGGACTCAAAAATCTGGTAATCGCGATGTCTTGACCAATGGGTGGCTCAAATTGGAAAGCACCCGGAGAAGGCGCCGTGTTTCGAGGCGTCCCTTCGATATCAACAGGCACAACAGATAGCACATTAGCTCCTACAGTAGCCAGTGATACTGCCGTTGGCTTAAAGGCATCGTTTCCTGTTCCTCCCGTAAACATAGGGTCGGTTTCAAAACCATTGCTATCAAACCCGGCTGTTTGCCAGTCTGAAAAGGTTGAAATATTACTGCCTGAGAAACCAAAATTATGGGAAGACCCGGTCGATGGGGTGTAATAAATATTGTTATTAAAATCAACATTCGCCGTGGCGCTTGTCAAATAATTGAAGAATGTCGGCGCTGTTCCGCGATTGAGATAAAAAATATTGTTCTTCACCTCCATGTTGTTCTGCGCTCCACTGATAAATAAGTTTCTGGTTGCTGAACTAGACGTTGACCCAGGCTGATCAATTACCACGGTATTGTGATAAACATTCCAATAATCATTCAATGCACCGATAAAGTATAGGGCATAAATAACACCCCCATTGTTGATGTTATATACCAAGTTATTGGACATAACATTAGGACTAGAAGCCGTGCCCGTTGCACTACTTAAATAAATAGGATATGCCGCGTTGGTCGTCGTGGTGTTTTGATTGGAGTTGTCGTGAACTCTATTGCCTTCAACAATGGAACCGTCAATACCGGTACTGAAGAACATACCGTAGAACGTACTTAGAGTAGTTCTATTGGCACGACTAAAATCATTGCCTCTAATTTCCATATCGCTTTGTGCACGCGCATAAAGTCCATATAAATAAAAGTCCTCAAACGTACTGTTAATAATCTTATTTCCAACATTTCGAGAAGCAGAACTGGTCCCATTCATGGTAAAAGCATAATACCCCCCAATGTGTAAGTTATTCTCAAATGTGTTGTGATTGGCGTTATCTCCTAAAGTAAGTGCAGAAGTTAAGCTATTACTCATCACAACATTAGAAACAAACGTAGACGTAGAAGTCGTTGATGTTTCAAACGTACAATTTTTAAAGGTGTTATTATCCGCTTGATTCATCAGTTGCAAACACCATGCAAATGAAGCACCGTTGGCCTCAACCGTTAGGCTATCAAAAACAAACCAATCCGTACCGTCCAGAACAAGGGTTGTACGCTCATCGGTAACCGAAGCTGAGAATTCCAATACATTGCCATTACCATTAATGGTTACGGTATTTACGGAAGACACCCCGGCCACCTCCGGTATAACTACTCGCTCTACATAGGGACCGGAGTTGGAAACCACGTTGACTGTAACCGGACCGGATACACCGCCACACTCTAAATCACCTATAAAACTGTTAAACGAGGTATAGTTGGTCGCCGATGCCGGTGCATTTTGGTTGATGGTATATGTTCCACTTAATGGCGCTCCAACCGGCTGAACCAATGCAGCCGTACTCGTATCAGAACCGTTACCACAAAATACAATGGCACGGTAATAGGCCGTATCGGATGCCGTAATGGTTACATTGGATAGCGTATCTCCCGGCAAACTCATCCAAGTTGTTCCGTCTAATGATACCTGCCATTGAAAGGTTTGACCCAACCCAAAAGATGCACTATCCAAAGAAATGGTTACGTTCTCATTAACACACGGCGAAGGATCATCCGCTACTGCAAATCCAGCCGTTGGCGGGTCGGTACATGGGCCGGCAAATATATATGTTACACTACCCAAAAACTGACGCGGGGTAAACGTGGGGTTTGGCGCAGCACCACCGTAACCGAAGTTTGGTCCGGTTTTCACAGTCACCGTACCATCGGTAAACTGATCAGGCGTTCCCGCATGGGTCTGGTAGCGCAACCCACCACCAATAAAGAAACCAACATCGGT
>PXCF01000069.1 GCA_003566715.1 Cryomorphaceae bacterium | reverse complement strand
CTTCTCTTTCTACGCGCTCGCCTTTTTTTATCAACTCGTTGTAACGTCTATCCACGCGAATCTCTTCATCAGCAGTCATAAAGATTTTTACATCGGCATGGGGGAATACCACGGTACCGATATCGCGACCATCCATCACCAAACCGCCTTGCTTAGCCATGCTGCGTTGGATGTCTACCAATCGGCGACGCACTTCGGGGATAGCAGCTACTTCACTGACGATTGAGGCCACGTCGTTTTTGCGAATCTGGTCTTCTACGTCTTTGCCGTTGAGCCAAGTTTTGGAGGCATTGGTTTCCGCGTCGAATTGAAAGGAGATGGTAATATTAGGCAGTTCTGCAATGAGAGCGTCGCGATTCAGTTCTCCATTGGCCGCTATGCCGTTTTGCAATGCATAGAAGGCAACGGCACGGTACATGGCACCGGAGTCGATATAGATCAGTTGCAACTTGGCGGCGAGCCCTTTGGCAACGGTAGATTTTCCGGTGCTGGAGTAGCCGTCAATGGCCACGATGATGTTGGGGTTGGTCACGTTAGCTGTCCTTTTGGTTGAGCAGAATATTGATGGTGAATAGATTGGATGCCCCTGCAATGTGCATGATGTTTCGGGCGTAATCGAATTTTACTTTTTTGACCTTAAAGCCCAATCCAAAGCTCAAGCCGGCCGAAGAGCGGAAGGCTGAAGTGCGCATTTCGCTGGCGCGACGTATGTCATAGGCTGCGCCAATATGAAAACCTTTAGAAGGTGCCAACTCCGCACCAAAAGTAAAGTGACGGGCCACACGGTTAATTACCGATATTTCCTCATCAACCCGCTGATTGGTAGAGGGATCTCGGGTGGCATTGTTGGGGTTGACAAAAGCCACGTCTGGTGTGTGAAGGTTGTCGGCAGTAATAAACCAGCGAAATGGCAAGTGCTCAAAGCGGTTGCTCACGGTCAAGCTCATGTTAAATGGTAGGGAGCCACGTTCTCCACTGTAGGAGTTAAGTTCTGCACCAAAGTGGTGCGCAATGAAGGTGACGTCAAACCGCTTTTCGGGTATCGTGTAAAGAACGGCAAGGTCGGTTGCCAAGCCAAAAGAGCTATAGCGCTCAAAAGAAGAATTGATGATGTGCATATTGGCGCCAACTATCCAATTCTCATCAAAAGCATAGGCGTAACCAAATTGAAAAGCAAGATCAAACGCACCGAAGTCACCGGTTTGTACACCAAATGGGTCGCGGCCATCAAATGTGCCATAGTCTGCAATCAACGCACCAGCGGTAAAAGTTCCAATATTGTCAAAGGTGTGTGCGTATCGGGTACTGCCAAAAAACATTCCAGTGGGATGAGACACGGCATTCAGACTCAGTTGTCCATGCATCTCATCGTTAATCAATGCCGGATTATGAACGGCAAATTCCAAATCACCTTCGTTGAATGCATAATTTTTTCCACCTAATGCCGCCGCTCGCGCTTCAGGTGTTACGGTAAGAAAGTTGTAAACGGAACGCCCGCCCACCTGTGCTATTAACGCAGGGGCAAAAGCAAAGAAGAAGAAAAGAAAGCGTAACCGATTTCCCATGCGACAAATATAAACGTCAATGTCCAACGTGATAAAGGGAAAACGTGCGGTGATTGTTTTTATTATGACCTAAAAAACATATGACACTTGAATATTCAACGTCTGCGAACGTGGCCCCGAACCAAAAATTTGATTAAAGGTTGTTTCGGTACCGGAAGCAGCAGGCATATTGGTCAACGGTGTCAGTGAATTGTTCCATCTAAAGGTCAAGATGATTTTTTTGTTGAGGTGGTAATTAACCCCCAGTATGTACCCTAAAACAAACGTGTCGTAGCTATTGGTGGTTACGTATCCATCGGTCTGACGATCGCTAAACCCTTCCCAAACATTAAAGCTACCGGTTAGTAAAAGATCGGCACTTACGTGGTTGGACAAAGCGGTAGCCGATTCTCCCAAATACATGTGATAACGAACGCCCACGGGAATTTCTAAAAAGTTAATACCAATTCTTGTTCGGTTTGATTGTGCAGCAGTATTCGGGTCATTTGAAGAAGGCTCTGCCGCTCCTTTTCGTATCATCATCAATTCGGCTTGAAAATCAAATGTGCGTGAAATAGGTGCGTTATAGGCCACACCACCCAAGATACCTACTTTGTTGAAACGTCCGTAATTTCCCGAGGCTTCACCTGCCACCGATGGCCCGGCAATTCCGCTTCCTGCAAGTCCCACGTATGCCGAGAATCCTGCCGGTCTTTCAAACTCTTTCTTTTCTTTATCCTCTTTTTCGTCTTCAAAGTATGCGCGCTGAGAAGGCAATTGCGACCACGCCATCGAAGTAAATAAAGCGGCGATTATTGTTGTGTAAATTCGTTGCATAATTGGGGTTATTTTTGAAGCATAAAAATAGAAAAAAAAAGTGGATGAGCAAGTCGGAGGATTTCTTTGCACGCGTGTATGAAGTGGTACATCAAATTCCTCATGGCCGGGTTACGAGTTATGGCGCCATTGCCGCATACTTAGGCAGCAAGAAATCCTCTCGCATTGTCGGTTATGCCTTAAACGCGGCAGCGGGCACCGATGTTCCGGCACACCGGGTGGTCAACCGAAACGGTTTGCTCACCGGTAAACACCACTTTCCCGGCAGTACCATGATGGCGGATTTACTTCAATCGGAAGGCGTCTCCATCAAAGACGATCAAGTGGTTGACTTCAAATCCCTGTTTTGGGATCCGCGAATTAATCTCTGATGTTTTTTATTTTTGAACGACAAACTTTTTCTGTACCCGCTCGCCACTTTCGGTAATAAGGTGTAACAAATACATTCCCGACGGAAGATTTTCGATGTGAATGCGGTGATCAAACCTGTCTTGTCTAACCACTCGCCCGTCCATGCTGAGGATTTCCAAATGGGAAAAGTCCACCTCGGTTTCTACGCGTATTTCATCCGATGCCGGGTTGGGATAAATGCTGAGTGGTGTTTTGGCGTCAAAGGCATTATTGCTCAAGTAACTTTCTAAATTAAAACTGTACATGCTGCCTACGAGGTTCTGCGATTGACCATCTTGTCCGGCGAAAAAGTACAAGGTGCCATTGACAACAAACGATCCTGGCGCCCATCTACTAAAACCCGGATGTGGGGGCAAGCTCGACCATGTATCGTTATTGGGGTTATATCGCCAAAAAACAGAGGGATTGGTGGGTAAGTGGTTTTGGGCATCTCCGCTGAGCACAAACCCGTAACCCATATAGGAAAATTCTGTGCCAGCGGCACGAACATCCGGTGAAGAGGCCATTTGCGCCCAAGAGCTATCAACGGGGTCATAACGATAAAAGTCATCGTATATCGCCGCCCCGTGTCCTAAGCCGGCATACACGTAATCACCAATGGCAAAGTGGAATGGATGGTGTCTTCTGGTTCCGGGAAAATCATCCAATTCTGCCCAGGTGTCTGTATCTATGTCGTAAACCCACCAGTCTCTCAGGTTTTGTTGGAGATTGTCGCCTAAGCCAACGTAAAGTTTGCCTTCATTTTGATTAATGGAAAATACCGGGTGCCTTCTGCCTTCGCACGGACATGAAGCCAATTGTGTCCAAGTCTCTGTATCGGGATTGTATTTCCACAAGTCGTTGAGTAAAGTGCCGGTGGTTGTGGTAAATCCAAAACCTATATAACCTTCCTCTTGGTACATGTCGCCGATGGCAAAACTTCTGGCCGGACCGGGAAAAGGCGTTAACGTCGACCATGAATCATTGCCTGGGTCATACTTGAAAAAGTGGTTGGTCGTAGCTTGACTGGATGTTGTTCCGGTTAAAGCATAACCGTAATCGCCAATGCCCCAGCATACCGGATGGTGCCTGCCTTGATTGGCGTTGGGTAGATCGGCTTTTGGCGTCCAAGTGTGCTGGGCGCCTAATGAAAATGTCAAAAACGATGTCAGGGCAAAACATAAAAATTTTCTCATTCTGTTGAATTGTTTACACGATGAATATACGATGATACAAAAAATAATTGAATACACAAATATTTGTTTAACAATCTCGTAAATTCAAAATAACGAACACTTTTGTTCGGGAGATGGTTCATTTGACTTAAATTGCTGCTAAGTAAATTTGCATACATCTTATCGAATATCATGAACAACGAATTGCACCTATCTCCGAGTCTTTATCTGCAACAACACAAAGACAATCCCGTCCATTGGAAACAATGGGGCGACAAGATTTGGAAGGAAGCCGAACGAAAAGATAAATTGGTTATTGTTAGCATTGGCTATTCTAGTTGCCATTGGTGTCACGTTATGGAACACGAGTGTTTTGAACACGAAGAGGCGGCTGATGTGATGAATGCGCACTATATCAGCATAAAGGTCGATCGCGAAGAGCGTCCCGATATAGACCACATTTATATGACAGCGGTGCAGTTGATGTCCGGACAAGGTGGTTGGCCTCTCAATGTGGTTTGCTTGCCCGACAAACGCCCCATTTGGGGAGCGACCTACGTGCCTCGGGATAAATGGATGCAAACTTTATTGCAGATACAAAAGCTGTACAAGCAAGAGCCCGAAAAGGTGCGAATGTATGCGGATGAACTTCAAGAGGGACTCCAAGCCACCGAGCTTTTGCCTCAAGACAACGAAGCGGGTGTGGACACGTCTTGGCTTAAAGAACGAGAATCTCGGGTTCTGCAAATGCGCGATCGCGACTGGGGTGGCTACAACCGTGCACCTAAATTCCCCATGCCCTGGGAACAAATCTTTCACTTGATGTCGGCCGAAACGTTTCAACTTCCTGAAATGAATATGCACATGCTAACGACCTTGCAAAAAATGAAAGATGGGGGTATTTACGATGTACTTGGCGGAGGGTTTTGCCGATACGCCGTCGACGGACGCTGGAAAGTGCCGCATTTTGAAAAGATGCTTTACGACAACGCCCAACTACTCAATCTTTATGGCATTGCCTTTCGAAGATCGGGTAACAGCGAGTTTCGCGATGTGCTTTACAGCATCAACCAAATGTTGCAATTGATTTTTCTCAACGAAAACGGTCTCTACGGTTCCGCCATCGATGCCGATTCCGAAGGTGAAGAGGGCAAGTATTACACATGGACCAAAGAAGAATTGAAAGCCATTGCGGGAGATGATTATCCGGTACTGGAAGCTATCTACGACCTGAATGAACCTTGGGAAGAACGCTACATATTGTTTCGACTGAAAGACAACGAAACGGCCGCTAAAGAATTGGACAAAAGCATTCATGATATCGAATCAACGTTGGAAAATGTCCACGAAAAACTGCTGGAAGCGCGCAATAAACGAATTGCCCCGGCCATCGACCGCAAGAGTATTGCCGGATGGAATGGTTTACTGATTACGGGATTCGTCCACGCCTACCAAGCCACCGGCGACGATATGTGGAAAACCCAAGCCGAGGATTTGGCGAGCAATGCCATAACGCATCTAAAGAAAGATGGCTCGTGGCAACGTATTAACAGCGAGGGCAACGTTTACAACCCAGCACAATTAGAAGACATAGCGGCCTTGTGCCAAGGGTTTTTGTCGCTGTTTTCGGTCACGGGTCAAGAGCCTTGGTTTGTAGAAGCCGAAGTGCTTGTGGAATTGGCTTTAGCTAAATTCAGCGACGACGACAGTCCGTTTTTTTATACGACATCCAGCGACAGTGAGCATGTGATACAACGCAGTCGAGACTTAGAAGACAATGTGATTCCTTCTCCAAATGCCTTGATGGCCGATGCCTTGCGATTGTATTGTGCTGTTGCCTACAAACCTGAATTAGAAGATCGCTGGAAAGCCATGGTAAAACATGCCGGCGCCATCAGTCGCGAAGTAAAAAGCGGCTTTTATTTGTGGGGGGTTCTGTATTTAAAAATGGCTGCCGACAACCACAAGGAATGGGTGATCAGCGGGGAGAATAGCATCTCATTGCTTACCGACATCACCCAAACTTTTCACGATTTTCACACAGATTTGTTTGTGCTAACCGACGCATCCAATCACGATCACGCATTGTTTCAAGGAAGGTGGCAGAAAAAAACACGTCATTTTGTGTGCCAGGGAAAACATTGTCACGCACCGGTAGAAACGGTTGAAGAGGCGATGGGGGTTATTCGTCAGTAGGATTTTGCAAAAAAAAAATCCCAAAATATCAGAACAGAATCCCCATTTATTTGTCATTGGAATAGGCTATTAAGACAATTGCCCATAGGCAAATCATAAGCCGTATATTTGCAAATTCAAAAAACAAATTTTAATGAGCACAAACGTAGACAAATACATTCCTTACAAGGTAAAAGACATTTCTTTGGCCGACTGGGGAAGAAAGGAGATTGAATTGGCAGAAGCAGAAATGCCAGGGTTGATGGCCCTTCGCGAGGAATATGGCGCGGATAAGCCACTTAAAGGAGCCCGTATTGCCGGATGTTTGCACATGACGATTCAAACTGCTGTTTTGATTGAAACATTGGTAGAATTGGGCGCCGAGGTTACTTGGAGCTCTTGTAATATTTATTCCACCCAAGATCAAGCAGCAGCAGCCATTGCGGCGGCGGGTATTCCCGTTTACGCGTGGAAAGGTATGACCGAGGAAGAGTTTGATTGGTGTATTGAACAAACCTTGTTCTTCGGTGAAGACCGTCAGCCACTCAACATGATTCTCGACGACGGTGGGGATCTTACCAATATGGTGCTGGATCGTTATCCTGAATTGTCTAAAGGCATCAATGGTCTATCAGAAGAAACCACCACTGGGGTTCACCGCCTTTACGAGCGCATGAAGAAAGGCACCTTGCCTATGCCCGCCATCAACGTCAACGACTCGGTAACCAAGTCGAAGTTTGACAACAAATACGGTTGTAAAGAATCAGCAGTTGACGCCATTCGCCGCGCTACCGACGTGATGATGGCCGGTAAAGTGGCCGTTGTTGCCGGTTACGGTGACGTAGGTAAAGGAACCGCCGCTTCATTGCGAGGAGCCGGTGCCCGTGTGATTGTTACGGAAATTGACCCTATCTGTGCTCTACAAGCAGCTATGGACGGATACGCCGTTAAGAAAATGGCCAACGCCATCCCCGAGGCAGACATCGTTGTTACCGCTACCGGTAATCGCGACATCGTAACGGCGGAGCATTTCAAGTTGATGAAAGACAAAACCATCGTTTGTAACATTGGTCATTTCGACAATGAAATAGACGTGGCTTGGCTTAACAAAAACAACGATTCTCACGTTGAAATCAAGCCTCAGGTAGACAAATACACCATCAACGGAAAAGACATTCTTTTGCTGGCTCAAGGACGTTTGGTTAACCTTGGTTGCGCCACCGGTCACCCGTCATTTGTAATGAGTAATTCCTTTACCAATCAGGTATTGGCACAAATTGAGTTGTGGAAGTATGCCGATAAGTATAAGAACGAAGTATACACCCTTCCCAAACACCTCGATGAGAAAGTGGCGGCTCTTCACCTGGCGAAAATTGGTGTGGAGTTGGAAACACTCTCATCTGATCAAGCCGACTACATCGGTGTGAAACAAGAAGGGCCATACAAGCCTGAATATTACCGCTATTAACGCACCTATCCCCCGGTTGATACACATTATTACCGGGGGATTTTTTTCCAATTAACCACGGGTCAACGTTTCGATGACAAAGCTCAAGCAGACCACAGAAAAATGGCGCAATAAGTATCGCCTGGTCATCCTCAATGATGAAAATTTTGAGGAGAAACTGTCGTTGAAGCTCTCGCGCTTGAATGTGTTTGTTATTGTGACCATCAGCATCGTGGTTCTCATTACGGGAACCATACTTCTTATCGCCTTTACTCCGCTAAGAGAGTACATTCCAGGTTATTCCTCAACAGCACTCAAAAGACAGGCCTACAACAACGCACTGCGGGTTGATTCTCTAGAAACCAAACTGGCCCAGTACGAACAATACGTCAGCATCATAAAAGGTGTCGTATCCAATGAGCCTTTGGAGTATATTGGAGATACGATTGAGCAAAGTGCGGCAGCATTAACAGGGACTTTTTCCCTAGATCCAACGACCAATGACAGTTTATTGCGCGCCTCGGTGGAATACGAAGAAGCCTTTAATATCCAAGGGGGAGAAAATGCGGTCAGTCCACTGTCCAGCTACGCATTTTTTACCCCGGTTCGCGGTGAAGTGATTCAAGGCTATATTCCAGAAGAAGGTCACTTTGCTGTCGATATCATTACCAGAAAAAATGAGCCCGTCAAGTCTTGCCTCAAGGGGACTGTTCTATTTGCTGAATTTTCTGCTGAAACAGGTTATACCATCGTTATTCAACACGCGGGAAACCTCGTGTCTGTTTATAAACACAACAGCACACTCTTTAAAAATCAAGGCGACCGCGTTCGTGCAGGAGAGGTGATTGGCATCATAGGAAATACCGGTGAATTGAGTACCGGTCCGCACTTGCACTTTGAGTTGTGGTACGATGGCAAGCCTTTAAACCCAGAAGACTTCCTGCAGTTTTAGGGTAAGAGTGTTCGCTTCGCTTACGTTTTTACCACATAGGCACATAGTACGCATAGTTGCACATGGTGTTCGCGATGCTTACTTTTATTAAGTAGGACATATAAGAAGAGTTCGGATTGCTTGCGTTTTATCATTTAGAATCATTAAGGGAAGGTAAAGGAGCTTTATAGGGCCTCCCTTCGCATAAGCAAAATGAGAAATCGCCAATACCAACAATTCGTCCATCATTCATTCTTAATTCTTAATTAAAAACAACCCCCTTCCTCATAAACCTCGCCATCATATCCCAATCAATGGTCAGCACAATGGCACCTTCGCTGTAGGGTGCAACTTCATAAGCGTTGAAGAAAAAGTTGATCCCCTTGTCGTCGAGGAAAAAATTGTCGGGAAGGTAGAACGCATCACCTTCAAACCAGTACCCTTCGGCTTCAAAGGAGGCGGTTTTTGATAATGATTTATTTTCTCTAAACACCGATTCCGCATAACTGAGAAATTCATCGGCATCGGTAACGATATCCGTCCATGTGACCAGCTGGCCGTCGTCAATGGTAAACAAACTGTGCTGGTGATGACTGTTGGGATGCGCGCCACCGGTAAAGGAGTAGTCGGAAACACTAACGCCGATATACCCGCTTTGGTTGTAGTTGACCACCGCCATGCGCTCCAACTCCCAAGGCATGTCGTACGAGGGAATTTCTTCTTTTAAACGGGTGTATTCTTCGATGCTTTCGTCGATAAAGGCCGCTAAACTGCTGTAGGTATTGGTGCCAATGCGAAGCATGATGCTGTCCACTTGCTTTTGAACGGCCTCGGCATTTTCAAAATGCAATGATTTGAGGCGAACCTGTAAACAACTGATTTCGCAGTCGTCAATGGTTTTCTCCACGGTTTTGTATTCGTAGGCCAAAGTGTCGATGGTGGAGGTCGTGGTGGTATCTGCTTCTTGTTGACAAGACGAAGCGAGTATCATTGCCAAGGCAATGATTAATAAGGAAGAAATTTTATTCATCTGAAGAAAGATTTAAGCGTAATCGATGTTATGCCAAAGGTAGTGCATTCCTCTTTTACAGCAGAAAAAAACGCCTTACCTTTATCGCAAATTATTCCATCATGCATCGCTTTTGCTGTCTCATCATTCTTATTGTCTTTACGTTTAACCTCCATGCACAGTCAGAAAAGACCGATGAGGATAAGTGGAAAGACCGCCTTCAAGAGAACTACGACATCTACGTAAGGAAGGTCAAGTATCAGCGAGAGCATCTGCCCTGGGTTGATGTGCACTTCGGTCTCAACAACTGGGTGACAAACGATTTTGTCCTCAATGATGGCAACGCGGAAGCCGAATTGCTACGCTCTTGGGCCTGGAAGTTCGGAATGGGCGGCAAGTACCGACTAAGCAAAACGCCGTTGGTGTTTCAATTCGGACTCCAATTTTCCGTACATCGTCTTGGACTGAGCGACAACAACGCTCTAGTAAAAAGTGAAAATAGCGTCGACATACAGCCGTTGGAAGATGTGGATATGATTCGCAGTCAGGTCGTGGTGAGCTACATGAACATCCCCTTGATGGTGCACTTGGACTTCAGTGATTACGGCATCGACAACGGCTTTACCTTTGGTATTGGCGGAGAAGTTGGCCTGCGCATTAATGGTTACCAACGTCAGATATTCAACGATCAATTTGGGGATGAAATGCGGGTAAAAAGTACCGGCAATTACCACTTCCAAACCCTGCGATACGGCCTAGCCGCACAGTTGGGCTACGGCAGTTACAAGCTCTCAGCCGGTTACGATCTGAACCCGGTTTTTGCCAACGGTCCTGAAGGCCGCATGGTGTATTTACTCCTCGGGATTGTGTTGTGATGATCAGCAAGGTAAAACGCGCAGAACCTTGGAGCGGCATAGAGCGACAAACGCCCATGCTGTTTATCGGCTCCTGCTTCAGCGAAAACATCGGTTTTGATTTTCAAAAAAAGAAGTGGGCGACACAGGTTAATCCCTTTGGCATTACCTACAATCCCCTCTCGGCCATGAAGCAGTTGATCTGGCTGGCCGAAGACCGCACCTACAGCGAAAGTGACTTGATACAGTCCGGCGAACTGTGGTGTTCATTTGATCATCACGGTAAATACGCTTCGGTTGAGCCATCAAAGGTGCTCGAACAAATCCACGCTGATTTACACGCCGCCAAAACCATGATGCAACGTAATCCCGTGGTGTTTTTGACCTTTGGCACCGGTTGGGTGTGGGTGAAAAAAGACAGCGGTGAGATCGTCAACAATTGCCACAAATTACCCGGTCATCAGTTTGCACGCGAACTCCCCTCGTTGGAGGCACTCATGCAAACTTGGTCCTCCATGCGTGTGCTTTGGCCAGACACCCGTTTTGTGGTGAGCATCAGTCCCGTTCGCTACGACGATGCCGTGGCCAATGCCCGCGGAAAGGCCCTGCTGCATCTCTTTTGTCACGAATTGGAAAAACGTGGCGACATCTTGTATTTCCCCGCCTACGAAATTATGCACCACGAACTGCGCGATTATCGCTTTTACACCACCGACCGAAAGCATCCCACCGACGAAGCCGTTGACTACATTCGGCAGATATTTCACGAATGGGCTCTGAGCGCTGATGCTCGGCAATGGTACCGCGATTACGCTCAGTATTTGCGCAATAAAACCCACCGGCCACTTCACCCAGGAACCAAAGAGGCAAAGACCTTTCAAGAGAAAGTAGAAAAGCAGTATCGATCGTTGCAGCAGAGCTATCCCGACATGTTTTAATCCTCATGGCAGTTAAAGCGATGGTTGTACCTTTGCGGCCAACGCAAAACGCATATTATGAGCCAGAAGCCGCCGAGTGATTTACTAACCGCCGCCATTGACACCATTTACCGCTGGGAAAACGACGAATACAACAAAAACGCCGAACTGATCCTCGAAGAACAGCCCTATCTCATGCGTTTTATCCTCAGTCTTACAGAGGATTTTGAAGAACAAGATATCGAGTTTTTTGTCCTCGCCTTGATGAGTGTACAGTTGGGTTTTAAAATGCGTGGCATTCCCTTGAACACCGCCGAGCCGGAAGCCATTGAGAAGCGGGTTAAGTCGACCGTAGAGCGTTACGACGAGCTCGATGCCCGCGAGGAAGTCAGCTTGGACGACATCTTCGTTTCGGCCGATAACCCCCGCGTGTTGAATCAGCTGTTCGACATTTATTACGAAGATTTCCTCAAGGAAGACACCATTGGCATGGCGGAGGTTATGAATATTCTATTGACCTTAGAAATCGTTGTAGGTTCGGTAGAAGGCAGCACCATCGAAACTCCCAACGAATGACATCGCCCATCGTAGATCACATGATGGCCAACGACGCCTTTAGTCGGTGGTTGGGCATAGATGTACTCGACGCGCAGCCGGGTTACTGCCGATTGCAGATGCGCGTAAGCTCGAGCATGAGCAACGGTTTCAAAGTGGCCCACGGCGGCATCGCCTATTCCTTGGCCGACAGCGCCTTGGCCTTTGCCGCCAACGCGCACGGAGAGAAAGCCATGAGCATCGACTGCAGCATGTCGTACCTCAAAGCCATCAACGAAGGCGACACCATCGAAGCCATCGCCGAAGAGCAGCACCGCAGCAAGCGCCTCGGCCGCTACCAAGTTCGCCTGATCAGCAACGGTAAAGCCGTGGGGTTGTTTCACGGGACGGTGATGTTTTTAGGGGAGATGTGGGATTTGTGATTTCAGATTTGTGATAGGTATTAGCTCTTTTTTTTTATACGTGCCAATATGTTGGTTATGAGTTGTGAATGATGGGTTATGAGTGGGAGATGCATCGCTAGTATTGGACATGTGCTCTGGTTAAAGCCCTTTCGCTTTGAACGACTAAACAACTCAACGACTCAACATTTAGATAAAGGGTTGTGAGTGTTAGGTGCATTCTTGTATTTTGGTTTACGTTATTATTACGATAATAAAAGGGGTGGAGTCTGGCACTTGATCTTGAATGGATTTTTAAACCAACCGATTAGGTTTTATAGGTTGAGGCTGTTGGGGCTGTGGTTCTTTTGGAATATTTGGGGTTTAGTAATTTGAGCAAGAAAGTATTCAACTATTTATTTGTGTTGAAGTTGAAAAAGCATTAAGTGAAAACAAAGATTTTAAAAACCTATTGGATAATAAGCTCCCGGAAATATTAGTTGACGAT
>PXCF01000083.1 GCA_003566715.1 Cryomorphaceae bacterium | reverse complement strand
CAAGGGTGAAATGCTCAGCATGTTGCCCGAGGGCGATCGCATGGTGCTTGAGTTTTCCATTCCTTCACGTGGCATCATTGGTTTGCGTAACAACCTATTGACCGCCACGCAGGGTGAGGCCATTATGGCGCACCGCTTCAAGGAGTACGCACCGTACAAGGGAGACATCCCCGGTCGCAGCAACGGAAGTTTAATTGCCTTAGAAACAGGTAAGGCCATTCCTTACTCCATTTCTAACCTACAAGACCGCGGTAAATTTTTCATTGCATCTAACGAAGAAATTTACGAGGGTCAAGTGATTGGTGAGAATAGTCGCCCCGGTGATATGACCGTGAATGTGACCAAGACCAAGAAGTTGACCAACATGCGTTCTTCCGGTGCCGACGACAAGATGAAGCTAACCCCGCCCATCAAGTTTAGTTTGGAAGAAGCCCTCGAATACATCCAAGGCGATGAGTACGTAGAGGTAACCCCCGAAAGTTTGCGTTTGCGCAAGATATTCTTGAAGGAGCACGAGCGTAAGCGTTCGAAGAATTAATATAGTAGGGGCGTATATCAATACGCCCCTACTTGTTTTTTGTCCCATTTGGTATGCTTGATTAATCAAAAAACACCAGTATTCAAAGGAAAAATATTCTTCAACCATCATTAAATCCCCCTCGTTAACTTTGTCGCATGTGGGAAGCATGGATTAAGGATTTCATCAATCATTTGCGTATTGAGCGGTCGATGTCGGTCAATACGGTGCAGGCCTATCGACGAGACTTGACCAAGTTGAGCGCTTGGGCCGAAGGTGAGAAGTTGCGTGCCGATACGATTGATTACACTGCGCTTCGTCGCTTTATGGCGGAGCAAGGTCAGCTCATATCAGCCCGTTCGCAAGCCAGGTTGTTGTCGGCATTGCGCAGTTTCTTTTTATTCTTACTGGAAGAGAACTATCGCAAAGACCAACCCGCCGAGCAGTTGCAATCGCCCCGATTGGGCAAATACCTCCCTGATACACTAAGTTTAGAAGACATCGACGCCATGGTTACTACCATAGACATGAGTAAGCCAGAGGGACACCGCAATCACGCCATCATTGAAACTTTGTATGGCTGCGGATTGCGCGTTAGTGAGCTCACCCGTTTGCGCATCAGTGACTTGCACTTTGAAGATGACTTTATTCGCGTGCGTGGCAAAGGCAACAAAGAGCGCTTGGTTCCCATTCATTCCAGTGCGCAAAAGCTCATTGATCTTTACAGGAAAGAGGTGCGTGTGCATTTGCCGGTAAAAAAGGGCTCGGAAGACACCCTTTTTCTCAACCGTTTTGGCTCGGGCTTGTCACGTGTGTCCATTTTCAATATGATCAAGCTGATGGCGGAACAGGCCGGCATTCGAAAAACCATCTCACCGCATACGTTGAGACATTCATTTGCCACTCATTTGGTACAAGGCGGCGCTGATCTTCGTGTCGTGCAAGAATTGCTCGGTCACGAAAGCATTCTAACAACCGAGATATATACCCATTTGGACGACTCGGATTTACGGGAAGCAATTGAGCGGTTTCACCCGAGGAAAGGGTAGAAGTAAAGGGGTGTTATTCGCCGCATATTTGCGGTGAATAGGGTTAACTTTCACCGCAAATTATTTGGCTACATAAAAATGACGAATTAAAACGCTTTTAAAAAATTCGCAGAAACCCATTTGTCTTCAAGTGCCATCCTTCGCCAGATGCCTTTTTCTTCAGAAATAAAGACACTTTCTCCTTGATGCACTTGCCCAATCGTGTAATATCGCATGGCAGGGCCGGAACGCACATTCAACATAGGCGCCTCGACAACGTAGCGTTGTACGTTTTTCGTAAACTTCCCCGAAACCCAAAGCGGTTTGCTTGAGGATATTTTCAACCATCCATTTTTCTCGTCGTAAACGCGAAGGATATTGGTTCTTTCTACCGGTGCGCGTTCAGACGAAATGGCGTGACTCACCCCGGGACCAGTTCGTACGTTTAACATGAGCGCTGTTACAATAGCGTATGCTTTAATTCTGTCGTCGTCTTCTTTGGGCTTTTGCGGAGCGACATTTTTGACCAATGGAAGAAAATGTTTTTCGCAGTCCTCACGTCGATTGCCACCGAAAAAGTTCGTCCCCGGACATGTTTTAGCCGAATACCAGTGGTGATAAATGATGCTTTTGGTATTGATTGGAAGATTGAATTTTTTGCATAGAAGAGCGGTTACGGTAACAATGGCGTCCTTTTGTGCCTGTGTCATATCGTCTTTTCCTTTGTCGAAAAAGCCCAGGTTTTCAATACAAATGGCATTGGCATTTTGTCCAACGATTCCGGCTGGGTTCATTTCTAGTGATCTTCCGGTAAGTATTTGTCCATCGGGAAAAATGGTGAAGTGTTGCGCGATATCTGCCCAGCGAAAAATGTCGATATGGGTATTGCGCATTCCACGCTGAAGTTCAAAGTGATTACTTCCGTTAAAAAGTTGGTAAGAGGGGATGTAGGTGTGGTGTTGCTGAACTTTTAGAACGGTTCGGCTTAGGTTAACACCACTGAGCCAATTTTCAAATTCTGATGGCGAGATTTTGGTGAAATTGTATTTTGTTGTCAACATCGCTGGGTTTTTTATGTGAATTCATTGTAAGCGAGGACAAAGTACAACATTTCTTTTAAATGCTGTCGTACACGCCAAAAAGAGTGACTCACCTCATAGGCAAACAACGTATGGCCCAATATAACCTCGCTTTCCAAGCCCTAGTCATCGAATTGGTAGAGAAAAGACGAAATCCCTTTCAACTGCATTTATGATGCAGGCTTCTTTGTAGCCAAAGCGGTTTGTATGTTGCTGGCCTTTTGGCCGACCGACCAAAAACTAGTAGGCTCGTCCGCTGTTTCCTTCCACATAATTCGCAAAGGCACGATTGACAACACGCATGCCACCCGGTGTTGGATAATCGCCGGTAAAGTACCAGTCGCCGGTGTTTTCCGGACAAGATAGGTGTAGGTTTTCGATGGAGTTAAAAACGATTTCTACTTCGGCCTTTAAATCTTTGGGGCGAAGTAGGGTGCTGATAGCCACTGAGATTTCCTCATCGGTAAATGGGGCGTAAATGGCCTTGACATGGTTTTCGGGATGCTCCTCAAGTGCAGAGTCTTTACATGCCTTGTAAACGTCTTGAATGATGTGTTCCTGTCCCGTTTCTTTCAATAGGTAAATAGCGGCTTGGAAGGCGATAAAGTCGCCCATTTTGGCCATGTCAATTCCGTAGCAATCGGGGTAACGAATTTGCGGAGCCGAAGATGCCACAACGATTTTCGTTGGGTTCAAACGGTCGAGGATGCGGAGAATGCTTTGTCTTAACGTGGTGCCGCGAACAATCGAGTCGTCGACCACCACCAATTGATCACCCGGTTTAAGGATGCTTTGGGTGATGTCGTAAACGTGACTAACCAACGTGTCTCTGCCGGAGTCTTCCGTGATAAAAGTGCGCAACTTGGCGTCCTTCCACGCCACTTTGTCCCAGCGAACGCGCTGTGAGAGAATCTCCAATACCTCACTTTCCGTTGGATTTTTTAACGCGGCAATCATGCGTGCCTTGTGACCGTCCAAATAATCTTCGATGCCTTTCATCATGCCTAGATAGCTGATCTCTGCTGTGTTTGGGATGAATGAAAACACCGTGCGCTTGAGGTCGTGGTGAATACCTTCAAGCACTTTGGGGACAATGCGTCTACCCAAATCGATGCGCTCGTTGTAAATGTCGCGGTCGTTGCCTCTGGAAAAGTAAATACGTTCAAAAGAACAGCTTTTGCGCTCGAGGGGTTCCAGGACTTTTACTTCTTCTACCGCACCGTTTTTCCGCATAATCAATGCATGGCCGGGGGTAATTTCTTTAATGCTTTCAAAGGGCACATCAAAGGCGGTTTGTATTACCGGGCGCTCACTACACACAACAGCAACTTCGTCATCGACGTAGTAATAGGCTGGTCTGATGCCGGAAGGGTCGCGCAGCACGAAGCTGTCGCCGGTACCAAACATACCGCCGATGGCATAGCCACCGTCCCATTTTTTAGAAGCCTTTTTGAGGATCTTTTTGATGGGTAGGTGTTCGGCAATCAATGGAGATATCTCCAATTTGCTGTAACCCTCCTTGCGAAATTTGCGGTAAAGCTTTTCGTTGGCTTCATCGAGAAAGTGGCCGATTTTTTCTAAGATGGTCACGGTATCCGCTAGTTCTTTGGGGTGCTGACCGAGATTAACCAACTCACCGAACAGTTCGTTCACGTTGGTCATATTGAAATTACCGGCCAAAATGAGATTGCGACTCACCCAGTTATTTTGACGTAAAAATGGGTGACAGTTTTCAATGCTGTTGCCACCAAATGTTCCGTAACGCAGGTGGCCCAAGTACACCTCACCCAAGTAGGGGAGATTTTGTTTCAGCCATTTCACTTCGTCGGGATGGTTGGGAAATTCCTTTAAAATACCTTCGATCCGCTGCGTGATGTGTGAGAAAATGTCTTGTATGGGCTTGGAGTCTATCGAGCGATAGCGTGAAATGTATCGTTGTCCGGGCGACATGTCAAACTTGATGGAGGCAAAACCGGCGCCATCTTGCCCGCGGTTATGCTGTTTTTCCATCAGTAAATACATTTTGTTGATGCCGTAAAAATAGCTTCCGTGTTTTTCGCGGTAATGCTCAAGGGGCTTGCGGAGGCGCAGCATGGCAATGCCGCATTCGTGTTTGATAGGGTCGCTCATTCCGGGTGGTTACTCTGCGTTTTTATTTGAGTGTGCAAAGGTAGTGGTTTTTTTGCTTTGGCGCATCATTATCCAGCCGACAAACCACGTGGTGAAAAAGGAAAATCCGGCGTAAAAAACGGCCATCAGTCCCAGTTCAGATTTCTCGAGTACGGCATTGGCCAAAAAGATGGCTAAGGCGGTGTTTTGCAGACCCATTTCAATGGCTATGGTGCTGCTCCCGTCTTTCTTGATGCATATATATCGACTGCTGAAATATCCCAAAACCATACTGCCAATATTTAAAATCAAAAGCGGAGGTATCAGTGAAAGCATGTCAAACATGTTGTTTTCTTGCTCATTGCTTTCGGTCATCCAAACCCATAAGAATACCGCTATTAGTATGCCGGGTAAGATGTACCGCAGCCATTGCTCCCAATATTTGATGCTTTCGCGGTAATAGCGACGAAGGACAATCCCCAATACTACCGGCAAAATAACGGTCAGACCAATTTCCGGTAACACATGATGGGGTTTAATGCGCACGTCTAAGGGGGTGTCTAAAAACGAACCGGTACCCAAATACAACACCAGTGGGATGGAAAACAGGATGATGAAACTATTGAACGCGGTGAGGGAGACCGATAGTGCCGTACGGCCCTTGACCATCATGGTGACGAGGTTGGAGGCGGTGCCGCCCGGACAAGCTGCCAGTAACAGCAGACCCACCCGGTAGGTATCGCTCATGGGATATAACCAGGCAATGAGGAAGGCCAGTGCCGGCAGCAACACCAGTTGACCAAAGAGTCCATACAAAATGGCCTTAGGTTGACGAATAACTTCGGAAAATTGCGTGACCTCCAGCCGCAATCCAATTCCCAACATTATAACGGCTAAGGCAATGGGAATTAGCATATAATTGGCTTATTCTTCTTTTGACCACCTGTTGTTTCGGCGGTCAACGTCGGCGGTTTCAAAAAATGGATCGACATACACGGCATCGATGTCGCTGAGTGGACGTTCCACTTTAAGCGTGTAGGTTCGGGCAGCCCATTTCCACGGACGATGCTGTACGCCGCTTTCACCTTTTCTGCCGTACATTAAGTCAATCGGAACGTGATGAACCTCCGGCGTGGTGTTTTCACTTACTAAGGCTATTGTTGCAGGAAATGGCAGTTCTTGGTGGCGCCGCAAGACGATATGGGTGAAACCGTCTTCTTCAAATACGGTGTCAACGCCAATGTCGATGGCTTGTGTTGTCCCCACCCAAAGGTCGTTGAACCACTGAAGTTGGAGCCCACTCTCGCGCTCCATTTCTCTCACAAAATCTTCCGGATGCGGGTGGTGGAATTTCCAGCGGTTAAAAAAGTTGCGGAATCCCTTCCAAAAGACCTCTTCTCCTACGATGTACTGCATGTTGACCAAATACATGCATCCCTGCGAGTAGGATGCCACGCCATAACCGCGGTTGGTGATGTAGTGATCGGCCGGGGTGGTAAGCGGCTCAGTGGCATCGGCAGACCACTGCTGTAGATAACTGAGATAATTGCTGTAGTGGGGGAGGCCGCGGCTGTCTTCATCGGGGAAGAGCTCCATCATGATGATGTTTTCCACGAAGGTGGTAAAGCCTTCGTCTATCCAGGGATAGCGACTTTCATTGGTGGCAATCATCCCGTAAAACCAGTTGTGCATGGCTTCGTGAACGGCCAAGCCCACCATGCCTTTAATTTTTCCGCGTCCGAGCATCAACGTGGCCATGGGGTACTCCATACCGCCGTCGCCTCCTTGAATAAAGCTAAATTCCGGGTAGGGGTAGGGGCCAACCAGTGAATCGGCTAATAGAAAGAAACGCTCCATATACCCCGGCATGGCTTCCCAGTTTTCGGTGAATTCGTTGTCTTTTTCCTTGTAAAAAAACCGAAGCAATGGGCCATTGGGAACTTGATGGGTTTTGTGTACATATTCCGGGTCGGCGGCCCACATGAAATCGTGTACCTGCTCCGCGCTAAAATGCCAAGATTGCTTGCCGCTGCCACGCTTGTTTTTGCTGCGGCTGTATCCGTAACCAATGTCCTCGGCGTTTTGCAAGACGCCCGTTCCAGCAAGGGTGTACATTTTATCGATGTTGATGTGCACGTCAAAATCACCCCAGATGCCGTAGAATTCCCTGCCCACATAGGGGGTGGTGTTCCAGCCAAAGCGATCGTAATTGGCCAACTTGGGGAACCACTGCGCCATCGAGTAGTGTACACCCTCCTTGTTGTGCCTGCCGCTTCGTCGGATCTGCTTAGGCGATTGTGCCTCAAACTGTAAATCAAATTGTGCCTTGGTGTTTGGGGGAATGGGCTTGGGTAAATGTACCTTTAAAACGGTGCCAAAGCTTTCCAGCTCCGCTTCTTCGCCGTCGTGGTTGAGGTTGGTGACATTCATAAAGCCAATTTCCGACTCAGATAGTCCGGCAATACGGTCACCCACACGACGGTCGGGATCGGCAATGTCTCGTGAGCGCTCGTCCATGTTGCTGCCCGGTTGAAAGGCATTGTATTGCAGGTGAAAAAACACCTTGCGCAAGGTATCTGGCGAGTTATTGGTGTAAGCGATGGATTGTGTGCCGCTATATCGGTGCGACTTGTGGTCAAAATCAACGTGAATGGTGTAGTCGGCAGACTGCTGCCAATAATCACTTCGGGGTTGTGCTTGCGTTGTCAGACTGAGGACAAGCGCGAAGCTAACGGCCAAATACTTCATCAAAACTGTATGTATTATCCAAACGAATGCCTTTTTCTGTCATTTTTACGGTTCCGAGGTCATTGACCGGATCGTGTTCAAAGTAGAGCACAAATTGCTCCTCTTCTGCCAAACGCAAAAACTGCTCTTTTTCTTTCATGGTCAGCAGTGGGCGGGTATCGTAGGCCATTACCCAGGGGAGGGGAATGTGTCCGGCTGACGGCAGTAAATCCGCCATAAACGCCACTTTTTTTCCTTTGTACTCGATGACCGGTAGCATTTGCGCTTCGGTATGACCACTCACGCTGTACACCTGAAACGGCAGGGGGGTGTCGTGAAGTCCGTCGTTGTGCAGGTCGATGAATTTCAGTTGACCGGATTCTTCAATGGGCAGGATGTTTTCTTTGAGAAAACTGGCTCTTTCCCTGGGGTTGGGGTGAATGGCCCATTGCCAGTGGCGTTGATTACTCCAGTAGACGGCGTTGGGAAAGGCTGGTTCATAGCCGCTGCGGTCTTTGTTCCACTGAATGGCGCCCCCACAGTGGTCAAAGTGTAAGTGGGTAAGAAACACATCGGTGATGTCGTTGCGATGAAAACCGAGGGCCTCCAGTGATTTGTCGAGGGAATGCGGTCCGTGTAGGTGATAGTGACCAAAGAATTTTTCGTCTTGCTTATTTCCCATTCCGGTGTCTACCAAAATAAGTCGATCGCCATCTTCAATAAGCATACAGCGCGCCGCCCACGAGCACATGTTCTGTTCGTCGGGTTCATTGGCGTTTTTCCAGAGTTTTTTGGGAACTACGCCAAACATGGCCCCTCCATCGAGTTTAAAGTGACCGGCGTGTACGGGGTATATCGTCATAATGTCGTTCGTTTAGATGCATTTTTTCTGTGGACGAATTTACAAAGCACACCATCAGCATACAAATGGAGAAGAGCCCAAGTTTATCTTTGCGTCTTGACACGTCAGTTCGCATGGGAATATTTGTCGAACAATTATATGCTGTCAAATGATATACTACTCGTAATAATAAACGCAAGACAACTCATGACCTACTCTGAGCGCATTGACCATTTAATTAAAGACATACAAGCCATCGTCGAGGATCTGCAAACACATTTTTATTTTGCAGAAGCCGACCAAATGCATCAGCCTTTATCAGCAGGATGGAGTGCTGTGGAGGAATTGGAATATGCCAATTTGCGTGGCTATGACTTTATGCGTATGTTGCAAAACACCGAGCGAAAAACCAAGTCGCCCAATACACAAAAAGCCCACCGTATGCGTTTTTTTGCCAAGTACACCCTCAAGCGAGAGCAACAGCGTGCGGACGCTTCATCACTGCCGGTTAACTTCCTCCCGGTAAGTCGCCGCAATAATGAGGAAAAGGTGCGCATTAAGGAGCAGAAGGTCTTTACTGACTTGCTCGACTTATTAGAGATGTGGAAAAAAATGCTCGACGCCGGTATGGAGCGGGAGGATTTAACAGAAGTCAAACTTCGTGGAGGCCTGTTCAAGCTGTTTACATTAGATGCCTTGGAGCTTACAGCCATTTCATTGGCCATTATTCGCTCGCAAATGGATATTGCCAAACAGGCCGTGGCTTCAAAATAAAAAAAACCGGAAGGTTTGAATCTTCCGGTTTTAATATGCTATTGAATAGCAAATTTATATTTGGTGACTTGACTATTTATTTTCTTCGTCACCTTCAAGATCAGCTTTCAATTGAGAAAGGGCATCGAGGTCACCAAGGGTGGTTTTCTCAACTTTACCTTGAACGCGTTTAACCGCTTTGCCGGTCGCTTTGGTTTCTTTCTCTTTATTAGCCGTTTCGATTTGTTTGTGAATATTGGTATGAGATACCAATACACGACGAGCTTCGCGCTTAAATTCAATCACCACAACATCGATCACTTCATCTTTTTCGATTTTGCTACCATCTTCCTTCACCATGTGGCGGGCAGGACAGAAGGCTTCAACGCCGATGTTTTCGATGAGAATGTTGGCGCCCTTATCGGTTACTTCTACAACCTTACCGGAAAGGGTGCTGCCCTCTTCCATTAGGGTTTCGTAAGTTTCCCAAGGGTTGTCTTCTACTTGCTTGTGGCCGAGGCTCAAACGACGGTTTTCTTCGTCGATGTCGAGTACGACAACTTCAAGTTCTGCACCGATGTGGGTGAAGTCACTAGGATGCTTCACTTTCTTCGTCCAGCTAAGGTCAGAAATGTGAATCAATCCGTCGATACCTTCTTCCAACTCTACAAACACACCAAAGTTGGTGAAGTTACGCACTTTACCGGTATGCTTTGAATTGGTTGGGTATTTGGTCGTGATGTCAGTCCATGGGTCGGTAGAAAGTTGCTTGATACCGAGAGACATTTTGCGGTCTTCGCGGTCAAGTGTAAGCACAACGGCTTCAACTTCGTCACCAACTTTCACGAAGTCTTGTGCACTTCGCAAGTGGGTAGACCAGCTCATTTCACTTACGTGGATGAGTCCTTCTACACCTGGGATAACTTCTACAAATGCACCGTAATCGGCAATGACGACTACTTTACCTTTCACCTTGTCGCCTTCTTTCAAGTCGGCATCAAGGGCATCCCAAGGATGAGCTTCAAGCTGCTTGAGACCAAGTTGTATACGTGTTTTTGCTTCGTCGAAATCGAGGATAACCACATTGATCTTCTGGTCGATTTCTACCACCTCGCTTGGGTGATTGATACGGCTCCAGCTGAGGTCGGTGATGTGGATAAGTCCATCGATACCGCCAAGGTCGATAAACACCCCGTAAGACGTGATGTTTTTGACCACCCCTTCGATAACTTGACCTTTTTCCAATTTGGAAATGATCTCGCGTTTTTGTTCTTCGAGGTCGGCTTCGATAAGCGCTTTATGTGAAACAACAACGTTTTTAAATTCGTGGTTGATCTTAACAATTTTGAACTCCATGGTTTTGTCCACGTAGACGTCGTAATCCTTAATGGGACGTACGTCGATTTGTGAGCCTGGAAGGAAGGCCTCAATACCAAATACGTCAACGATCATACCGCCTTTGGTGCGACACTTAACGTAACCGGTAACAACCTGCTCATTATCGTGTGCTTCGTTAACGCGATCCCATGCTTTGATGGCGCGTGCCTTGCGGTGTGAAAGAACAAGTTGTCCGTTTTTGTCTTCCTGTAGGTCAACTAAAACTTCAACATCGTCGCCTTCTTTGAGATCCGGATTGTAGCGAAATTCGTTGAGAGAAATTACCCCTTCAGACTTAGAGCCTATATCAATGATGGCTTCGCGGTCGGAAATTTGAGTAACTTTACCACTAACCACTTCACCTTCGAGGGAAGGACTGATGGTTTCTTCGTACATCTTGGTCAATTCTTCGCGTTGTTGCTTAGAAATTGAAGTGATGCCGGCTTCAAATTCGTCCCAGTCAAACTCAGCGGGCGCCTCTTCAACAACTGGAGCTGCATCTTCGCTTTGTTTTTTACGGGCTTCTTCTTTTTCCGCCTCCTCTACATCAACAGCCTCTTCTTTTTTGGCTTTGATGGTTTTCTTTTTGGGAGCGGCTTTTTCTTCAGATGGAGTAGCCTCTTCAGTGTTTTCAACCTCTTTGGTCGTTTCTTCCGCTGTAGGCTTGGTCTCCTCTACTTGTTGCTCGGTAGCGGCAGTATTGTCTACTTCTACCTCTTTTTTGTTTTCTTCAGACATTGAAGATTCATTTGTATCTCAGTGGGTGCCCGGTTGAATGTTTTGTTCCACCTCTGAGAGAATTAAACGTTTGTTAATCAAAATACCTCGTGACAAAACCGGGTGCTGCCAAAAGGGGTGCAAATGTACATAAATTTTTCGTTGTGAGGAAATTAATTTGGGTGATTGGTTGGGGGGTGTTTTCAACCGCGTTGCGGTTATCACCAACCGCGTTGCGGTTGGGGGCAACCACGAGGGCTGCCCCTACTAGAAATTCCACTGCACCATCGCAATCAAATTATACCCCGCCGAGGCCAAAGGGGCGTCTGATGGGCCGATGAACAACTGACTCAACAGACTGAGGTCTAAATCGTGGTGGAGAGAACGGGTGTAATTGGGCGATAGAAAAAATACGTCTTCTGCGGGGAAATACATGGCGGCCAAACTGAAACTGTGCAGGAGTTTGTACGGGTATTGCAGGGTGCTTACCACCGCCCATTCGCTGAAGGTGACGTTGTCGGCGCGGAGGGGTTCTATGAGCACCAAGGCATCCGGACCTACGCCGGTGCGCTGTTGGTTGTACACCACTTCGCCGATTAAAAATAAACCGTTGTTGAAACGGTAGTCGCCCGACATAGACGCGACGATATTGCCGGGTTCTTTGCCTGCTACGGACTCTAAATCGTGGAAATAGCTCAACTCTCCTTTCCAGCCCATGCCGCCTACGCTGCCTGCCCAGCCGCCGCCAATGGCTGCGCGGTGGTGAAAGTACCCGCTCATCACTTGCAGGTCGTAACCCTTGTAGTTTATGGCGCGCATCACGGCGGCCACGCTGTTGCGGGCGTTTATGCCCGGACTGTACGCCAATTCCCAGCGCGATAATACGCCGTCGAAGTGGGTGATGCGAATGGCGTCGGTGCCGGGACGCTCGTCGTAGTCAAAGTCAAAAAAGTTGTAGTTGTTGAAAAAGTCGTTGGGGTTAAACACGAGATTGATGCCCCAGTTGATGCGTTGCCGACCAATACGCACTTGCCAGTCGCCCTTTTGCCAGTCAAAATACAAGCGGTCGGTAATGGTGTGAATGACGTGCTGATCGCTGTTGTGCAATACGTGTGACAGCGGTAAAGGTCCTTGATCACTGCGGAGAAACTCCACAAAAAACGGATTGGAAAAGGCATCTCCGTAGAGATAGCGCGTGCGCTGTCCCATGCGGATGGACCAGTTTTCGCCCCCGTCGAAGCGAATGTTCAAGCGGTTGTGAAGGATGTTGTTGAAATTGTATTCCGAAAAGGCGTCGTCGGTGCCGAGTAGAGGCAAGTCACGCACATATCCGGTGATACTGAGCTTCTCGCCAACTTGGCCATACAAGTTCGGCAAAAAAAGCGTCCAAAAGGCGATATGTAACAGGCGCTTGATCATTTATCGGCGTTCGTCGCTGTGTAATGCCCCATCTACCAAGGTGACAACCCGACTGGCACGGTCGATGACGCGTTGGTCGTGGGTAGAAAACAAAAAGGTGATGCCTTCGTCTTCGTTGAGCTGTTTCATCATGTCGAGCAGATTAAAGGCCGCTTTGGTGTCTAAATTGGCCGTTGGCTCGTCGGCGAGAATGAAGTCGGGCTTAGACGCCAAGGCGCGCACTACCGCCACCCGTTGTTGCTCCCCACCGGAGAGTTCCGCCGGTCGCGCGTGCAGCCGATTACCCAGCCCCACATGTTCGAGCAAACCGGTCACCCGCTCCCGCGTTTCTTCCTCTGATTTG
>PXCF01000138.1 GCA_003566715.1 Cryomorphaceae bacterium | reverse complement strand
ATCGATTGGCCGATGGCGCTGCCAACGGCACATCCAGCATGGCCAATAATTCTCTGGTTAAGGGATGTCGGGGAAAGCGAATGCCCACCGTATCCAATCCGCTGGTGACCAAATCCGGCACTTTATTGGTGCGCGGCAGCACATAGGTCACCGGGCCCGGACTAAACACCTCGGTTAGTGTATACCAAATATCCGGTACAGATTTCACATAGGGTAAGGCATCCTCAATGTTGTGAAAATGCAGTATCAGCGGATCGAAGAATGGACGTCTTTTGGCGGAAAAAATGCCGGCAATGGCGTCAACATTGGTACCGTCGGCAGCCAATCCATATACCGTCTCTGTTGGTATGGCCACCAACTTACCCCGACGTATGAGATCGGCTGCTTTTCCTAAGTCCTTCCCCTGCTCCATGATATTTAATATTTGTCCATAAAGTCAAAGTGGCTGAACTAGAAAGTTCGAGGACAAGGCTTGCGACCCCGATAGCTATCGGGAGAAAATCAGGGAGTTTACTAAAGTAAATGACCTGATTTTCGGATGAGCATAACGCCGTCATCGGACTTTATAGACAGCCACTATTTAGCGAATTCTATCGGCCGCTCTAACCAATCGCTCATCTTTCATAATCAATCGATTGGCCAAAGACAATAAAATGACCGACAACAACGGGAAAATAGCACCCGTTTCAGTAGAGATGTCTGGGGTGTTAAACACCTTAATGACAAGATAAACCACCAAAGCCAGATTGATAAGCATATTTAAACGGTTGATGATGAACTGCTTTTTGCGTGCTTTGTATTGAAGAATGGCGTAAAAGGCTAGGAAAAAACTAATGATTACCGGGACAGTTGTCGTCCATTGGGACTGAACAAATACAATGACATCGTCGCCGATGCTATAAAGTGGAAAATACCAAATGGCCACCCCCATGATTAATACCACCATGGCCATGAGCAGGGATTGTTTGCGTTGAATCATCTTTTATTCGTAAAATTTTCTGCAAAAGTACAACGAAGCTGCAATCCACTTCACCTTGTCAATGGGAACTTTTTTTGGACAACTTCTCGAGGTGTTTCTACCGTGACGATATAGACACCAGAAGCCATAGATGGTAAATCGTAGCTTACAAAACCGCCATGATGATTAGCCGACCACACCAAACGACCTTGTGCATCATGCACAGAAACATTGGCTGATTCACTTATGCGAACATGGAGCAAGCCTTCGTAAACCCAAACCTGGTCACTCAGCGATTGTGATTCATTTTCAGTGGTATTTAAGGATCCGCTAATACCTATGTGTAGCACAAAGCGGTCATAAAAAAGTGTGTCGTTTGTAAATGTAACATCTCCTTCCATCAAGTCGTGTAAGGTGTTGGTTTTTAAATCTTCTAAAAAGACAACATGGCTGTTCAACATAAAGCTTTTATCGAAGGTGACATGATAGTCCCCATTATGAACGCCACCTAACATGCCCAAAGGAATGGATGTTTTACCTCTTACAGGGTTATGGGGAATGGCATTAATGGCAAAGCGTTGCTGATTGTTAATGCTGTAAAATGCCAACGCCGATGGACCGTTGGGTAACTTCAGCGCATCCCATTCGGGATCGTGTCCTTTAGATGTTCCGTCAATGAGTGACACCACGGTATAATCCGTTTTACTGGTATCGGATGTTTCAAATACCCTGAGGACCAATCTGTCAAATGGTTTGGTTCGGTGAAAATCTGTTTGTTCCAGCACACCGTGTTTGCGAATATCAACTTCATTTATCGAAGCCGATGCGTTGCTGAGTTTAACCCAAAACCCTTGCAGTGGTGCAATGTACGGATCGGTGATACCCGCCGGAGAATAACTGATATATTGGTCGTTTTTAACATTCCAAATACTAAAACTATTGTCCACATTATCCCTTTCTAGCAATGAGAAATCTAAGGCACAAGTAAAGGGATTAGCTAAAAAATTCCAACCATCAGCGGAACCAAAGAAATCGATCGAATCGCCTATACCGTACTCTATATCAAATGGCGTATTTGCAATGGGACGGCCTTCAACCTGAAGAGGACTACCCACGTTTCTTACGCCATTAGTCCCAAAATAGAGCATATAACCTTTTCCCGGAATGGCGGAATCACTTGCCGCAATAGCATCCCATTCCGCTTCGCTTGCATTCCAGGTGAACGCGTTCAAACGTGTTGCGCTTACATCACCAAAAAGCCCAGCAGAACCCTCTACGGATATTCCCGAGTTTATCCAACCTCCAGCGGAATAAGCGGGCTGTTTTTGAGTCACAATACCCAAGAATTCACCAAACCATTTCAGTTGACCACCGTCTATAGTAAGGTCGCCTTGGTTTGTAACATTGCTTTTAACTTTAAGTTTGCTTTGCACGATGCAACTTCCACCATCTTGAACCGTTAATGCCCCAACCTCATACAATCCGTTTTTTAAAACCGGATAGTGTGGGCATCCATCAGGTATATTTACCCAAGCATTGCTGGTTGGTATTTTACTTTCAGACCAATTGGTGGCAACCTCCCAATTATCATCCGTGTTGCCCGTCCAATCAAACGGTCTGCCATTGATAATTAGAGAAAAATGCTGTTTTCTATCTTTGAGTGTTCCTTTATGCGTAACTGTAAGCTCATATACTATACCGGATGAAGTTTGCGCAGGAACCTCTACAACCTCCACGTTATCCACCAGGTTATCATCTTGTACGGCTGGTAACGACGGTGTATCTACGTCCAACTTCCAAGGGTAGTATTCGGTATTTGCAAGAGTTGGACTTTCAAACACACGTAAATCCAAATCATTGACCAGCTTGGGCGTTCGATCGTTATGCACATCTGCAGTGTCGTTAGAGGGCGGGTCTGTCCAACACAAAGTTGCTTTTAGCGGACTTCCACTTTGACCTTTGAGAAGAATAGAAAACGTATCACCTTGCGACAGGGATGCCTCAACGATCAAAACCGTATCCGAATGATTGATGGCTTGAATGGCCTTTTCGGTATCCAGCAACCCCCATCCATGGCGGTAATTGGGGCCGGGATCTGTAGTCGTTGGTTGAGCGGTGTGAATGGCAATGCCTTTAAGCGTAGCTGAACGCATATAGCGCTGGTGCAATTGCTTATATCGCTGCTGAATTAATGCCAAGGAGCCCGCAATATTTGGCGTGGAAAAAGACGTACCCGATCGACCTGTTGTATAAGCATCGTCAGCAGCAGAGCTGGTTGTCGTAATGGACGTTGCCGTTCCAACGAGGTCGGGTTTTATACGTCCATCATCCGCAGGGCCCCAGCCAGACTTACTATAATCTGATACATCGGAAGGCAACAATACACATCCTGAATTTTTTTGTATTCCTCCAACTGTAATGATGTTTTTAGAAATACCTCCCGGAGAAATACAATCATATCCATCAGCTCCCCCATCCGGCCCGGGATTATCGACAGCGGCATCAAATACGATCCAACCAGAACCATCCCAGGCATAAAAATTGCCCGACGATGGCCCTGCGTTTCCTCTACTGTTACCCGCTGCTCTCACAATGGTTTGATATGGTGCATTATAGGAAATCAAATCATATTCTTGACTAATCACATTATACTGTCCGTAACGCTGCGGACCTTCTGAAAATGATGCGATTGACGTATCTCCAAACCAATACCAAGAATTATTAGGAATGTTGGGATCAAACGTTCCATTCCACCAACCAACTACATCTTCATAAGAGTGATTGGAAATTAACCCTCCATTTACAGCAAAGTCAGCAATGGCTGCTTTATCAATGGAACTATAAACATCTACCGACGCAGCCGGAGCCATTCCCCGTGCATCAGCATTTCCTACGCCATTCCCGATGAGCGTACCCGCAACCCAAGAACCATGATTACCGACTGACATTGTTGTTGTAGAATTATCTACCCTCCCAACCAACGCTTCATGCGTTTCTAAAACTGCATTGTTACCGGCTTCCCACAAGCCAATTGGGACTCCGCTTCCATTGAGATTAAGGTTGGTTCCTCCACCTGGTAAAAGCGTCTTTGTGCGCGTCATCACGGCTGCGCCATCATTGGTTGTGGCGTGGATAAAAGGCAATCCTTCATTGAGAATCCACGTTATACCCCTATGGTCACTGTCGTTATACCTAATTGGAATACCCGTTTGTGAGGTCCAGAATTGCAATTTTTCCTGTCTTAAGTTTTGTGCAATTCGTAGTGAATCAGCGACATTCAATAAGCGCTGACTGCTAAACGATTGAGCATTTGCAGCAATAAATGCAGATGATAATAAAGCCACTAAAAATCTTAAGTACAGATTTGTCAATTTAAAAAAGTTTCCCGCTAAGTTATAAAAAAAAGTACCATCAATCAAATAAAGCAACAAAAGTAAAAATTCATAGAAAATATCTATCACATCATAAAAACTAACGAAGTTTTAAACTTAATGGCGGTTAGAAACATTACTTTTGTATCCGAATTTTAGTAATCAATAAAACCATTTATCATATGGCAGTATTAGTTGGAAAACCAGCGCCTTCATTTAAGGCAGCCGCCGTTATCGACGGCGAAGAAATCGTTAATGACTTTAGCCTTGAGCAATACAAAGGCAATAAGTACGTAATCTTGTTCTTTTACCCTAAAGACTTCACCTTTGTTTGTCCTACGGAATTGCATGCTTTTCAAGAGAAGCTTGCAGAATTTAAAAAGCGTGACGTTGAAGTAGTAGCTGTGTCTACCGATACAGAGCAATCGCACTGGGGATGGTTGCAAATGTCTAAAGACGATGGTGGTATTAATGGTGTAACTTATCCAGTTGTAGCCGATACCAACAAGACCATCTCTACCAATTACGACGTGATTGCCGGAAACTACTTCTACAACGAAAACGACGAGTTAGAAGCCGAAGGCGAAATGGTTGCATACCGCGGTCTATTCCTCATCGACAAGGATGGCATTGTGCGTCACCAATTGGTAAACGACATGCCACTCGGTCGTAATGTAGACGAAGCCCTCCGTATGGTTGACGCTTTGCGTTTCTTCGAAGAGAAAGGCGATGTGTGTCCGGCCAACTGGAGCGAAGGTAAGGAGGGTATGCAGGCTTCACATGAAGGTGTAGCAAGCTACCTCTCGAAGAATTAATAGACAGTTTTTTGTCTATCTATGCAGTTTAAAGTTGGGGCGTATTGCAATACGCCCCTTTTTTTTTCGATTTTTATTCAGAAAGTCGTGTCCCGCAAAATTTACAAAATTCTGCGTTGTTGTCGTAAATTTTAGCTTCACATTTTTCGCACGCCCTCTTTTTTCCTCTGTTGTTTTCTTTTACCATTTCTGAACTTATAATACCCGTTGGAATGGCAATGATACCGTAGCCCATCAGCATGATGATGGAGGCGACAAACTGTCCAAAATCGGTTGAGGGAGAGATATCGCCATATCCCACTGTAGTAAGCGTGACAATGGCCCAGTACATAGAGCGAGGAATGCTGGTAAAGCCATTTTCCGGCCCTTCAATCATAAACATTAACGTTCCCATAATCAAGACAATGGCGACCACCGTGCCAATAAAAAGCCCAATCTTAATTCTACTGGCCATCAAGGAACGATATAGTAATTGTGACTCTTGCATGTAACGGCTAAGCTTGAGAATGCGCAAAATCCTTAGAAAGCGCAATGCTCTTACCACCACTAAGAAATTAATACTAAAGGCAAATAACCCCAAGTATGCGGGTAAAATCGCAAGAAAGTCAATTACACCGTAAAAGCTAAAAATGTAGCCTTTTGCATTTCGACTAAGCCATATTCGCAAGCCGTACTCTATGGTGAAAACAATGGTGAAAAACCACTCTAATAAGTAGAGAGAATCTCCGAACTTCTCTCGTATTTCGGCGACAGACTCAAGCATAGCTGCTGCCACACTGAGAAGAATGGCTAACAACAACACCAAATCAAACCCCTTTGACCATTTGTCATCGGATTCAAATACAATATGTGCCAAACGTTTTTTACTTACCAGTGCCATTTAGTATAAATCTTATCGGATAACAATAGTGATTTTATTACAATACACCATTAAGCACCAAAAAGAAAACGACCTGAACAACAATCACTTGTGCAGGAAATCTTTTTGGTGGATTACGCGCCAAGCGAAGGTACAATAAAACCATGGGAATGGAAACTACGTACCAAGCAATGTAATTAGACAGAGGCACTTCAACCAACTCCCAATGCCAATATTCCAATGCGATGGCAACGGGTTCTATGAGAATATCCATAAGGGTGAGAAGCAGCGGGGCAATTAAGGTAATCAACCACTTTTTATTGGTCAAGTATTGGGTGACGGCTACCGCGCAAACAACCAAGTAAAACCAGTTGAAGCCGATGATCAACGAAACCCCACCTAACTTTGGGCCTAAGACAGTTCCGTATGCGTATTCCCCGAAGGGAAACCCCGTTTTTACCCCGAGAATTTCCACCGCCATACCCATGAAAAACAGAATGGCCAGTATCCAATATGCGTGCTTGTTTTCCTTTTTTAAAGCAAAAAAGACAAACAATGCAGTAATTAACAAATTAACACTGCTTAATGGCAATAATTCTTCACGAAAAAAGGGCAAGCTCAAACCGATCAATCCAACAAAGTGAATGATGACAATGATGGAAATCCAAGGGTGTTTTTTTAAAAAATTCATGATGGGTTATTGGCAATAAGGTCTGCGGTAATTCTGGCTGATTGCATACAAAGTGGAATACCACCACCTGGGTGAACACTACCTCCACAAAAATACAGACCACTTATTTTGTTGTGAAAATTGGCTTGTCTAAAAAAGGCAGCCATGCGTTCATTGGAAGAGCTACCGTACAACGCCCCACCTTGTGAAGACGTTTTTTGTTCGATCTGTGGGGGCGTTAGAATATTTTCAGTTTCAATCAATGATTCAACATCCACTTCGAGCATTCTGTCGAGTTTCTCAATGATAAACGCCTTGGCTTGTCGGGTTAACGCATCCCAGTCTTGTCCACTATCTGCCGGCACATTGATCATCACAAACCAATTTTCACAACCTTTAGGAGCATCGGCAGCATCAACCTTTGAACTGATGTTGATGTACACCGTAGGGTCATCGTATAGTGTTTCCTTGGAAAAAATGGCGTCAAATTCGGCCTTGTAATCTTCACTGAAGAAAATATTGTGCAGGTCCAGTTTGGGAAACGTCTGCTTGATGCCCCAGTAAAAAATTATGGCCGAACTGCTGGGTTTTTGCCTGACAATGTTTTTGGGTGTGGGTATATCCGTAAGTAAGTGCTTGTAGGCCGAGCGTACATCTACGTTGCACACCACCACATTGGCCATGTGGTTGTTGCCATCGACCGCAATGCCCTTCGTCTTTCCATTTTCTACGTGAATCTTCTCTACTTTTTGTCCAAAGTGATAGACTATACCGGCGTCTTTACCGGCGTTGAACATGGATTTAGGAATGGACGACATCCCGCCTTTCGGATAGAAAGTGCCGATGCCATGTTCCAAATGACAAATCATCTGCATGATACCCGGTGTGAGGTAGGGGCTCGAGCCGTTATAGGTGGCAAATCGGTCAAATAACTGTACCAATTTGTCGTTGTTGCCCAGCCGCTTTTTATTTCTTTCGTGCAAACTGGAAAACAATCCTAACGAAGGCAATTTGGGAATAGCCTTCCAGACGTCTTTGGTTAAATAAGTTTGCCAGCGATGCAATGAACGCTCGAGAAAAACGCCCCTGGTGGTGTCGTACATCTCGGCCGCTTCTACAAAATACTTTTCAATGGTTTGGGTGTTGCCTCCAAGAACTTCCGCTGCTTTATGGGAAAAGGCATCAACCTGCCCTTCGGCAATGAGCTCCGTACCATCTTCCCAGAAATAAGTACAAGCCGTTGGGTGCTTGTCGTAATTAAAATAATCGGTGGTTTTGGTATGTACCGTGGCGATGGTTTGCTCGACCAAATGAGGCAACGTAAATAAAGACGGACCTGTATCGAAACGATAACCTTTGGACGCCCACTCCCCCATCTTCCCACCGGGATGTGAAGCGGCTTCAAAGACCTCCACATCATAGCCACTTCCTTTTAGGCGAAGAGCGGCGGCTAATCCGGCAACACCGGCACCAACAACAAGAGCTTTGGGTTTTGGCATACTAATTCTTTTCCGAAGAAATAACCTTACCGCTTACGTCATAGTTTTTCCAAGTACCACTTTTTTCACCATTTTTATAATTCCCTTCAACCTTAATATTTCCGTCGGGGTAGAATTCTTTGTAAGAACCTTGCATGGTATTGTTTTTAAAGGTGGTAATGGACTTGACATTTCCGTTCTTGTCGTAAGCCGTTATCTCACCTTCTATAACACCTTGACTGTAAAAATAAGTGGTTGCACGCACGCCATTGTCGAAAAACCAGGTGTATTCGCCATGCTTATTCCCCTTTTCATAGGTTCCCCTTTCTCTGATGTTTCCGTTAGAAAAAAACTTTTCATAGGGACCGTGAAGTTTTCCCATGTCATAGGTCACGCGTTCCGTCAATTTACCTCTTGTATCGTATTTTCTAACTGTACCGTGAAGTTCTCCATCTTGATACTCTGCCTGCTCGGACACGTTTCTCTTTTCGTCAATGGTAATCCAGGTGCCTTGTCTTTTATCATCTTTCAACTCACCCATTGTTCGCACTTCGCCATTATTGTAGTATTTAATCTCCAGCGACTGCGCATAGATATTGCCGAAAAATAAAGCAAACGAAATAGTAAAAATGTGTTTTTTCATAATAGATAATTTTCAATGATTGAATCGTAAATGATTTGTTGAATATTGGTTCTGGTAGAACGGGTCAAAAGCTTATTGTTCTCAGCTGAAGGATGAACTCGGTTTGACAAAAAAATAAAAATGATTTCCTCATCGGGATCAACCCATGCGAGGGTGCCGGTGAAACCTGAGTGACCATAGCTATTCATCGACAAGCACCCACAAGTAGGCCCTTTCCCTTCAAGCTGAGGCTTGTCAAAACCGGCACCTCTGCGGTTGTTGTTGTCTTCGCAGTACTGACAGCGCGTAAACTCATCTACGGTTAGCGAATCAATATATTGCACACCACCGTATGAGCCACGATTTAAGTACAACTGCATGAGTTTGGCCAAGTCATTGGCATTGGAGAACAGTCCGGCGTGACCGGCCACCCCGCCCATCATTGCTGCTCCTTGGTCGTGCACATAGCCATGCAACAATTGTCCGCGAAAGGTTAAGTCTCTTTCCGTGGGAACGATTTCTTCCAAAGGAAAATGATTGCGCGGTAGGAAACGCATGCGGTGAGCGCCGATAGGTTCGTAAAATGTGCTCGTAACATAATCATCCAATGTCATGCGCATTTCTCTTTCTATGATGTCTTGAAAATAGTAATATCCCAAATCGCTGTACTTGTATCCCTGTGTCGGTTTTGTATTAGATTGATTGATGGTTTTAAAAATTGTATCTCGATAGCTATTCATGATATACATGTTGTCAGCCACTTGCCTGTTGTATTTAAAACTGCGTTCACTGTGATACACATCGGGACTTCCTTTTCCGTTAACCACCGTTCTTACGTAAAATGGTATCCAAGACACCAAGCCTGCTTGGTGGGATAGTATTTCGCGAATTTTCATGTTTTCTTTATTGGTTCCCTTCACCTGAGGTAAGTGACTGCCTAGTGTACCGTCGAGATCAAAACGTCCTTGATCGGTAAGGGCCATTAGAGCAGGAACAGAGGCAGCAATTTTGGTGATACTGGCGATGTCGTAAAGATCAAACACATCGACCAACCTCTCCTTATCGTAAGTATGATGACCGAAGGCCTTGTGGTAGACAACCTTACCGCTTCTGGCTACCAGCACTTGCGCACCGGGAATGGCATTGTCTGCAATCGCCGCATTTACTTCCCTATCAATACGATTCAGCATTTGACCATCAAGTCCAACGTCCTCAGGCAAACCGTATTGAAGTCTGTGTGTGCTTCGGATGCTTAGTCCCATATTGACCGGCCATACACTTCCGGCACTCACCGGAAGCTTGCCCTTGGCTGTTTTGGCGCCATAGAGAATCTGAGCTGTCATTGAAGCCGCATCCGGATCATTCTGATAAGAAACTATAACCGATTGCGCCAGATTGGCTTGTGGAAAATCCATCAGTCCGTAAGGATTGCCAAATACAGTCAGAATAAAATTGTTTTGCTTTCCCAAAAATCCCGCGAAATTTTTGATATAAGCTGCATATTTATACGACTTCCACGGACTGGCATTGGAGGTGTAAACGGCAAACACGACCTTATCGTAACCGGCCAACATGCGCAATAATTCATCGGCATTTTGATTGTACAAACGATAGTGATCTACTGGCTGATACAATTTCATATCACGCCATAGATCTTCGTTGGGATCATTGCCTGCTGTAACAATGGCCACCCGCTTATCTTCTAAATACTGAATAGGCACGGTCTTACCCGTGTTTTTCACCAGGGTTACCGCGTGCTCAAAGGCCTGACGCTTCAACTGCTGTGCACGAACAGAATGCAAATCTTTATGTAGATTCTTGGTGGCAATGGGTTGATAATCATTTAAGCCCACCCACTCTTTAGCCATCAGTATTCGCCTTACCCGCTCGTTTACTTGTGCTTCGGTAATTCTACCGTCCTTCATTGCCTTTTTGAACATAGCAATGGCCTTAGGAACATCTTCCGCAAACAGCAGAACGTCATTCCCCGCCATAAACGCGTTTAAGTCGGCTTCACCCGGAGGAAACAATCCGGTGATGCCCTTCATATTTAATGCATCGGTAAACAACAACCCACCAAAACCAAATTCCTCGCGAAAAATGCCTTCCAGTACGTTCGAGGATACCGAAGCCGGTTTGGCTTCGGGCTCCAGTGCCGGCACGTGTAAGTGCGCACTCATGGCAGAGCCCAAACCGTAGTCAACCAATTTTCTAAAGGGATACAGCTCCACCGAATCTAAACGTGCCCGGTCGTGATTTACCGAGGGAAGTGTCAAGTGACTGTCTTTATCCGTGTCGCCGTGACCTGGGAAGTGTTTGGCGCAAGCCAGTACCTTTTCAGACTGCAAGCCCATCATTAAAGCCCTACTCTTTGCAAAAACGTTGTGCGGATCTTCCCCAAAGCTTCGCGCGTTAATGATGGGATTCTTGGGGTTGGTATTGATGTCCACTACCGGAGCAAAATTCACATGAACCCCTAATCGACGGCATTGACGAGCCATCTCCGCCCCAATTTCGTAAACCACTTCATTGTTTTGAATGGCGCCCAAAGTCATATTCCATGGAAAAGAAAATGTGCTATCTAACCGCATAGACAATCCCCATTCCGCATCCATAGCAATTAATAAAGGCGTTTTGGCCTTTTTTTGGTAGGTATTGGTTAGTCGTGCCTGACGATACGGTCCACCTTGCATGAAAATCAATCCACCTATGTGGTGCTTCTCCACCAAATCAATGATTGACTTTTCGTGCGCCTGTCCCATGTTGGAGTATGCTGCTACCATAAACAATTGACCAATTTTTTGGTCGATGGTCATGCTGTTAAACACGCTATCTGCCCAGTCACCAGCTGCTCCGTAAAACACGGCAGGACGAGGTGTTTGTGCTATAGCGACACTACTGCAAAGCAAAAATAATATTATGCGGAGGTTTGACATGTTTGGCGGCAATTACGAATGGTGATTAATGCATAAAAATACAATCTTACACCGAAGTTTCACGCCTATTAAACGCTAAATATTCACAGACGTTGTTTGATAACCAAAGTGAAGTTCGTGAATTTATATATGGCAAAAGGAGTACCAGAAAAATTAAAAATTTTAAACTTTAGAATGGGACAGATGGCGAACTTAAACGCGCAACTACTTACTACAAACGTAAAGTATTTCCCCTGGCATGAGCCTGTACTTATCAATCTCCTCCACCGTCAAATCCTTGTCAAAGTGGTATCCCTCTACTTTAAAGCCGGCCGAGCGAAGGCGCTCTGGATAGTCCAAACCGTACACGCGTACGTGGTCGTACTGTCCAAACAAACGTATGCGCTCCGCCTCATCGGTGATGCTGGGGTCGGAAAAAGTCTCCTGTCGATTAACGTCCTGCGGCACTTGCATGATGGCCATACCGCCGGGCTTGAGTACCCGACAAAGCTCTTGCATACAACGAATATCGTCTTCGACGTGCTCGAGTACGTGGTGACAAAAAATGATGTCGTAGGTATTATCGGGAAGAGGAATGTCGTGCAAATCAAATTTCAAATCGGCCAAGGGTGACTCTAAATCAGCCGTGACATAATTCAAGTTTTTCATCTTTCGAAAGCGCTTATAAAAACACTGCTCCGGTGCTACGTGGAGCATCGTCTTTTCGGCGGTAAAGAAATCCGTGTGGCGCTTTAAGTACAGCCAAAGGAGACGGTGCCGCTCCAAACTCAAACTTCCCGGCGCCAATACATTGGGACGCTGGCGATTGCCGTAGCCATAGGGTAAAAACTTTCTATACCCTTTTCCGTCGATGGGATCCACGTAGCGATTGCCTCGCAACAACAAGGGTAAAACCGCCTTTGCCGGATAACTCAATCTTATCAACCAAGGACGGGGGATATACTTGAGTAGAAATTTGAATAGTTTGCTGATCATGGGGACAAAACTAATGTAGAATGAAAAATGTAGAATTAATAATTTTGACGGGACGCTATACGTGCTAATGATTCCATTGAGATGGCAGTGTAGATTACGTGCTGTTCTATTACCCCTTATTAAATATTGTAATTTGGTCGAATATTTCAACGACTAAACGACTCACCGATGCCTAAGCAACTCCTCCACCAACTTAAACACCGTTGTTGAAGATTCTTCTTCGGCGGGATTTTTATGGTCGTAGGTAT
>PXCF01000061.1 GCA_003566715.1 Cryomorphaceae bacterium | reverse complement strand
TCCAATGGTTTCCTCTTCATTAGAATCTCCCTTAGGCGCATTCGGTTGACAAGCGACAATGGCAAAGGCAAAAAGCAGCGATAAGCGTTTCAATAAGTTCGTCATGGTTTTTATTTCAAAAATTTATAAATAATTATGGCGTTTTGGTAGTAGGGGTCAGCCTATGTGTTGACCCTTGTGCTAACCCTAAAACAACATCCACACAGCTTATTTAATCTAATTCTAAATTGGGTTGCAAATATACACCCCATCCCGCACATAGTTAGTAGCTGTCTATAAAGTCCGATAGCTGCGTTATGCTCAATTGAAAATTCGGTCATTTACTTTAGTAAACTCCCTCATTTTCAATTTTCACAAGCCTTGCTCTCGAACTTTCTAGTCAAGCCACTTTGACTTTATGGACAAGCACTAATTGGGTAGAGAAAACACGTATTCATCCATTTTAAGAATTTGTCAATAAACGGGATTTGATGGAGTATAAATGCCGTATAATATTCGTTAATTAATGATGCAGGTCAGTAAGCAATAACGCCAATCGTGCCGTTAGGCACGATATTATTGGTAGCAAACCAGATATTACAACCATAACCCCCAGTGCCGTTAGGCACGAAATATTGGTAGCAAACGGGATATCATAACCACCCCCAGTGCCGTAGGTACGGGATATTGGTCAGATCTTTACAGCTCTCTTTGATTATACCAATATTCCGTCCCTACAGGACGGGCGCTGTCGTATCTATGGGGGGCGTTCTTGCTACCAACATTTCATCCCTAACGGGATGTTGTGGCCGAATCATTACACCTGTAATTGCTCAATCGATAACAACCAATAATTAATATGCGGATAGCGACCCGCGTGACGTAAGGCTAATAAAATTGATACAAAATCCAATGAAAGCTGATACACCAAACGTGCCATAAGGCAAAGAAAAATGATGCAAATCCAATGAACGCTATTACGCCAACGTGCCGTTAGGCACGATATATCGGTAGCAAACGGGATTATACACACCCAATCCTCCCCGTGCCGTAGGTACGGGATATCGGTCTAAATTTCTTTACTATCAATTAAAATGTTTGGTTGAAATTTTGAATAAATATTTTCTTACAATAATTTTACAGATCGAACAAAAAATTTTAAAATATGGCTAACACATACACCCAAATTCACATTCAAGCAATTTTTGCTGTTCAAGATAGAAGCTGTCTTATCAGTCAACTATGGGAGAACGAATTGTATATGTACATCACAGGCATCATTCAAAACAATAACCATAAAGTTTTGGCAATTAACGGAATGCCAGACCACATACATATTTTGTTTGGCATGCGCCCAACCCAATCCCTATCTAACTTAATGCAAGATATTAAGGGATATTCTTCCAAGTGGATAAATCAAAAAGGATTCATTAGAAGCAGATTTTCATGGCAAGAAGGTTACGGTGCTTTTTCTTATAGCAAATCACAAATTATTAACGTTGTAAAATATATCAATAACCAAAAGAAACATCATAAAAAGATAACTTTTGCTGATGAATATCTTGATTTTCTTGAAAAATTTGAGGTTCCCTATGACGAAAGGTACATTTTTAAGCCTATACTAAATAATTAAACCAAGGCATATACAATACCAACATTCCGTCCCTACAGGACTGGCACTAACGAATCTATGGGGTCGTTCTCGCTACCAACATTCCATCCCTAACGGGATGGTGTAGCTGGATCATTACACCAGTAACTGCTCAATTGACCACAAAATCCAATAATTAATATGCGGATAGCGACCCGCGTGAGGAAAGGCTAATAAAATTGATACAAATCCAATGAACGCTATTACGCCAACGTGCCGCTAGGCACGATATATCGGTAGCAAACGGGATTATACACACCCAATCCTCCCCGTGCCGTAGGTACGGGATATTGGTCAGATCTTTACAGCTCTCTTTGATTATACCAATATTCCGTCCCTACAGGACTGGCACTAACGAATCTATGGGGTCGTTCTCGCTACCAACATTCCATCCCTAACGGGATGGTGTGGCCGGAACATTACACCTGAAACTGCTCAATCGACAACAAAAGCCAAATAATTTATATACATACAACGATCCACGTGCCATAAGGCAAATAAAATGATACAAATGCCAAATAACGCAAATACGCCAATCGTGCCGTTAGGCATGAAATAATGGTAGCAGACCGGATATCACACCCACACCCAGTGCCGTTAGGCACAAAATATTGGTAGCAAACGGGATTTCATAACCACCCCCCGTGCCGTAGGTACGGAATGTTGGTCAAGAATTTTCACATCACTTTCCCTACAAATAACAAACATCACCGCACAATCACTGATTCGTGATTTATAATAACTTAATTCATGTTTTCTTACAATTTCATCTAAATTTGTAATCCAATTAGCACTCTTTTAACGCATAACAACATGAAAAATCTTTACAAAACCACTCTTTTACTGTTTGTATTGCTGTCTACTACAGTAAACGCCCAGTTTTTTGAATGGAGCAAACGAGGTGGGAGTACCAATACCATTTCTGGCAGCTCTCAAAACTATACCAACATTCGCGAAATCGCAACCGACGAGCACGACAATGTGTACATCATGGCACAGGCCGGTTCCAGCAACCTGCGTGTTGATGGTGTTCCACTTACGGGTTACGCGAGCGTTGGTCAAGGAGCAGGCATAGATATTGTCATTGCCAGCTTTACTGCATCGGGCGTATTTCGCTGGGCAAAGGTGATTGGAGGGGCGAATTTCGACAGGGGTAAAAGCCTGAGAGTTGATGGGCAAGGTAATATTTATATAGTGGGCAGTATATGGCGAACCTCGCAAGCGGTTCACATAGATGTGGATACAGTATTACCTAGCGTTGGTGTTTCAAGCTATTCTATGTTTTTAGTTAAATATGATTCTTTAGGCAGCTATCAGTGGTTGCG
>PXCF01000072.1 GCA_003566715.1 Cryomorphaceae bacterium | reverse complement strand
TCTGAGCGTCATCACCAACCACGCAAATGTTTTCAAAACGTGAAGCCAGAGCTTTAACGATGATATATTGAGAGTGATTGGTATCCTGATACTCATCCACCATGATGTATCTGAAACGATCCTGGTACTTGGCTAATACATCGGGGTAGGTAGCCAGTAGTTCATTGGTCTTTAGCAATAAATCGTCGAAGTCCATTGCCCCGGCGCGAAAACAACGCTCGCAATACGACTCATAAATTTCTTTAAACAAAGGAGTTTTGGCCGTCACATCCTGCTCCTGCAGTTCCGGAAAACGGTCGTACATCTTAGGTGTAATCAAGTTGTTTTTTAAACCAGAAATTCGTCCTTGAATGGTTTTTGCCTTGTAAATGTCTTTGTCTAAGTTTTTTTCTTTTACAATGCTGCTGATAAGCTTTTTTGCGTCTTCTGTATCGTAGATGGTAAAGTTAGGCGGGTACCCAATCTTAGACGCTTCGGCGCGAAGAATTCTTGCAAACACAGAGTGAAAGGTACCCATCCAAAGATTTTGAGACTCTGAATTCCCCACAACCGTTCCTACGCGGTGTTTCATTTCACGGGCTGCCTTATTCGTAAAAGTCAAGGCTAAAATATTAAAAGGATCTACGTTTTCAGCCTCCATAAGGTAGGCAATTCGATAGGTCAATACTCTGGTTTTTCCTGAACCCGCACCCGCAATAATCATCGAAGGGCCCTGAGTGTTTACCACAGCTTCTCGCTGTGCCGGATTTAACTTGCTAAGAATGTGTCTCAATGTTCTGCCGTTTGCCAAAATTAACAATTCTACAAAGATATGACTTGAATCTGTTCGCTTCAAATCATTTTGTGCGTCAATGCATTTTCCTTTCTATTTCACGCAAAAAGAACAAAATGTAGTTAAATTCTTTCTTTTTAAAGTTGTGTTCTATACTTTTGTAAAAAAATTCTTATCATGAGATTCCTAGTTGTTTTAATGCTTACGTGTTCGGGTATATTAGCACAATCTAATTGGAGTGATTATTTTGCTGATTTGCGAGATTGGCATGGAGACACGGCTACGTTTTCTGTGCAAAATGGTCTGCAGTTAGACGACTCCGTAGCCAATCAGATTGCCATATTCCGGTTTTCCTCAGCGGTAGACAGTGCCACTTGGCGTTTTTCTATCAGTTACGATTTTATGCCATCGTCTACCAATCACGCGTCGTTTTATTTGATGAGTGATTCGCCTGATCTATGGGGGACGTCCAACGGTTACTTTGTAAGAGTAGGTGGTGGTGCCCAGAGAACCATTGCTTTGATAAGGCGTACCGGTAATGCCAATAACATTATATTGGAGTCGACCAATCAATTTTTGGCAACAAGCCAAGTTAATGTAGAGGTGGAGGTGCATAGAAGTTCTTCCGGACAGTGGGCTGTTCGTGTTGACACTTCTTCAAGCGGAAATCAGTGGATCAATATTGGCACGGTAAGAGATACGACGCACAATACTTCTTATTTCTCCGGTTTTTTTTGTCGGTACACCGTAACGCGTGCAAATAAGATTGGTTTTGGATTTGTGGAAGTGACGGCAACCAGTGATGAAGATGTAAAACCACCATTAGTAATTAGTAAGCAGGTAGAGAATCCACTATCGGTGGTTGTGTATTTTGATAGAGCGGTTGATATAGATTCTGCCAATGTTACCATTGATGGACAATCCTGCATGGTGTTTTACGATGTTTATTCACCTACAGAAATTTTGATTTTGCCACCAGTTCCTTTGGAAGAAAATGTTTTGCTCGAGTTCGTTTTGGAAAAGGTGAAAAGTAGAAGTGGCGTAGCGTTGACGGTGTTCACTTCTTTTTTGGTTAATAGAAAAGTGGATTTTAATGATATTGTCATTAACGAATTAATGGTGAACCCTACGCCGGGAGTAGCGACGTTGCCCGAGGTTTCATATATAGAATTGTACAATGCCAGTGCTTTGCCGGTGCCGTTGGCGGACTGGCAATTGCAACTCAATCAGTCGCATCGCACCTTGCCGAATGTTGAAATGCAGCCTGGTGACTACTTATTATTGGTAAGAGATGGCGATGAGGATTTATTTCCTTCAACTATAGAAGTCATAGGTATTTCCATGGCGTCTAATGCACTGACTAATTCTGCAGGAGAGGTTTATTTGTACGACAACCACAACAAGTTGGTCGATGCTTTGAAATATAGCGATAGTTGGTATAGAGATCAAGTAAAGCGTGGTGGTGGGTGGTCGCTTGAGCGCATCGATGCATATAAAAGTTGTGGGGCCATTAATTGGCGAGCATCTGAATCTGAGAATGGTGGCACTCCGGGAACAACAAACAGCATTGCTTCAGACTTAGAAGTGACGGTAAAGACCAAAATCACGCATTGGGGGCTCTCGGAGGAAGGGGTGTTGGAAGTTTATTTTAATATCGATCTTGTGTCTAAAGATGCCGAGTGGTATTTCAACGGAGAAATATTACCTGTTGAAGATGTGATAGGCAACCGTGTTCGATTTCGGCTATCGGCTTTGCCCGCACCGGGTGAAGTCTACTTCCTGGAGCATAAAGGTGGGGTGGAAGATTGTGCGGGACGTTCAATTTCTGATACGGTTTTAAAAATAGTTGTTCCTGATAAGCCAGAAATAGGGGATTTGTTGATCAATGAGATATTACCGGCGCCATTTTCCGGTGGTGTTTCCTTTATAGAAATCGTCAATGCTTCGGGAAAATACATCGATGTCAATGGATTGAACATGGGGCGCTGGTTGGATGAGCAAGCTTTTGATATCCGTCGGGTTGTGCACGCGTCTCGGGTATTGGAGCCAGACGGGGTATTGGCTTTTACGCCATCTGTTGAAACTACGACTCGCATGTATAATCATCATAATCAAGACGCGTTAATTGAAGTGGCATTGCCGCAAATGCCCAATGAAAGCGGGGGGGTGTCGCTTTTATCTCCAAGCGTCGGTTTGTTGGATGCTATGTATTACGATGCCGACATGCACAGTCCATTTGTGAGGGATAGCCGAGGTGTAAGTTTGCAACGACTAAGTCTTGTCAGGTCAAGTAATCAAGCAACGAATTGGACGTCAACCTCCGGACAAATGGGTTGGGCAACACCCGGAGTGATTAACAGTCGAAAGATGAGTGATGAAAAAGGGGTGAGCTTTAGTCTCTACCCGGAGGTACTTCGATTAAGCGATAGTGGAACAGATCAATTACTCTGTATCAATTATATACTCGATCAAAGTGGGGGTGTTGGCTCACTGCAGATATTTACTGCTGATGGACAGCATGTGAGTACACCGATAAACAACGAATTGCTTCAGCTTTCGGGTGTACTACACTGGAATGGAAATATCGATAGTGGTTTCGTTGCGCCCTCCGGATTATACGTCGCTGTTTTAGAAGTTGTATGGCCCAACGGTGAACGAAAGTTGTTTAAAGATGCGTTTGCGGTGGTTTATTGAAAACAAATGACATAAGTGTTTTCTTGCGTGTTAAAGATCAAATATTATTAATAGACGTGTTATGTGTCTTATTTCCTCTTGTTTTTTGTCTCAAAAATAGAATTATTTCTCAAAAATAGAAAAAATATCGCTTTTGTTCTAAAACGGGAGCAATGATATTTATTTTATAACGCTTATTATTAGTGTTTTATATTTTTTTTGCTGGCGGCCTTGGTTTTTGGTTTGTCTTTTGGCTAAAGGATAGCGAACTTGAAAAAAGCTATCAAAAATGAAACTACTAAATCAAATTGCTACTACCATTGCATTTATGTTACTAACCGCTACTACAACACTCGCACAGATAAAGCTAGCTACTTGTACGCAAGGCAACAATCGCTTCGGTAACATCACCAACGTTTTAAACACTTCTGGAGATTATATCGGAGGTGTGCCATCAACTTGTCAGTTTGAAAACATCAATATCAATAACACCAACGATACGGTCGTGGTGCGTGAAAACACCACCATCACGCGAGCAAACCTGAATAACACCATCAATGGTGTGGTAATCGTTTACGGAACCCTTGATCTTCAAACAGGAAATGAATCACTGACCATCAATAGCAACGGACAACTATTGGTTTATGGCACCATCACAGGTGGTAATAATACCAGTATCAATTTAAATGGGTACATGCTTATAGCCGATGGTGCAGTTGTGAGTACTGGAAATGGTCCCAATGCTGATTTCACCATTAACGGTGGCGGAATTGCAGAGATAAATGGTTCTATCACTACACCTAAATTAACCAACAACGGAGTCATTGTAGGTACAGGAACGATAACTGGTGATATCATCAATCAAGGTTCAATTAATGGGTCTACATCTTCAGTTAACACTTCTGTCACCAATCTTGGTTCCGACAGAAATACTGCTTTGGTATGGCAGCCTGCCGGGCCTAGTTGGAATGGTTCTGCACCAGGTTCAGGCGATAACGATATTTCCGGCTTGGTGCTTTTCTTCGATGAGGACTTTACAATTAATCATCACCCAGGAGACTTTAATCGCCGTTTTAATAGGTTTAATATAAGCAACGGGAAGGCTTTAAAGGCTAATGGAGCTTTTGTATATTCTAATAGAATTAACATCAATGGAGGAGAATTGGTTTTTGACAACAACGCTCGCATAGATAGTACTTCTAAAGTAGAGACCATCAACAATGGAAAAATTGTTATGGAAAAGACCTTATCTTGGACAGGATGGCACTTTTTTAATTTTCCCGTTGACATAGATAGCGACTTGACACTAGGTAGTATTTCCATCAGTAATTCAAATGGCTTCAACTACAATCCCAATAGTGCAGCAAGAAACATTTATCAGTGGGATGCTGCAAACTCAAGTTGGGTGTCAATTACTTTAAGTGCCAATACCACTCTTGCCGGACAAACCTTTATTTATTGGGGTAACAACGGTGGGGTTATGCGTTTAGAAGCTGATGAAGTCGATTTCAATAACCGCAATCAAATGACTGCGTTATCTTACAATAATCCGGGGCCAGCGTCTAACCCTCCAGGAGGTTCGAATGGTTGGGCAACATCGGTAACCGATGGATGGGTAATGATTCAAAACCCATTTCAAGATGAGTTGGATTGGGAAAAGGTGCGTCAGGATATCATCGACAACTTTGGATCTGATTTTCAAGAAACGGCAGTTTATCAATGGAATGGATCGTCTTACGAAACATGGAATGGTTCCGGTGGAAGCGCGCGTTTTGTCTCTCCCTATACACCGGTATTTGTGAGAATTAGCCCCTCTGCATCCTCGCAGTTCAATATGAAAAACGCTTATCGTAGAGATCGTCCAAATTTTTCCGGACCAAACCAACGTGTAGCTCCTTCTGATGTGTCGCTCTTTTTGACAGCTCAGGGTGATGGATTCCATGTGCAAACAGAAATAGGCGAACATCCTTTAGCAACCAACGATTTTAATGGTTACTTTGACGCCCATTATATGCCCCCCATGTCTAATGCGCCTTTGTTTTTTACGGTTACAGAGGATAGTCTTTCGGTTAGCATCAACCAAAAATCCAGCCTTGAAGATACAACAGTTGTTTCTTTTGCTTACGGAAAGGATGGGGAAATATTTAGCATTGGATTATCTCAATTTAATCTCCCTTCATTCGTAGAGATTATGTTTTACGATACCTATTTGGATACGGTCGTGGATTTAAGTAATTCAAATTACGAATTCATTTTTGACGAAGATGCTCCGGTTGAGCGTTTTAGATTGTTTATGAATAAAAATGGATTGCGTGTTGATAATCAACAACATTCAGATTTTGAGATAAATGAACAAGATGCTGTTCAGGTACGTGCTTGGTTTTCAGTTGAAGGACTCCACGTAGAGTTATCTGAAAATGTAAATGACGCCCAACTTAGTTTGGTTAATGCTTCAGGACAAACCGTGTTGTCGCAGCAATTTAAAAACATTAAGGAAACCAAATTAGATATTAATGGGCCTGCCGGTATGTATATGGTTTGGATTCATAGCAAAAACTTTTCCGGTTACAAAAAAGTGATGAAGTTTTAATATCTCACTGATTTGTAAATAAGAAGGTGTGTTGGAAACAGCACACCTTTTGTGTTTTATAATCAAGTGATATTTGAAAACATTGTTGTAGTTTTGGCGTTTTGTTTTTCTAAATGTATGCTACTAATCGTACGAGATAACAAAACAAAGAAACTAAAACACTTTTAGGGATTTGAAATATAAGTACAACCATCTATTGGCAGCACTGTTTTTTGTCTTCTCGGCAAATGCACAAGTGACTGAATCTACAACAGGTAAAATTCGCGGGGCAGTGCTGGACAATGAAACCAGAGAGCCTATCTCATTCGTAGACGTGACAATTTTGGAGAACAATATGTCCACCTTGACCAATGAAAGTGGATATTTTGTTTTCAACAATGTTCCGAAAGGCTCCTACACCATAGTCGTGAAACCTTTCGGATTTCTTGAGAAAAGAGAATCCCTTGAGGTCGTGCCCGGGCGGACAAAGACCTTAAATATTTTCCTCAATAAGTCCACAGAGGAACTACGCGCCGTAGAGGTTAGTGGAGCCAGGGAAGAGGCCAGAACCAAAGTGCAAACCGGTAAAGTGCAGCTATCCAATAAAGATATAAAGGAGTTCTCTGTTGGTGGTGACGCTGATGTGGTTCGCGCCATGCAGGTTGTGCCCGGGGTGGTTACAACGGGGGATCAAGGAACTCAGCTTTACATTCGCGGGGGGTTGCCCATTCAAAACCTTGTTTTAATGGATGGGATGCAAATATTTAATCCGTTTCACTCCATCGGCTTTTACTCGGTTTTTGACCCGGACTTGGTGAAGACGGTTGATGTTTACTCCGCCAGTTTTGGTGCCGAATATGGCAGTAGAAATTCAGCCGTAATGGATGTCCAGCTCAGATCAGGTAACCGAAAACACCTCAGCGGGAAATTTCAAGCATCTACCTTTGTAGGCAAAGCCATTTTGGAAGGCCCCCTTGGCAAAAAAGATGAAGATGGATTTGCCAATACGTCATTTATTTTATCGGCCAAATCATCGTACCTCAACCAAACAGCGCCTGTACTATACCCCTACATTGAATCACAATTTGATGGTCTTCCTTTTGTTTTTAATGATTTTTACGGAAAATTAAGCAACACCATTGACGGTGGATCCAGTTTTAATGCCTTTGGGTTTCGTTTTGATGATAGGGTGAGTTTTCAGCCTAGCAACACCGTTGGATGGGTATCATCAGGAGGAGGTATAGATATGCGCTTGATTCCTCCCGGCTCTACCACCATTATTGATATGAATTTTGGTTACTCTGAATACAATATTGATGCTAATTTCGGTGATGATCAACCAAGAGAAAGCAGTATCACCGGTTTTAATGCTGGTATCGATTTGACCTATTTGGTAGGTGAAAACGATGAAATTAAGGCCGGTATGCAGGCCATTGGTTACGGTACAGATTACAACTTTGTCAATCCCGTGGGACGTCGCTTTAGAACTCAGGCCAACTCAACGGAAGTTGGTACCTACTTAAAATACCGAATCAACCGAAACCGCTGGATTATTGACCCCGGTGTTCGTGTGCAATATTATGGTCAGCTAGGGGTAGCCTCTTTTGAACCAAGAGTTGGCGCTAAGTATTTGGCCAGCGAATCAGTAAGATTAAAAGCTTCAGCCGGTCGCTATTCTCAAAATCTCTTTGCAGCCCTCTCTGATAGAGAAGTGGTAAATCTTTTTTACGGATTTCTTGATGGAAATGTGTCACTGCCATCTACCTTTAGAGGGGAAGAAATAGATGGAAGGTTACAAACCTCAAATCACGCAGTATTGGGAACGGAAATAGACATTAATCGAAACATTGAATTATCTGTAGAGGGGTACGTCAAGCAGTTTAACTTGATCACCAATGTCAACCGAAATAAGGTTATGGAGTTTGATGAAGCAACACCAAGTACTCCGGAGATTTTATGGCGCGACTTTGCTCCAGAAAGAGGGGTCGCTTACGGAATAGATGTTTTGTTCAAAGGAACATGGGAAAATATAGGTGTATGGGTAGGGTATTCATGGGCATACGTGACGCGCGACGATGGCGTGATTGAGTATTTTCCAATCTTTGATAGACGACACAATTTAAATTTGGTCGGCAATTACCGATTTGGGAAAGACAACAAATGGTACGCTTCGTTTCGTTACAACTTTGGTTCAGGCTTTCCTTTCACGCCCACACAAGGATACTTTCCTTCCTTGCCGTTTGATGACATCAACGGAAATCCCAATCCAAATTTTGATCCTTTAACGGAAAACGGTCAGATCAGAGCCATTTTTGGCGATGTGAATACGGCGCGATTGCCTTATTATCACCGAGTAGACGTAAGTGTTAGTTATACCAAACCTCTAAAAGGTCGGAGTGTACTGGAACTTACGGCGGGGGTAACCAATATTCTGAATAGAGACAATATCTTTTATTTTGATCGTGATGCCTTCCAACGCATCGATCAATTGCCGATTTTACCGACTGTTGGCGCCATTTTTAGTTTTTGATAATGGCCCTCATTTCGTACTTTTGCACAAAATAGCAATAACACCTACAATCATATGGCTGAGTTTGAACTCGTAATGCCCAAGATGGGCGAAAGTGTAGCCGAAGCAACCATCACAAAGTGGATGAAAGAAGAAGGCGAAACGATCGAATTAGAAGAAAGTGTCCTCGAAATAGCCACCGATAAAGTGGATTCTGAAGTGCCTGCTCCCGTGGAAGGTGTTCTTAAGAAAAAACTTTTTAATGTCGATGACGTGGTTCAAGTCGGATCAGCCATTGCCATCATTGAAACGGATGCAGCCGTTGCCTCAACTTCATCCAATGGGTCTGAAGTTAAAGAAACAGCTCAGGAAGCACCAACCGCTGCGGTTGAAGCAGAATCCATTGCGGCCCAAGGTGCAGTCGCCGCAGAAGGCGGTAAAATTCCTGCCCGCACCGAAAGCGGTCGCTTTTACTCGCCTTTGGTGAGAAGCATCGCCGAGGAAGAGGGAATCAGTTTGCAAGAGCTCAACGGCATCAATGGTTCCGGCAATGAAGGCCGTGTTACCAAGTCAGATGTGCTCGACTACCTCAGCAATCGAGGTGCCGCACCACAACCTGCTGCAAGTACACCTTCCGCACCTGCAGCAGCACCGGCGCCTTCATCTCGTGCAGCAACCGATAGCAAGCCGGCACCAGCAAAAATGTCTGCGCCTCCAGTGGATATTCGTCCGGGAGATGAAATCATCGAAATGGATCGCATGCGTCGCATTATTGCCGATAACATGGTCATGTCCAAGCACGTTTCCCCACACGTAACCTCGTTTGTTGAAGCCGATGTTACCAATATCGTGATGTGGCGCAACAAAGTGAAAAACGAGTTCTTGCAGCGCGAAGGTGAAAAGATAACCTTTACACCCATCTTTATTGAAGCCATTGCGAAAACGATTCGCGACTACCCGATGATCAATGTTTCAGTAGACGGTCACAACATCGTTAAGCGCAAAGACATCAACATCGGTATGGCTACCGCACTTCCCAGCGGAAACCTCATCGTTCCGGTCATTAAAAATGCCGATCAACTCAACTTGGTTGGTTTGACCAAAAAGGTCAATGACTTGGCACGTCGTGCACGTGAAAACAAGCTGGGCTCCGACGATATCCAACAAGGAACGTACACTATTTCTAACGTAGGTAGCTTTGGGAACGTTATGGGTACGCCCATTATTCCTCAGCCGCAGGTTGCCGTAATGGCGGTTGGTGCCATACGCAAAAAACCCGTTGTGATTGAAACCCCACAAGGCGACGTGATTGCCGTTCGTCATATGATGTTCCTTTCACATTCTTACGACCACCGCGTCGTGGATGGCGCGCTTGGTGGAATGTTTGTCAGAAAACTGGCGGATTACCTCGAAGCCTTCGACCCGAATCGCGAATTTTAATAACGAAATCAATATAGGGAACTTCGGTTCCCTTTTTTTATTATGAACATTAAGCTCAACAAACCGCTCTGTATTTTTGATCTGGAAACCACCGGAATTCAGGTCACCAAAGACCGCATCGTAGAAATGGCCGCCGTGAAAATTCATCCCGATGGTACCGAGGAAGTTAAGCGCTGGCTCGTTAACCCGGGCATACCCATTCCTCCGGAAACGACAGCTATTCACGGTATATCCGATGATGATGTAGCTGATGCGCCTACATTTAAAGAAATAGGTGGCGATATCATAAATTTTTTAGGTAACAGTGACTTGGGTGGCTACAATTGCAACAAGTTTGACGTGCCACTTTTTGTAGAGGAGTGCTTGCGAAATGGATTTGATTTTGACCTCGACAAGCGAAAAGTTGTTGACGTACAAAATATTTTTCACCGCATGGAACAGCGAACGCTTTCCGCGGCCTATAAGTTTTACTGCGATAAATCACTGGAAGATGCGCACACCGCTGAAGCCGATACCGTGGCCACTTGGGAGGTGCTTAAAGCACAGGTGGATCGCTACGATGAGGTAGAGGGAAATATGGATTTCTTGGCTGAGTTTTCCAACCGACAACGAATTGCCGATGTGGCTGGTTTTATTGCGTACAATAAAGAAGGAGAGGAAATATTCACCTTTGGCAAGTACCGCAACAAACCCGTACGTCAAGTGCTGGAAAAAGACCCCGGCTACTTCAGTTGGGTGCATCAAGCCGACTTCCCGCTTTACACCAAAAAGATCCTCACGCGTATTAAGTTGAGCATGAAAAGCTGAGGTGTGATTGAAAATTTCTCCGCTTTCCCTAACTCCTGATGTACTTTTGTCTGTATGCAAAAGGTGTTAATCATCACGTATTATTGGCCGCCCGCCGGAGGCCCCGGAGTTCAGCGCTGGCTGAAGTTCACCAAATACTTGGTTGAAAAGGGCTACGACGTGCACGTGTACGTTCCAGATAATCCTGCATATCCACTGCGAGATGAGGCCCTGCAAAAAGACGTGCCTAAAGAAGCAAAGGTGGTGAAACAACCCATTTTTGAGCCATATGCGCTGGCCTCTTTTTTTGGTAGAAAACACGTCAAAACCATCAGTTCGGGTGTGGTGCCAGATGATAAAAAACAATCGCTTGTACAGCGCTTTATGCTCTGGGTTCGAGGGAATTTATTCATTCCTGATGCACGGTTGTTTTGGGTGAAACCTTCGGTGCGGTTTCTTTCAAAATACGTTCAGGCGAATGATATACAGACCATTATCACAAGCGGTCCTCCGCACAGCCTGCACCTGATTGGGATGCAGTTAAAAGAAAAACACAATCTCCGTTGGTTGGCAGATTTTCGTGATCCGTGGACGACCATTGAGTATCACGACAAGCTCAAACTGTCGGCGTACGCACAAAAGCGACATAAACAGTTGGAAAAACAAGTGCTACACGCCGCAGATGATGTCATCGTAACCAGTCCGCTGACTGTCAAGGAATTTCAAGCCCTTACTCATAAGCCGGTGCATTTGATTACCAATGGATTCGATTCTGAAGTGAAGAAATCAAACGACCTCGATGAAAAATTTACGTTGGCCCATATTGGTTCTTTGCTGTCCAGTCGCAATCCACATAACTTATGGAAGGCTATATCTGCTTGTAAAAAAGACTTGCCAGGCTTTGCCAACGATTTATCCATCGTGCTGATAGGCGTGGTTAGCGAGGAAGTGAAAGAGACCTTGTTCACCTACGGACTTGAAGCGCAAGTCCAATTGATGGGATATTTATCGCACGAAGAGGTAGTAGTCCACCAGGCAAAGTCTCAAGTACTTTTGCTGATAGAAGCCAATAATCCGGTAAAGCGCTGTATTTTACCGGGTAAGGTATTTGAGTACATGTCGGCCGGTAGACCCATAGTGGCCTTTGGGGTTGATGATTCAGACATTCAACACATCATCGAGAAAAGTGAGGCCGGCAAATACTTTACCTACGACCAATTTGACGCCATCGTGGCACATATTACAGCGCTTTATAAAGCCTATAAAGCCGGGCAACTATCGGTTGGCACCAAAGGGATTGATGCTTATCACCGCTCGCAACTGACCAATCATTTGATTGATATCATTGAAAATCCAACGAAAATATGATTCTTACCGTCATAGGTGCTCGTCCGCAGTTTATCAAGGCCGCGCCTGTATCGCAGGCATTGCGAGCGGCCGGTTTTAAAGAGGTCGTTTTGCACACCGGTCAGCACTTTGATCACGAGATGGATCGGGTTTTTTTTGACGAACTCGGAATGTCCTATCCAACCCATAATCTTCGTGCAGGTGGTCAAACACACGCCAGCCAAACTGCCCATATGCTAAAAGGGGTAGAGGAGGCCATTACCGAGCTAAAGCCCTCATTGGTTCTCGTGTATGGTGACACCAACTCAACGTTGGCAGCGGCTTTGGCAGCGGCAAAAATGCACGTACCTATAGCTCATGTAGAAGCCGGGTTGCGCTCGTACAACATGCGCATGCCTGAGGAAATCAACCGTCGATTGACCGACCATGTGTCTACCTATTTGTTTTGCCCGTCAGATGCGGCAGCAAATAATCTACAAAGAGAAGGAATTACCAAGGGCGTTTACGTGGTAGGTGATGTCATGTTAGATGCCTTTCATTTGTTTCGCCCCATGGCAGAAAAACGCACATTACCGGAACAACTGATAGAGCCGTATTATTTATTCACTTTGCATCGACCGTCAAATACTGATGATGCCGAGAGGTTGCCATCCATTGTATCGGCTTTAGCGTCTGTAAATGGAACCGTCGTTTGGCCCGTCCATCCACGGGTAAAAGAAGCATTAACCCGTATTGATATCCCCCAAAACGTGAGATTGCTTTCCCCGCAGCCTTATCTTAGTAACATGCGACTTCTAATGAGCGCCAAAGCGTTAATCACCGATTCCGGAGGGATGCAAAAGGAGGCTTACTGGGCCAAAACGCCTTGTATCACGTTGAGAGAAGAAACGGAATGGACAGAGACCTTAGAAAACGGCTGGAACCAGTTGGTTGTGGATCCAAGT
>PXCF01000096.1 GCA_003566715.1 Cryomorphaceae bacterium | reverse complement strand
CTGTATTGCAGGTTAATGTTTTAAGGCTAATGTTTGACAAACCAAATGTTTATCTACTAATCTTGGGATGTTTGGGTTTTTTTGTTTATTCTTCACCGAATAATACATATTCCGCACGTTCCACTTTACCCAGCGATTCTCTACTCATACTTGCCGATACGTATAACGAGCGCTATCAATCTTCATCGGATTGTATGGACTTGGCCAATGCGGAAGCGCTGCGAGCTTATGTCGCCGTTCGTCAAGGCGAATCGTTTGACTTCACCACCGATTGCGGCAATGCATGGACATTTTTTGTTCGTGGAATAGAGGCCTTTAATCAGGGTGAAACAAGCAAGGCCGAAACCCTTTTCACCCAATCAAGAGAGGACCTTCGGACTGTAAGCGATCAACCATTGTTGGCGTCCATATTCCAGAATCTGGGTGCTTGTCGACAAGTGAAGGGTGATTTTTCAAACGCTGTTTTGTACTATGATTCAGCTTATGTCTTGTTGCCGGAAAAACAGTCGTGGCTGCTGCGCAACAACATCGCTTCGCTGCACAACGAAATGGGCAATTACGAAGATGCCATTTTTCACGCTGAGGCCATCATCGACGCTGAGATAAGCGATGAATATATTCTCACCTTGGCACTCCTTAATGCACTATCCGCGCATACGGCACTTTATCAACTAGACAAAGCCCAATCGCGCTTTCTTAAGCTCGTAAAGCGTGAGCTGATTTACGGATTGGAAGTAAAGAACCTGAATATCCTCCTTAAATACACGATGGTAGCAGAAGAAGATGAGTGGTTTTTAGTCGTTGCAGAGAAATTTAGAGACGTAATTTTAAACGTCAAAGATTTTGAAAACACGATGGAACCATTTGTCTATATTGCCTATTTACACCTTGCGAAAAGAACGCATGAAAAAGATTTCTTAAGCGCGTTTTTGATTGCCGAGCACAAAAGTCAATTCGAGCTAATAAACCGATCGGCGTTAGACGAAAACTTAAGACTGAAATACGACAAGCTTCAAGAAGAACAAGCGAACATGCGCAAGGTTTTGGTGGTATTTATCGCACTCATTTTACTGATTATAATCGCGGTTATTGGCCGCACAGTTTTTCATATCATCGCCAAAAATCGCAGGTTGCGCAAGCTCAATCAAACATTGAGTAAGTCTCAGGACGTACAACTGATTAAATCTTCTCTAGTTAAAGGCCCTAAAGGCTTGAATGCCTTGGAAGCTCTTCAGCGCATGGATGCTCAGCTTATCAAGCACCAAAACAGAAAACTCGCCCAGATACCTATGAATAAATTAAGTGAGCGAGAGAAAGAAGTCTTGCAACTTATTGTTGCCGGAAAATCCGTTGCCGATATTGCTTTGAGTTTGGGTGTTTCTACCAAGTACGTTTACAACATTAGATCGAGCATCAAACGTACCTTAAAGGTGTCGTCCGAGGTTTCACTCGACGTTTGGTTAGGACAGAACGACGATTTTCTCTCCAGCGGAGAGTGATGTTTTAGTTTGTCTATCGACAGCCAAGTAGAGAACCACTAAATTTTGCCGAGTTTTTTTATTTCCTAAAACCTCCCAAACCTTCATATAAATTCCTTTTTAACACGAAATCAAGGTTTTAGCAATGGGTGGTTGCTGTTTTAAGCGGTTCACGATATAGTTTTGCATTTACTAACTATGAAAAATGTCTAAACTATGAAACTAGCTTGTCTATCATTTTTAATGACTGCCTGTTCGGTTTTTGCACAGTCAACGGGAATCAAGATTTCGGGAAGCTTTCATGTGCATGAGGATGGGGCTATTTTTTTCAACGACCTGGTAGATATTGACCCTGCGGCAAATGATGTCACCTGTGATGGTCATCTGGTTTTAAATGATGGCATCACAAATGAGAACAACCTTACTTTGCAGGCCAATGCCCACCTCGATGTTCGTGGCAGTACGCAATTTGCTTTTGCGGACAATGCCTCGTTTACGCAAATGAGTTTACACAATAGTTCGGCAGTATCAGTTGCGCCGGGCAAATATGTGTTGTTGTCGGGAAGCATCAACCACCAATCCACAGGAAAAATTATCCTACAGGCCAACGCCACGCAATATGCGCAGCTAAAGTTTGACGGTTACACCGGCAGTGGAGAAGTAGAACAGAACCGCCATTTTGATTCAGGTTGGAACCTCGTAGGAACCTCAATACAAAGTGCCACCGCCGAGGTCTTTGGAACGGTAGGAACCGATGCGGGTTCTGCTAATATTCAGAATTTATTCTCCTGGAACGGTCAAGATTACGACAATGTTCCCAACAATGCCGCCTCTATTGACGAAGCGCGGGGGTATTTTGGTTTTATAGGTTCCAATGGTATACGTAATGCTGCTGGTGTGTATGCGTTAACGGGTACACCCAACACCTCCGTAAGTTTACCGTCTATGGTAGCAGGCAACATCAATGCCGCATCGCAAATAGCCATGGCAAATAGCAACCAAACCCGTGGAGGCTGGAACCTGGTGGCCAATCCGTTTACTTGTAATTTGGATGTGAATGGCATTTCACGTGCTAACTTCAATGCAGCCTTTTACCGTTTTGACCCGATAAGTGGTAATTATTCGAGCTTTTCTCCGGGAGGAGTAACAACAGGCAATATCGTGCCCCCACTCACTTCCTTTTGGATGCAGGCAAGCGGCAATGCTCCGCAATTGGCCGGAGGAACTTTAACAATGACCTCTCACGGTACGGTGTTGTCGAACAGTACTAGTTCTCCTCGCGCAAATTTTGACCGCTTGGTATTGCGGAGTTCCTTAGACAATGATACCACAAAGCAAGATTTTACGGTGATTTCCTTTCTAGACGGCACCACCGACGGATTTGATGGCGACTGGGATGCACATAAGATGGAGAACTCAGGGGGCTACCCCAACATCTACTCTACCCACAGCAACGGGGACTTATTGTCCATCAACGCCATTCCTT
>PXCF01000123.1 GCA_003566715.1 Cryomorphaceae bacterium | reverse complement strand
TCTCCCCGGGATAGTCCTCCGCAATCCGAAGTGCCAACTCTCCGCTGTCCGCCTCCAGCACCGTATACCCCTGCCTTTGCAGGATATGGCGGGACAGCGCCAGCAAAGCCGGCTCATCCTCCACCAGCAGGATCGTCTCATGCCCTGTAGGAACGGCTGGGAGGCCTGCCTGCGACTTGCTCGCCGAGACGCGGTCTTCAACCCTTGGCAGATAGACCTTGAACGTCGCCCCGCTGCCCGGCTCGCTGTAGACGGCAACATGGCCCCCACTCTGCTTCACAATGCCGAACACGGTGGCCAAGCCCAACCCCGTTCCCTTGCCGACCGCCTTGGTGGTGAAGAACGGCTCGAAAATATGGCCCTTCAACTTCTCATCAATTCCGGTCCCGTTGTCGGTGACAGCCAGTAGGACATATGGCCCAGCCTGAAGATCCGGATAAGCCTCGGTGTATGTCTCGCTCAACTCGACGTTGCGTGTTTCAATGGTCAACCTGCCTCCCTGGGGCATGGCGTCACGCGCGTTCACCGATAGGTTGATCAAAATTTGCTCAATCTGCCCCAGATCAGCTTTGATTTCTCCGAGCGCCGGATCAAGCGCTGTGTTGAAATCAATGTCCTCCCCGATCAGCCGCTTCAGCATCCGCGCCGTGTTGGTCACGACGGCGTTGAGGTTGACCACCTTAAGTTCCAGCACCTGCTTGCTGCTGAACGCGAGAAGTTGCCGAGTGAGGGAGGCTGCCCGTTCCCCGGCTTGGCCGATCTCACGAACCAACCCCCGGACCGGGCTTGTGTCTGGCAACTGCGACTCGACAAGCTCGCTGTAGCCATTGATGACGGTCAGCAGGTTGTTGAAGTCGTGGGCCAGCCCCCCCGCCAGATTCCCGATGGCTTCCATCTTCTGCGACTGTCGGACTTTTTCCTCCAGCGCTCTGCGGGCCGTCACGTCAGCCTGGACTCCGACGAAGTGCATCAGGTCGCCGCAGTCGTTACGGACCGGCGAGATCGACAGAGCGTTCCAAAAAGGCGATCCGTCCTTTCGATAATTTAGGAGTTCAACCGTACAATGATGTCCGCCCTGGATCGCTTCCCGAAGTTGAGCAACTGAGTTTTTGTCCGTCTCCGGCCCCTGGAGAAACCGACAATTTCGGCCCACGGCTTCTGCGGCGCTGTATCCGGTGATTCGCTCGAAGCCCGGCGTAGCGAAGATGATCGGATTGTCCCGCTGACTGGCGTCGGTAATCAAAATGCCTTCCGATACGGCCCGGATCGCTCGATCCCGTAGACGCAAATCCTCCTCCGCCTGCTTCCTTTCGGTGATGTCCCGAAACACCAACACACTGCCGAAAATAACGCCATGCTGGTCCCGGATCGGCGCAGCGCTATCATCAATCGGGCATTCCGTTCCGTCCTTCGAGATCAATACGGTGTGATTCGCCAGCCCGACAATCTTGCCGTCCCGCAGCGCCCGCAGGGCTGGATTCTCGACGCGCAGGCGTGTCGTCTCATTGACGATTTGAAATACGTCTTCCAACCTTTGCCCAACAGCCTCGCCCATTTCCCAACCGACCAACTCCTCGGCAACCGGATTGAGAAAATCGACCCGGCCTTCAGCGTCGGTGCTGATGACCCCATCGCCGATGCTTTGAAGCGTCACCCGTAGCCGCTCCGCCTGCTGCCGGACGGCGCCTTCGGCGTGCCTACGTAGCCGGACTTCCCTGCCGAGACTTTCAATCCGCTGGTTCAAGGCGACGAACTGCCCGACCGCTGAGTCCTTCGGAATCAGTCGCAGCAAGAGGATGGCTTCCGAATCATCCGATCTTGGCCTCAGTAGCGTCCCTTCCGCCCGGCAGGGAACGCACTCACCCACCTTAGAGAGCAGAACAAGCGAACCGAGGACCAGTGAACGGCTGCGGGAACAAGACCGAAGATAATGGGTTACATCTTCAGGCGTGTCGGCGACAGCGTCAGCCAGATTGTTGCCACGAATGGCTGGCAGCGCAATTCCTAATCGCTTCTCAACAGCCCGATTGCCAGCCAGGACGACGCCGCTACACGCCAGCAGGAGCATCGGCTCCGGCAGCGGGTCGGCGAAAGTCAGGAATTGCTCCGGCGTCACACTCGAACCTCTCAACCCTTGAAATACTCACGGCCCTCTACGGCCTCCGCTGCCGGGGTCGACTTGAGATACACAACGACCCGGCAACCCGGATCGCCCTGGGCAATGGCCTCTTCGACAACGACCTTGGCGTAACCGAGGTTGTCGGCCGCGATGCTGCCGAAAACGTTGGAAGTCATCATGCAGAGGGCCGGGCGACCGATAACCTTGTCGCCGAAGGGGCATGCCCGGTTGCCCAACACGATCTTCTCCTCGTCCTGCTCGACTACGTAAAAATCGCCTTGGATGCGGCGTTTGAGGTCCACCAACACTTCACCCACCTGCTCCCGGCTCAGATTCTCCACCGCCAACGCGTTCTTGTAGGTGTGGTTGATCTCATCGCCGATCTCTTGGCCGACGACGCTGACGAACCCGGACGCTTCCTCCAGGCCGACCACCTTCTGCAAGATCCCGGCCAAATGCCCGAGCAGGGTCCGTAAAAAAAGATCCCGTTCCAGTGAGATAGCCAGTTCGCTCACCACTGGCAGCGGCGTTGAGGAATCGCTCATAGAGTCTCCTTGCAGTCCCGGTTGATCAGCGGACGCCCGGCGTCGATACGTTCACGCCGCTGGGCGACAATTCGGCGGAGCCCTCGCTGCGAACGATGCCGTCGACTCGGAGATGCCAAAACTGCTGGGAAGATGGGTCGGTGGCAATCGCGAATCGACACCCAGACACTGGCGACGATGCAGGTTGATGCGGTGTGAGACACCTTACGTCAGGTGGAACAAGATCACCTCCGTAGCGAACGTGTCGGCTGACGAGTGACGAGTAACAGGCGAGACGGTTTAGACTACCAGCATCAAAGGCAACCGACTGG
>PXCF01000115.1 GCA_003566715.1 Cryomorphaceae bacterium | reverse complement strand
CCCCTTAGGGATCACGCAAGTAATCCCTTTAAGACTAGAGCGTTTTGGGGGAATGAAAAAACCCCGGACGAAGCGCAGCGAAGACCGAGGGGTTTTATTGCAGGTCCCCCCCTTAGGGATCACGCAAGTAATCCCTTTAAGACTAGAGCGTTTTGGGGGAATGAAAAAACCCCGGACGAAGCGCAGCGAAGACCGAGGGGTTTTATTGCAGGTCCTCCCTTTAGGGATCACGCAAGTAATCCCTTTATAGAGGCGCAGCGTAAGCACCACAAGGCTTACGCCTCATCAGTCGCTTAACGCCATCCGTTCGTATCGCAGATAAAGGTACATAAACGATACCCCGATGACCACGGCCGCAATGGTAAGCAAACTTCCAACAATGCCTTCTTGGCCAAAACTCATTTTGATCAGTACGGTGGAGATCACAAACCCCGAGTTCCGCATGACGTGTTGAAACGTTTGTGTATAGAGAAAGCTCACGAGTAGCAACAAAACATCGGTTAAAATGAGAATGGTAAAGAAATCTTCAAAAAAGATGTTGTTTAGCTCTTTTAGTGAGTGTATGCCTTCTGTGGAAGTGGAGATGGTGTCATTTATCCATAAATAGAAGTTGTAAAACGCCAAAACAACAAGGGTAGGAACCAACAGCACAGATACCCACTTTTTTGTTTCGATAAAGCGATTGGTGTTTTCTTCGTGGATCATATTCACCTTTTTGCGCCGATGCAGCAGCTGATAAAAAATGCTGATTAAAAAAAACAATATAATAGAAGCCAATATGTCGTAGGTAAACTGCAAATCGCCCTTAATTTGAAACCACTCGGATGTGATTTCGAGGTTGCTTATGTCGTTAAATATTTTCCTAATCACAATGAGCGTTATGATCTCGTACTGCTTTCCAATATACTTCGATATGCTTTTTGGAAGATAGTAAACCAAGAGATAGACTTCGTATATCAGTATGATGGAAAAGGGCGTGTAAACTGCAACTAAAGTGTTTTTCAACAATTCATGTTCCGGTAAATAGCCAAAATGACGGAGGGTAATTAAAAACAGGTGAATGACAAAGCCGGCAATGGCTAACCCCACCACGTAGCGCTCGGTTATCTCTCTTGTTTTATCGGAAAGAAATGTTGCGTACAAATACAACAAGATCTTTTTTCTCCAGGGCATTGTCGTATTCGTTTCAGACATGATTCATCAAACGGTCTTCGTTTTTAAGCGTTGTGAGCGAGCACGAGTCAGACCTTTTGGATGGCCAGACAAACTTGTCTATGTGCTTTTTGATAACCAGATACTTAAGTATTTGTTCGCCAAGCACCAAAAGCAAGTTAACATCGGTGTTGAATGCCTTTGTTATGTGGGGGGCGTCTAGGTGCAAAAAAAAAGCCACATTCCGAAGAATGTGACTTTGATTTAAGCGTGTGTATGTGCTTATATTAAAAGAACTTGTAGCGGCGGTCGATGATCTTCGCGGCATCGCGTTTACTTTCCATGACACCCGCCGGAATTCTACTTCTAATGCTGTTGAGGTAAGTTTCTTGTTCCTCCACGTAATCCGGTTGCTCGGGCGCAGTGGTTGTTGAATTTACGCGCACCACGTACACGCCGCGGTCGCCTTCAATAACGGTAACCACCTGTTCTGGAATTCCGTGAATTTTACCCACTACTTTGGGCTCTTCTCCGGCTCTTTCAATGTTGTTGCTAGAGAAGGGAACGTCGGTATTGGTCACCGCCGAATTCATTTCCTGGGCAATGACGTTCATCTCCTTGTCTAAATGGGTTTGGAGACGTTCTTGAATAACCGCCGCTTTCTTTTTGTTAAAGACGATGTCTTCGATCTCTTCGCGTACGGTTTCAAATGGGGCGTAATCCTCCTCAACGATGTCGGTAACGTGAATGACGATGTAGCTGTTGTTGGCACTGCGTTGCACGTCTACGTGACCAACGCGGCGGTCCTCGTCAAATACCCAGCGAACCAAATCGCGGTTGGCGCCCAAGCCTATCACCGTTTCATCGAAGCGATTGACGTCTGTGGCGGTACGAACTTGCGCACCGGCTTCACGGGCCAATTCGGCGAATTTATCGGCATCAGCAGCGGCTTCGGCAATGCGAGACGCTGAGCGATAAACTTCGGTATCGGTTTTTTCTGAGGTCAAAACCTCGCGGGCAATCTCGGCAATTCTTACCGCTTTACTGCTGCCTTTCTGTCCGGTGATTTCAATGATGTGGAAACCAAATTCCGTTTGCACCAATCCCATGTCACCCGTGCGGTTTGTAAAACAGTAATCCGAAAACGCGGGGGTCATGGTACTTTCGTTAAACCAACCTAAGTCCCCACCTTTTTGCGCCGCTGAGGCATCGTCGCTGTTGGCAGACGATAGGGCTTCAAACTGACTGCGATCATTTCTCAAGATATCGAGCAAACTATCGGCCAATGCTTTGGCCTCAAAGGGAGCGCGCTGCGATTGTGAACGCTCGGCACCTTGGAAGGCAATAAGAATGTGTCTTGCCTGAACGGAGTCGGGTAGATAAGCCACTTCACTGACTTTGCCCAATGCCATGTAGTTGCCATTGTCCATTTCGTAAGGACCAAAAACGGTTCCTGTGGCGTCGCCGGCAAAAATAATGGAGTCAAATTCAGGATTAAAGCCCAATACTTCGCGATAGAATTTTCCTTGGTAGGGGAGGTCACTGCGAAGTGTAACAAACAACGAATCGTTCTCTGCTTTGGCAAAAGGAGGAACGGTGTCGTACCCGCCGGTCGCTCTGTTTCTTTCGAGCTGCTGACGCGAAAACTTTTCTAATTCGTTGCGCACTTGCTGAATATCTTCGGCGCTGGGGTTAACGTCTAATACAACAAATTCAAAGTTTCTAAAAGGTTCATCGACCTTGAAATCGTCTTTGTTTTTTTTGTAATAATCCTTGAGATCAGATTCGGTCACGGTGACCTCTGCATCGGGGATGGTAGATAAAAGAATGGGAATCAACTCGACGTTGCGAACGCGGTTTTCCAACTCAAAGTTGAATTTGGCAAGTTTTTCGGGTTTGTGCATCCCCAAACTGATGGCAATACTGTACTTATTGTTAAGTGCTTCGCTGCGCATGTTGTTTTCGAAGCCTTTCCACTGCTGCCAGAAGCGATTGGCATCCGGGTTGTCGAAGCGCTGATCTTGCAAGCTTGTTAAATATTGCTGAAGTCGAGCTTCACTAAAGGCATTGGTTACCTCATCGCGAAACGCGTCGGCTTGAAGGATATCCGGGTGCTGAATGATGCGACTGTAGAGTTCGTCGTCGCCCACAGTTAAACCAAGTGTTTTCAAGTCTTTGGTCAACGTGTAATCACGGATAAACTCTTCCCAAGCGGCCTCTGCAAACTGCTTGCGGGTAACATTGGCAAGCGACATATCGCCAGAGGTTTGACGATAGTTTTCAGTGATTTGCTCCATGCGCTCACTGAATTCAGGCAAATCAATGCTTCGGCCATTGATCTTTCCCACCATCAGTTGATTGCCGCGAATAAGTGAATCACCGGACCCCAACAGATCCATAAGAATAAAAGCAGCCATTGCCAATCCAATGGTAATAAGCAACAATCCCGAACGTTTACGGATGTTTTCTAATGTAGCCATACGTTAAATATATCGTTTTTTAATAAGGCTGCGAATATACCAAAATCACCCGTTACCAAACCAATTTATTTTTCCATAAGAGAAATTTCTCTAATAAATTTGTTTGAACAGTAACATTTTCGTACTTTTACATGTTGTAAATTGATGCTGGAGAACCGTTATTCCGAGGTATATTTTGTGATATTTTATGAGAAAATCACTATTCATTATTGCCATTCTGTTGATATCGCTAAGTGTAGAGGCCTCTCACTTGGTAGGTGGCGATATGACATACACGTGCTTGGGAAACAATACTTACCGCATCAAATTGACCATTTTTAGAGATTGCAACAACAATCAGGTGCCTTTTGACCAAATTGTTCCCATTGCTTTTTACAACAATGGCTTTGTTTATCAGTCCATTTCCGTACCGATAACCAATGTGTTTCCCAATATCCCCCTGGTAGCCGATAGCTGTAGTCCCCCGCCACCTTCCAATGTATGTGTGGAATACGCGGAATACATCGATACGATTGTTTTGCCCGTGTCTCAATTTCCCTACACCATCGTTCATCAGCGGTGTTGTAGAAACAATGTGGTGATGAATATCGTGGCGCCGGCTTCAACAGGTACATCCTATCATACACAAATTCCAGCCAACGATACCGCTTGTAACAGCTCGGTTCAATTTCTCGATTATCCAAATTTGCTGCTCTGTTTTGGTCAACCCAATATCATCGATATACCAACCTCCGATCCGGATGGCGATAGTTTGGTGTTCTCCCTCTGTGCACCAATGCTTGGTGGCGGACAAGCACCGGGAACGGTTATGCCCAGTCCGCCCTCCGGACCTCCATACACGCCGGTGTCTTACACCGCCGGCTTTTCCCCGGCCACCCCTATAAATGGCAGTCCGGGTATGTCGATCAACCCGCAAACCGGAACCATTACGGTCTTTCCAGATCCGGTGGTGGGGTTTTTTACCGTTGGCGTTTGTGTGGATGAGTATCGCAATGGACAGCTCATCAACTCGGTTACCAGGGAAATGCAGTTTATCGTAGCCGATTGTATTTTATCTACACAAGCCGGTATTCGACCTCAAGCAGAAATTGCCGCGGAAACCAAGTGCATCGGTCGAACCATTCAATTTCAACACTTCAGTTCGGGCATGCTCGAGGCGATGTGGATTTTCAATGACCCCGGCAATGCGCCAAACGATACATCTACCAGCTTTAATCCCATCTATACCTTCAGCGATACGGGCTTTTACGAAGTGATGCTCGTTATCAATAGCGGCATTCCGGGGTGCATCGATACCGCCATTGAGATTTTTGAAATCAGAGATTCCGTGGATAATTGGTTCACTTGGGGAGATAGCCCTTGTTTGGATAAGGGACTGACTTTTGAAATGCACGGGAGCAACTTGGTGCCCCAGGCTTCCATTGAGTGGAACTTTGGCGTGAATGCCACCCCGCAAACTTGGTCGGGACCAGATCCGCCGCCCATTTCCTTTACCAATGACGGCAATCCGTATGAAGTCACCTTGACCACCGAACAGTTTGGCTGCTCGAGTTTTTATTACGAACAATTACAGCTCTTTGACCGGATTTCCTTTGACGTTACCGGACTGGAAGATGAGGGGTGTGCGCCCTACGAAGCGGAGATAAACAGCAATGCCCGCGCTCGTGGTACCATGCAAATCCTATGGGATATGGACGATGGAACCACCTATAGAAATACGCTATCGGTAAGTCATACTTACAGTGACCCCGGCGTTTACCGACCAACCATCCAGATACAGACCAACACGTTTTGTATTGATACTGTCAACATTAATTTATCGCCCATTACCATAAAAAGGGGAGCAGAGGTTTTACTGAATGCTTCTGCTCGTAGATTGTTGATGTACGACCCCTCGGTGACGTTCAGCATTACCGTTGGCGACGATGTTAACTACACTGAACTTCATACGGGTGATGGACAGATTTTTTCTCCCTCACCAGACAGATTGAATCACACCTACGATGCCGATTCAGCGCATTTTGTGGCATTTTTGATCGGTGAAAACGAAATGGGCTGCTTCGATACGTCCTTTGTGGATATTTATGTGGTCCCCGAAACCAACATATTTATCCCCAACGCCTTTCGTCCCAACGGAAATGGATTGAATGATTTCTTTGAAATATTCGTCACCAATGTGCTGGAGTACAATTTGCAGATTTTTAATCGCTGGGGACAAAGGGTGTTTTCTTCGGAAAGTCCGACGGTGCACTGGGATGGCTCGGTAAATGGAAAGCCGGCGCCAATCGGAACGTACGTGTACAAGCTCGACTTAAAAGATCAACAAGGGGAGTGGCATTACCGCACGGGCAGTGTCAACCTGATTCGTTAAGCCCGTATCGATGCGGGTCGCTTGACGATGGTGCCGATAAAAAAGCCAATACACGCACCAAAAATACCACCAAAGAATATGTCGGCAGGAAAGTGGACCCCAATGTGGATTCTGCTGTAACTCACCATGATCGCCCATACCAGCATAATGGCCCACCACGTGCGGTTGGTCAATACGCCAACAAAAAAGGCCAGGGCAAAGGTGTTGGATGCGTGTGAGGACACAAAGCCGTATTTTCCTCCACAACCTTCTTTCAACGCGCGAAACAACCCGTCCAATTCGGGATTGTTACACGGTCGCAATCGTTGAAACGTGTCTTTAAACAGCTTTACCGACCCTTGATCGGCCAACAAAGCCATTAAAACAACACCTCCCAAGATCCATAAATAATTCCACTTCGGGTATTTGCGGTAAAGTACAATCAGCAGTAAAACATACAGCGGTATCCAAACATCTACTCTGGTGATGAACATAAAAAAATCGTCCAATGCTGACGGACTGTTGTTGTTCATCCAAAGAAATACTTGGGTGTCGGCTTGTTCAAACCACCGGATAAGACGCATTACTTATTCATGAGTTTCCAAAGCTCGTCTTTGAGCTCATCGAGGTTGTACTGACTAACGGCTGATATAAACAAATGGGGGATGGGCAAATCTATCAAGGCTTCCATCTCTTTCATCATTTGCTCGTCGAGCATATCGGCCTTGCTGATGGCCACCAACTGGTCTTTGTGGAGCAACTCCGGATTAAAGGCCTCCAGTTCACGTCGTAAAATGGCAAACTGCGCATTGATGTCCTCGGCATCTGCGGGGATGAGGTAGAGCAACACGGCATTGCGCTCAATGTGGCGCAAAAAACGGTGGCCCAAACCCTTGCCTTCCGAAGCTCCTTCAATGATACCGGGAATATCGGCCATGGCAAAACTTTGGTAACCGCGATAGGAAACAATGCCCAAATTAGGCACCAAAGTGGTAAACGGATAATCGGCAATCTCCGGCTTTGCGGCGGAAACAGCGGATAGGAGGGTAGACTTTCCGGCATTGGGGAAACCCACCAGGCCAACGTCGGCCAATACTTTAAGTTCCAAAATCACCCAACCTTCTTCGCCCTCTTCCCCGGGTTGGGCGAAACGTGGCGTTTGGTTGGTGGGCGATTTAAAATGTGAATTACCCAATCCACCGCGACCGCCTTTTTTGGCAATCAGTTCTTCACCGTGCTCGGTGATTTCTCCCAATACCTCTCCGGTATCGGCGTCTTTCACTACCGTGCCCAAGGGCACTTCAATGTACTGATCGGTTCCTTCTTTTCCCGAACTGTTGTTTTTACTGCCGTTCGTTCCGTTCTCGGCGCGAATGTGCTTGCGGTACTTCAGGTGGAGCAGGGTCCACATTTGCTCGTTGCCCCGAACAATGACGTGACCACCACGACCACCATCGCCGCCGTCGGGACCACCTTTGGGAATGTATTTCGCTCGATGCAGGTGCGCACTGCCGGCACCACCGTTACCGGATGTCAGGTGAATCTTGACGTAATCAATAAAGTTGCTTCCGGCCATAATGTTGGTGTTACCGTGTCAGAATCCCGCAAGGGCAGACGAATGTTGTTAATTATTTGATACGGTTAACGGCATCAAACAGACGTTTGGTAATGTCTGAAATACTGCCAACCCCATCTATCCCTATCAATTTGCCCTTATCCTGGTAATGTGCTTTCACCGGTTCGGTTTCGTTGCGGTACACCTGGATGCGGTTTTGAATGATGGCAGGATCGGCATCGTCGGCGCGACCCGATGTCTTGGCGCGCTCCGCCAAACGCTGTTTTAGCTCGTCTTCCGGTACTTCCAGCGACAACAACGCTTTAATTTCTTGTCCGCGGGCGTGTAAAAAACTGTCCAACGCCTCTGCCTGGGCGGCAGTACGAGGAAACCCGTCGAAGATGAAACCACGTGCCGCCGGGTTTTTCTTAACCTCACTTTCCAATAGCGCAATGGTCAATTCATCGGGAACAAGCTTGCCTTGGTCCATAAATGCTTTGGCTTTAACGCCCAGTTCCGTGTTGTTTTTAATGTTGTAACGAAAAATATCACCGGTAGACAAGTGAACCAAATCGTATTCACGTTGCAAAAATTCCGCCTGTGTGCCTTTCCCGGCACCGGGAGGGCCAAATAAAATAATGTGTAACATAAACTATAATTTCAGTTTGCGAATATACGGTTCAATAATTATTGCTGTTGGGATTGGTGGGGGTGAATCTGTGATGAAGCAGGCGTATGGTCATATAGCCATACGCCCCTGCAAAATAGACAGTCACCTTTTTAAAAAACGTCTAGTTCCACTTGATTGTGTAATATATCCTCAAATGCCTGACGCTTGGTGATTAAGTGATCCTTGCCTTTGTGAATCAACACCTCGGCCGGCTTTCTACGGCTGTTGTAGTTCGACGACATGGCATAAAGATAGGCGCCGGCATTGTGGAAACAGAGTACATCGCCTTGTCGAATCTCGTTCATCCGACGATCCCAGGCGAAGGTATCGGTTTCACAGATATAGCCAACGATGGTGTACACCCTTTCGGTGCCATCCGGATTGCTGATGTTGGTGATGTGGTGGTAGGCATCGTAGAACATCGGACGTATGAAGTGATTCAGTCCGGTGTCGATGCCCGCAAATACCGTGGCGGTGGTTTGTTTGATGACATTCACCTTCGCCAAGAAGTGTCCGCTCTCCGATACGAGGAATTTCCCCGGTTCAAACTCAACCGTCAGGCGCTTGCCGTATTCGCGGTAGAATTCCTCCATCAATTCGGCCATTTTTTCTCCCAGCAATTCTACGTCGGTAGATAGGTCGCCCGGCTTATAAGCCACTTTAAACCCGGAGCCGAAGTCGATGTAAGACAGGTTGGGGAAGTTCAAAGCCGTATCTAAGAGCAAACGCGCCCCGTTGATAAATACGTCAACGTCCAATATGTCGGAGCCGGTATGCATATGCAGTCCGTCAACATTGATTTTGTAACTCTCCACAATGCGCTGCAGGTGACGCATTTGGTGAATGGAAATACCAAACTTAGAATCGATGTGTCCGGTAGATATTTTGCTGTTACCACCGGCCATAATGTGGGGATTCATGCGCACACACACGGGGTATGAACTGCCGTAGGTGTTGCCAAACTGCTCGAGGATGGAGAGGTTGTCGATGTTGATGCGCACCCCCAGATCAACGGCCTCCACAATTTCTTCAAACGATACGCAGTTGGGCGTGAAAATGATGCGGTCGGGTGTAAACCCGGCCTTTAGTCCAATCTTCACTTCTTCAATAGAAACGGTGTCTAATCCCGATCCTAACTTGTTAAAAAAGCGGATGACATTGATGTTTGACAGTGCCTTGCAAGCGTAATTGATGTGCACGTCCAACTTAGAAAAAGCCTGTTTTAAGCGTTTGTACTGGCGCTCCATTATGGCTGTGTTGTACACATAGAGTGGCGTTCCGTACGTTTCGCTCAATTTCAACAATTGCGCAGCGTCAACTTGAAAGGCTTTTTCTTTAGCTTGCATGATTGATCATTAGATTTTTAAAATGTTTAAATCCCCCCAAAAAAAGGGGTGCAAAAATACATTCCCAAAGGTTATTAACCCACGTTAAAAATTTAGCCTGCATAAAGTCGTTTCTATTTAAACCGTCTGCCGTATTTTAGTGGTTTAGTTACCTGAATTAAGATGGGGCAAGTATTGCGATGTATTTTTTTGCTGTGTATGTTGACAACCACCGCACTGGCACATGAGGCAGACCCTGTCTTTTTGCCCAATCACGGACAGTGGTCAAAACACATTGTGGCCCAAACGCCATTAAATTCCGGCAACATTTACTACGAAAAAAGCAAGATCCGCTTTCAATTGCGCGATCCGGCGTTTACCAATTTTTGGCACGACAGACACCACGGCATTACGCCAGAAAACACCTTCCCTACAGACGCGCACGGCAATTTTATCATCAATGAGCATACCTACGATTTGAGTTGGGTAGGGGGGAACCGTCAACCCAACGTTGTCGCCGAGCGTCCGGCCCGCTCGTACCGAAACTACTTCATTGGAAACGATCCAAAACAATGGGCCACCGAAGTGAAAGAACATCGCCGCGTGGTTTACCAAGACATTTATAAAGGGGTTGACTTTCGCTGGTACGCCGAACGCGGACATCTGAAATACGACTTTCGGGTGGCGGCCGGTCAAAGTCCCGATGAGATTGCCTTGGTTTACACCGGTCTCGATGGCTTGGAAATCATCGACGATAAGCTGCACATGCAGACCTCCCTCGGTACGGTGGTCGAACTCGAACCGTTTGCCTACCAAATTAAAAATGGGGTTTACTACAAGATCAATTGCCACTTTGTGGTCAACGACACGCTGGTAAGTTTTGCCCTGGGAAAATACGACCCCTCATACGATTTGATTATCGATCCTACCGTGGTGTTTAGCTCCTTTTCGGCAAGCGTTGCCGACAACTGGGGGTTTACGGCCACCTACGACAGCGACGGCAGACTATACGCGGGGGGGATGGTCTTCGGCAGCAATTACCCCACAAACCCCGGGGCTTACCAAACCACCTACGGCGGCGGTAATACCGATGTCTCCATTTTTGTTTTTAGTCCCGACGGCACGACCCTGGAGTATTCGACCTTCTTAGGTGGCAACAATTCCGAACAGCCGCATTCCATGATTGTTACGCCAGACGACGAGCTGGTGGTATTTGGAACCACCTCATCCATCAATTTCCCGACATTGACCACCGCTTGGCAGTCCAACTTCGGCGGAGGGAGTATGTTCATCTTACCGGGCTACACCTTCAGCAACGGCTCGGATATTTTTATCACTAAATTTAACGCTACCGGAACGGCATTGGTCGGCTCCACTTTTTTTGGCGGAAACGGCAACGACGGAATTAATTTGGAGATTTTGAGAAATTATGGCGATTATGCCCGAGGAGAAGTGTTCCTGGATTCGCTGGATAACATCTACATAGCATCCACCACCTTTTCGAGCATTGTACCACTCACCAATGCCGCGTTTCCTACCCAGCAGGGCGGCTCCGATGCCTTGCTGCTCAAGTTTAATCCCAATCTCACCACCCTGGAGTGGGGGACCTTTTACGGCGGTTTCGGGCACGATGCCGCTTATACGGTGCGCATCGATGGCGACGACGTGTTTATCGCCGGGGGAACGTTTAGTCCCAATCTTCCGATGGACAGTTTGCAAACGGGTTTTCAACCAACCTACGGAGATTCCATTGATGGGTTTATTGCCAAGTTCAACCGCAATACGGGAAGCTTTGTCAATGCCACCTACCTGGGAACCGGAAGCTACGACCAAATTTTCAACATCGATACCGATAGAGACGGGAACTTGTATGCACTCGGACAAACCAAGGGCGTTTTTCCCCACGACACCACCCGCTATGGCAATCCCGACGGCAAGCACTTCATTTCCAAGTTCACTCCCGATTTGGTTGCTCGACTTTGGAACATCAACTTTGGAAGCAGCAGTGGCCATCTGTGTGCACCTACGGCTTTTGAGGTGGATAATTGTAACGCCATCCTGTTTGGTATGTGGGGCGGGGAAAGCAATAATCCCTCACCGTTTTTCAACAACATGGTTCCGGCGTTTAATGGCTTTACCGACGGCTTACCGGTTACTTCCAATGCCTTTAAAATCACCACCGATGGCAGCGACTTGTATTTCGCTGCGCTCTCTGCCGATGCGTCATCGTTGGAATTTGGAACGTTTTATGGCGGCACGGCCAACGAACACGTGGATGGCGGCACGTCGAGGTTTAGTCCCGAAGGAATCATTTATCAATCCGTTTGTGCTGCCTGTGGCGCGGGCAATTTTCCAACAACCCCCGGGGTTTATGGGCCCAATAACCTGAGTTTTAATTGCAATAAAGCCGGCATTAAAATTGACTTTGACCGCTCGGTAGAGGCCAATGCCGACGTGGACGTGTCTACCGAACTCGACAGTCTTTGCGATGGCTTTCTCATTTCCTTCTCCAATGCCTCCAACAATGCCAATGCCTATTTCTGGGATTTTGGCGACGGACAAACATCGACGGATTCCACCCCTACGGTTCTGTTGGTTGGTCCCAATATCTATAACGTGATGTTGGTGGCTATTGATACCAACTGTTTTTTGTACGACACCGTGTTTATTCAGGTGGAAGTGGAAAGTTTCATCGATCCGGTCGCCGCTCTGGAGATCGATTATTTTGATTGTGATTCCCTTTACGAAGTCAATTTCTTTGTGGATACCACCCTGGCAGATTATGTCGAGTGGGTGTTTGGAGATGGGGTCATTTGGGATTCCGATTCCGTTGCCGACACCACGTATTTCTACCCCGGTCCGGGTATTTATGGCGGTTTTATGGTGGCCCACGATACCATTTGCGGACAAACCGATACGGCGTTTTTTGAGGTCGAATTTATCGAACAGGATTTCTCGTTTCCGGACGTGGACACCGCCACGGAAGATTGTTTGTACGGACAACTTTTTCTAAGCTTGGTCAACGATTCACTCATGCGAGATCGTTACAGCGTTCGTTGGAGAAATGAAGACACCACGGTCACCGGTCGAAATGCCATGCTTCCCTTTAGAAGTGATGGCCTGCAACCGTTTAGTCTCATCATTCGCGACAACTGGTGTAATGTTTCATTTGTCAAAGAGCTGTGGTACGATTTCACCCCATTTGGCGAAGAACTTTCCGTGCCCAATGTATTCACGCCCAATCAAGACGGGAAAAACGACTTACTTGAATTGCGAGGCGATCCCTGCGCCACCGGCACCGAATTTCGCGTTCTCAATCGCTGGGGACAAACCATGTTTTATACCACCAAGCCCTTTGAGGAATTCTGGGATGGCTTCTTCGAAAACCGCCCGGCATCCGAAGGCACCTATTTTTACATGTTCAAAATGCAAGGGATAGAAAAATCCGGGTCGTTGCAGTTGTTTCGGTAAGAGGCGTTTGGTAATGAACGAACGCCAGTATTGACCTGAACGTGCCTTCCCAGTCGCCGAAGGTGATAAACCTATGTGCACTTTCTCTACACGTAGCAATATTCCGTCTCAATTCTATGTGGTTCTATGTGCACTTCTTCTAACACGTAGCAATATTCCGTCTCAATTCTATGTGCTTCTATGTGCCTATGTGGTGAATACGTTTAGTTGTTGAGGCGTTTATTTGTTTATCTGTTTAGTCGTTT
>PXCF01000135.1 GCA_003566715.1 Cryomorphaceae bacterium | reverse complement strand
GCCACAAGCGGCGATAAAGGCAACCATTGTAGAGAAAAGAAGTACTTTTTTCATAATTTTGGGTTGTTGTGATTGATTAACGAATGTCAAGTAAACCTTTACCAAATAGCAAAAGTTCAACTATATTAATGATTTTGTATTAATCCGTAGCTTTGGACCATCAAATAATATAATTTGTCAGGCAAAGCTAAGCATATTTTGTTCATTCCTCGCAGTGATTATCGTGACAATCCGGGAGGAGATTACGTGCAGTTGAAAACGACGGCTGAGTCGTGGACAAAGGCTGGCGGTTTATCCACCATTTTTCAAAACGATAGACCTGTTATGCTTGATCAAATAGACGTTATCCAATTGTTCAACATTGGTCGTCCTCATGAGTTAATGCCCTGGTTGAAACGCGGGAAGCCGGTGGCCTTATTTTCGATTTGGGTGGATTTTTACGATGTTGATCTCAAAAGTAACCATACGGTTAAACGTTTATTGGCTCGAGTATTAGGTAAGTTCAGATGGGAGTATGTTAAGGTTATTGCTCGCTGGCTTGTAGGACAGGCGTCATTCCCTGGTTGGCTGTATTTGAGGAAAGGGCACAAGAAGTCCATGCAATACGTACTGAACAATGTAGATGTATTAATGGCTTCTACACAGCATGAAATTCATCGTTTACAGCAATATTTCACATTACCTTCACACGTGGAAATCGTGCCGCTTGGTGTTTCAGACGTTTTTTTTCAACAACAACCAACAGTTGGAACGCATCTGGTATTTGGTGGTTATATAGAGCCAAGAAAGGGGGTGAAATCCTTAGTCAACATTTGCACACGTCGCTCATGGCCACTACACATTTACGGGTCTGCCAGTGCGCAAAATAAAGGATACGAAGAATTGTGTAAAGCCATTGCCGGCGAAACGATACGTTTTTTTGGCCGAGTACCTCAAGAAGATTACGCACAAGCTTTAGCAAACGCAGGGGTTGTGGTTTTACCAAGTGCTTTTGAAACTACGGGGTTGGCGGCCTTAGAAGGCGCTGTTATGGGAAAGCCAATCGTTGTGGGTAGTGGTGGTGATACCAAAGACGTTTATGGTAAATATGCCATTTATGTAGACCCTGAAAACGAAGATGAATTAGAAAATGCTATAGAACAATCGCTTAGAGTCAAACCTACTTTAGAGCAAGTGACCTATTTTAGTAAGCATACAATGAAGCATCATATCGAGCGACTAAAATCCATCTATGAGTACATCTGCTAAGCGAATAGCCATACTAGGGACTAGGGGTATACCCAATGTATACGGCGGTTTTGAAGAACTGGCGGAGCACCTGGCCGTGTATTTGGCCGGTAAAGGACATCAAGTGGTGGTTTACCAAACACACAATCACCCTAATAAAGAAATGACGTACAAAGGGGTGGTTTTAGAAAGATGCTACAACGCTGAGGTTTTACTCGGTACATTTGGACAGTTTATCTATGACTTCAACTGCCAGTGGCATGCTCGTAAACAGCACTTTGACGTGTGGTTGCACCTTGGTTACACAAGCAATACCATATGGTCTTTTCTGTGGCCAAAAAAGATCAAACACGTGAGTAATATGGACGGATTGGAATGGAGGCGTCAAAAATATGCCCCTTTGGTGCAGCGTTTCCTCCGTTGGGCAGAAAAACAGGCCGTTATTCACAGTGATCTTCATATTGCCGATCATCCGGAAATGGCTCGGTATTTAAAGGATACTTACGCCATTGATGCAGCAATTATTGGTTATGGCGCCACGCAAATAGTGGTTGAAAAGCCAAACATAGAACTCCCGGAGTCATTTGATTTGGTAATGGCTCGGATGGAACCCGAGAATCATGTAGACGTGATTCTTGCCTCACAACTGCACGTTCGCCGTCCGTTGGTGGTAGCCGGACATATAAGTAACCGCTTCGCCAAGTTGCTCATCAAGCAGTACCCGGCCGGAAAGAAAATTTATTGGCTTGGCGGCGTTTATTATAAGCCTCATGCAGAGTGGTTGCGACAACATTGCACTTACTATATCCATGGACACAGCGTAGGGGGAACCAACCCCAGTTTGATTCAAGCTATGGCTTCTGGCTGTCGCATCATCGCGCACGACAATGTTTTTAATCGTGAAATACTTTCGGAAGACGCCGTAGGGTATTTTCAAGATGCTGAATATTTAGGTGATTTGCGGAGGAAACAACCAACACCACCGCCTACTTGGACTGTGCCTTCATGGGACAGTATTTGCCGGGCATATGAAAAAATACTATTTGAATAATTGTTGCTGCGTTGGGGGGCACAACCTACGCGTTGACCCTAACACGAGTAAAATGTAACGCAGTAATCAGACTTTGTAGGCAGCGCTTTGCTGCCAATTTAAAAGTCGTAGTGGCTATGCTCCATTAACTAATACCAGCCGCGTCTTACACGCTGTATAATCTGATTGACATCAATATTAAGCATGAAGCGTATTTCACTGGGATAGGCATGTTCCCACATGATGCGATCTTGATTTTGAATGGGTAGGTAAATTTCAAAGAAGTCGCTCAATAGACCAAGGCGAACACCGTATCCCCAATATACGGTGTTAACGTTATCCGCGAGACCAACATCTCCAAATACCCCAAAAACCTTCCAGATAGGAACATAGGTATTAAAGGCCGTTAACCACTGAGACGCAAACGCATTTGTTTGAGACTTAAATCCACCGTCGGTCATAATCATTTGTTGGCTCAATAAACCGGATGTTTCCGATCGTCCAAATAGATAGTAATCAAAGGCGTAATCTAAAGTTCCGCTCATACCAAAATCAAAAAACTGATTGCCTTCTTCGAGACTTCTAGAGAGAAATGCACCGGCAAAAAAACGGGTGCTCATCCACTTTTTATTAGGCAGCATCCACCTTTGGTCAATATCGATTTGCAGTTTTGTAAATGCGTCGGATACCTCAAACTGTGTTCTGATGGAACAAGGGCGAAGAATATTTACGTTTTCGAAGTCGTGGGTAAATTGTAAGAGTTGATATTCCGCATTGGGGAAGTCGGTTTCCGGAAGGGTTTCACGATCTAAGCGCAAGTATCGAATTCTAGTACGGTGAATATTTTCACTTCTGGGGTGTGACTTTTTCCACCAAAATCGCACAAAAGGCGAATAGCGGAAATACCCCAGATTGACATCGTAGTGATAGTGGTGAAAGAAAAACCCCGGCTCAATTCGGTGAAACCAACCTTCTGAAGGTGTAAGGTTTGCTTTTAAGCCTAAAGAACCGGTCAAGCTTCTGGTTTGGGTAGAGTACGTAGGGTCAATGCGGTATTCAAATTTTTTAGGGATGGTGGTTCGGTTGTAGAATGATACGCCAGCGTACAAACCATCATAGGCATTAAAACCACCCACCGGATAAAAGAAAACCTGTTCTCGGCGAGGGTTTTCAATGTCGGTGTACACTTGCCATTTTACGGGTTGTAGGCCCCGAAAAATCCCACTGCTTTTTCTGCGGTTATTTCTAGGGTTGAGGTCAATGGTTTTTAAATGCTGATCCAATACAATTTCATCGTAGTCTTCCAAGTGAAATTGAATGGTTTTTTTTCCTGTATGCCCTTCGTACCAAATGGTAATTATTTCTTCGCCATCTTTTATACCCGTAAGAGAAAATGGAACAGCTGCCTTGCCATAATTTCTAACGGTAACAGCATAGATGGAACTGCAGCTTTGAATGCGCGATACTTTGTAATCCACTTTTTTGTGCCCGTCTAAATAGTGGTCAAAAAACCAAGCGGTATTTTTTGGTGTATTATTATCTAAAGAACGTTTGAGCCCATCGTAGGCATTGGCATTTTCCTTTGTTAATCCAACAAACCATTCTTGCATACTGCGATAGAATGCTTGTCTGCCCAGCCTCCCCCTCAAGTGCATGAATCCAATCGAAGTTTTTCCTTCCACAATAGCTAAGTAGTTTCCGGGAGAAATATCACTGTAAACTGCTCCGGCCTCTTGATCGAGACCTTGTCGAGCCAAGTAGAAATACATGATGTGGTTTTGGTAGGTTAGCGGGAAGTCACCAACCGGAAAAATCCGCGTTAGCAACCGCAGAGCTTCGGGAAGACCAGAGCTTAACTTTATGTCTGCATTGCTCTGTTCAATATAATCATCGCGTATAAATCTTGCCACACCATCTCCAGACCATGGCTCCCGGAAGAAATTATTTTGATGAGATGTTTTGATATGTGTTTGTAAAATACTTAAGTTAATTGCGGCATCGATGGATGTCAATAAATTCTTTTCATGGGGAAGAAATACAATGCCGCATCCCGGGTCATGGTATCCTAATGCTTCGGAAGGGTTAAGCAGTTTATAATCATCGCGCAAAGAGGTATTGTAGAACGTTTTAAGATGCTCGTTTAGCTTGTTTTGCAGGTTTTGAGCCATGATGTGGTTGGCGTTGAGCGGATTGCCATTAAACACGCCCCAACTTTTGAAGTATGGTTTAAATGTGACATTTGGTCCAACGATCGCAAATACATCTTTGGTATGATTATGCTGATACGTGTTGCTTGACTGTTGATTGAGATTGGAAAAAATGCCCCAGCCCTTTGGAAGGTTAAATGTGGCTTCTATAGAGGCTGTTATTCTACTGTAGTTGGCGTGTCGGTTTAAGGGAGTAATGTCCCATTCTTCATCGTAAGCGGAAATTAATGGTAAAATGTGTTGAAGCCAAAGTCCTTCTTTCCTCCAGCCAATTACGTCGTAGTCGCCAATGTGAATGCGCATAGTGCCCTGAAGCAGCAATTCTTCGTTTGGAGGAATGCTTTCGGGCATGTTCACCCATTTGATTTCCGGGTGAATGGGGTCGCCGATGATTGAACAAAGGGTGTCATTTGAATGAATGGACAAGTAAACCAAGTGGGAGATACTTTCCTTTTTTCTAAAGTGAAGGTCTTTCTTTTGGTCTTCAATTTTTTCCTTCCGGTAAAAAGACCGTTTATTGGCAACGGCATTAAAGAGGAAGGTGAGGGGGATTTGTCTAAGTGTATCACCAGTGTTGTTACGCCATTGTAGTTGCCAATCTACCAATAGTGTATCGTTGTGGTAAGTGATGTCGAGTTTGTATTTCGGAGAAATGTTTCCGTAGGTGTTTTTTAGACACAAAAGACAAATCAATATTATGAGCAAGCTGTGGGCGCTCATATTCATGGAAATACGAGGCAGTAATAAATCTGCTGCCCTTTGATCAAAAAAATATGAGCGTTTGGAAAAACTCAATGCAGACTTTCATAACGGTGAGACACCTGCTCGTAAACTTCTATTTGCATAACAGATAAAGTTTTAACTTTTTTTCTATTCATTCGAATGCGATAAGATTCATCGGCATGATGCCCGCCTTCAAAGTGAAAACGCCAAATATCATCGACATCAGGGTTGGGATATGCTTTGAGAAAGGCAGCAAACCACTCGTTTCTTTCGCTTTGCATTTGGCTGTTGTATAAACTGGCCGAAGACCAAATATGGGGTAAGTGGTGTGGTAATGTTTTGTAGTGCGTTTCTTGACCATCCCATCGCAATTCTTCGATCTTCTTGCATGCATGAAACTGTACCAACGTAAATGGTTCAATATTCTCGAGTTTATAATTGTCGCTAAACTCTTTTAAATCTGCAAATTTAAAACTGTTCAAGACAATTAAGCCTCTGCTATGGCCGTAAGGCGGTGTGTGTTTGTGTTTTAAAAAAGCCCCGTTTAGAAGTACAGTCACACGCCTATTAAACGCGTTATATGCAATCCAACTGCCGCCTCCTCGGATATCCGTAGGGTAGGTAATCCAATGGGGATGAATGTATCTCGTTTGTGGACTAATGGCGGGTTTCAACGGAGTTTCATCTCGATTTGATGTGATGATACACCCATTTTTTTTAGGAATACAGGTAAGGGTACACATTAATCAATGGTGTTTTTGTGGGCCATGGCAAACTTAAGTAAACTCCCTTGTCCCTCAAGATTGAGTTTTTGGGTTATGTTGTATCTATGGTTTTCGACGGTTTTAATACTCACAAAGAGTTTTTTAGCTATGTCTTTACTTGATAATCCTTCGGAGATTAATTTAAATATTTGCTTTTCTTTTTTCGTCAGTTCATTGATGTGCTCAATGAGCTGTTTATCCGTTTTGTTTTGATCAATTAATTGCTTATTTCTTTGTAATCGCGTTTTGATTGTCTCATCAATCTCAGAAAGCTTGAAAGGTTTAAGTATGTAGTCATCTGCTCCGCTGATCATTCCGTGACGCATGTCTTCTTTGGTTGTTTTAGCGGTAAGAAAAATGAAGGGGATATGGTTCCATTGGTCTTCAGATCTTATGGTATTCAATAACTCAAGTCCATCCATTACTGGCATGGCGATATCGCAAATAATGATGTCTGATTCAAAGTTGCTAAGCTTTTCAATCGCTTCTAATCCGTTATAACACACTGCAGTATGATAGCCTTTCAATTCTAAAAACTCAGCGATGGAGTCTGCTAAGTCTTTCTCGTCATCTATAATCAAAACTTTTTTTGTCGTCATAGAAAAATATATGGTCTACATTAATGGCAATTGGTGTCATTTGCTGTTGTAAATTCGTGAACCTTTGTATGGGTGGTATGTGACCTTTATATCGTTTAAAGAGCAATACATTGCAAAAATAAGCATAAGCAGTACATCATGAGTGCCATTGTTAACGTCTTTCCGGAAATTAGTAAAATTCTTTTGCGCGGTGAGGATTTTACCCACGCAATCGATGAGGTAATCGAAATAATTGGAAAAGTGACCAATGTAGATAGGTCTTATTTGTTTACTATTTTACCATTTTCAAACAACGATAAGTTGCTAAAGTATCAATCGGAATGGTGTCGGGAAAGCATCAAGCCGGAAATAGATGCTGAGTATTTACAAAATGTCAAGCTTTCTGAGTTAGGTGAATTTGGATCCGCTTTTATGACTGTACCCAGTATGAGTGCTCATGTCAAAGATTGTCCATTTCCGGAGGCTAAGGGTCTACTAGAAGTGCAAGAAGTCAAATCATATTTATGGGTGAGGTTGATGTATAACGATGACTTTTTGGGGTTTGTGGGTTTTGATAGCTGTGAAAATGAAAGAGATTGGACGGATGAAGAAACAGCTGCGCTTGAGTACGTGGCCGATATGATTGCTTTGCGCTATGTGCGCCATAAAGCAGAGTCAAAAGCTGAAAGGTATTTAAAATCCTTGACCCAACAGAATCGTTTTTTGAAAAAGGTGCGGGATATTCAAAGTGATTTATTGGTGAACCCCAACAGTAAAAAGGCTTTTAGAAAATTCGTCAAAATAGTTTGTCAGCAAAGCGAAGCGTCTTTTGGTTTTTTAATACTATTAAAGAATGGAAGTAACGAAATCAATGGGGTTAATTTTGAAGTTCTTGCCAACCTGAATGAAGCGTGGGAAGAGGGAATTGGAAACTTAATAGATGTTATCATAGAAAAAGGTGGTGATAACACATATGAGTGGGATAGAGATCTTAATGGTAATCCATTAATCATCAATAGAAATGATAAATCTATCCACAAAAAATATCACATTAAGGGTGGGGTTATTCTCGATAATTTCTTGGGTGTGCCTATTTACTACGCCAACCAACTGATAGGGGTCTTGGGATTGGCAAATTTCAACAATGAAATATCAAAAAAAACGGTCAATGAAATAGCGTTTGCATTTGATACATGCGCCAATTTACTTCACAGTTACTCCCTTCAAATTGATCGAATTAAAGCGATTAATGACTTAAAAGAACAGAGACTTGCCTTTTAAAGGGTTTTTGAAACAACGCTATCTGGTTATTGGGATTTGAACTTGATAACCGGTGAAGAATTTTTGAGTTCCATGCTAAAAAAAGGCTTGGGGTACGATGATAGTGAAATGAATAATCAAGTGGCCAGTTGGATGGAACTGGCAGATGAAAACGATACAAATTTACTGTTTGATTCACTGACTAAGCACATCAATACCAGAGGTGAGCAGCCATTCAAGCATGAGGTTTCTTTTACACATAAAGATGGAAGTACTGTCCATATGTTGGTTGGAGGTTGTGTAACAGAGTGGACCGATGAAGGAGAGCCGGTGCGAATTATTGGCTGTCATGTAGATATTTCTAAAAACGTAAAAGCAGGGGAGGTACTAGAGGAAAATTTAAAAAAGGAACAAGCATTGGTGAAAATGAAATCACACCTGATTTCTATGGTTTCTCATCAGTTTCGAACGCCCATGAGTATTATTCAGTCAAATGTTGAGTTAATTGAATTGAAACTGGATGAGCAGTTAAAGACTGTAACCAAGTCCAACCTTTCTCGAATTAAAAAGGAGCTCAACTGGATGAATGACATGCTCGAACAGGTATTCATGCTGGAAAAAACAAAATCTGTTCCTGTTGATAAAGTCAAGGGTGAAACGAATGTAGTGAGCCTTTTAAGCGATGTTTTGGAAGACTATTATATATCCAATAGTCACATTACTTTTGAGCAGATAAATTGGCCGAATAAGCCCACCTTTGTTCAGGGAAACGATATTGATCTAAGACATATATTCAATAACTTACTGGCAAATGCCATCAAGTATGGTGGTGAAAGGAATCCGGAAATTGCAATCATCGTTGATAAAAGTTATGTATCCGTCAAAGTCAAAGACTACGGAATTGGAATTGCTGAGGAAGATAGAGATATTGTGTTTAGTCCGTTTCAAAGAGGGAAAAACACAAAGCATATGCCCGGTACAGGGTTAGGATTATCCATTGTTCATGAACTGGTAAAACGTGTAGGTGGTAAAATATCTTTTGAAAGTGTTGAAGGCGATTATTCTGAGTTTATCGTGAGGCTTAAAAAAGCAAATGTTTAATTATTTAATCAAAAGGTTAATGCAGATTAATAATAGCGTACAAGGCATAAAAATGGGTATTAACACCTATATTGTAGAATTTTTGCGACCGTATATTTGCATTGTACTAAAGAAAACAAAGTTCTTTTTAAAATAGTGAGTAGGAGTGTTTTCATGATTCCATCGGCAGGTTTCGATCTGCCGGTGGTTTTTACTTGCTTTTCCGATTGCAAAAAAACATCTCTTTATCAGAAAACAGTGAGTAGGAGTGTTTTCTAAGTTAACCGCCGTTGATTTTTAATCTTCGGCGGTTCTTTTTTTTTAATGAGCTTCTAACCAATTAGTGCCGATACCCAACTCAACTTCAAGGGGTACTGTTGTTTGATAGGCATTTTCCATGGCATTTTTTACCAAAAGTGTAATCGCCTCTACTTCTTCTTTGTAGACTTCAAAGACCAATTCATCGTGAACTTGTAATATAAACTTACTCTTTAACTGCGCTTCTTTCATTTTTTGGTGTACGCCCGTCATGGCCAACTTTATAATATCTGCTGCACTTCCTTGTATCGGGGTATTTACAGCATTTCTCTCGGCGTGACCTCTCACCACCGGATTGCGGGAGTTGATATCGGGGAGTGCTCTTTTGCGCCCCAATAATGTGGTAACATACCCCTGTTTTTTTGCCAGGGCAACCTGTTCGTCCATATAGTCACGGATGCCAGGATACGTTTTGAAGTACGAATTAATGATTTCTGCTGACTCGCTTCTACTGAGATTTGTTTGTTGACTTAATCCAAAAGCAGATACACCGTAAATAATGCCAAAATTGACTGTCTTGGCCTGACTTCTTTGTTCTCGACTTACTTCATCGAGAGGGACATCAAATATCTTTGCTGCGGTTGCTGCGTGAATGTCTTGTTTATTGGCAAAAGCTTCTTTCATCACCACATCGCCACTCATCTCTGCCATCAAACGCAGTTCTATCTGTGAGTAGTCGGCCGCGAGTATAACCGTATCTTCTGAACTGGCCACAAAAGCTTTGCGCACCAGTTGACCCTTTTCTGTACGTATGGGAATGTTTTGCAAGTTTGGGTTGGTGCTACTTAGCCTTCCCGTTGCCGTGACGGCTTGATTGAATGACGTATGGATTCTCTTTGTCCTATTGTTGATGAGCTTTGGTAATGCATCGACGTAGGTGGACTTCAATTTACTCAACTGACGAAATTCGAGAACCAAACGCGCAATTTCGTGCTTATCGGCCAATTCTGAAAGAATTTCTTCGGCGGTACTGTACTGACCGGTTTTGGTTTTTTTGGGCTTATCTACCAACTTTAATTTCTCAAACAATACCACACCCAGTTGGGCCGGACTGGCCACGTTGAAGTCTTCACCAGCCATTTCTTTGATGGACTTTTCGGTTTCTGCAATGCTCGTCTCCAACTCCTTCGATAAGTCGTCCAAGGCTTCTTTGTCGATGTGTACACCGTTGCGTTCCATGTCACATAACACTTCAACCAATGGCATATCTACTTTGTAAAAGATATTTTCGAGCTTGTGTTCCGACAGTTTTTCCTTGAGCACTATGCTCAACTGAAATGTAATATCAGCGTCTTCACCCGCGTATTCTACCAATTCTTCCAAAGCGACATCGGTCATACTGCCTTGGTTTTTCCCCTTTTTACCAATGAGTGACTCAATGGATTTTGGCTTGTGATTCAACAGTTCCTCAGAAACGATATCCATGCTGTGTCGGCCATCCGGGCGATAGACATAGTGTGCAATCATTGTGTCGAAAAAAGGCCCGTTCAGAGCAACGCCATAGTTTTTCAATACCGCTAGATCGTATTTTAAGTTATGTGCGACTTTTTCAACCTTGCTGTTTTCAAAAAACGGCTGGAGAAGCGCTATACGCTTTTGCTTTTCATCCTCACTGCCCTGGAATGGCACATAATAGGCTTTGCCCTTCTCGTAACTAAAGGCTATGCCCACCAATTTAGCATCAATACTCACCAGAGATGTGGTCTCGGTATCAAAGCAAACACTAGATTGTTTGTTTAGGACTTTGACCAATTCAATAATCCCTGTTTCGTCGTTAATGCACTGGTAAAAATGTTTGTAACTATTGAGGTCTGTCTTGGTCGTGGAGGCTTCTATTTCAGAAAACAAGTCAGGCGCTGAAGGTGAGTCGATTGTAGAGACATTAGATGCTGTCTCGCCGTTTAAAAATGTTTCGCCAAAACGCTTCCAGAGGGTTCGGAATTCAAGTTCCTCGAACAGCTCTTTAACCTTGTTCATATCTGGCTCATCCCAGTGGAAATCTATTGCGTTAAAGGTCACAGGTGCATCGGTGAGAATGGTGGCCAGTTCCTTTGATAAAATTGCTTGTTCTTTATTGGCGCGTACTTTTTCCCCCAGTTTACCTTTGATTTCATCGGCATTTTCTAATACCCCTTCTAAGGTATCAAACTGAGCCAGAAGTTTAGCGGCAGTTTTTTCCCCCACGCCCGGAATACCCGGAATATTGTCCACGGCATCCCCCATCAAACCGAGCATATCGATAACTTGGTCGATGCGTTGAATGTTCCACTTTTCGCAAATGGCCTTTTCATCCATTACTTCCGGTTGTCCACCGCTTCGTGCAGGCTTATACATATAGACCTTACCCGGTCTTATGAGCTGTCCAAAATCCTTGTCCGGGGTCATCATATACACCGTAAATCCTTCGTCAGACGCTTGGTGCGCCAGAGTTCCAATTACGTCATCAGCCTCGTAGCCGGGGGAAAACATGACGGGAATATTCATTGCCTTAAGCAATGCCTTTATGTAAGGAATGGCTGTTTTGATACCCTCCGGTGTCTCGTCTCTATTGGCTTTGTAAGCCTCGTAAGTTTCGTGACGTGAAGTAGGACCTTCTACATCAAATACTACAGCCAAGTGAGATGGCTTTTCACGCTTCATCAAATCCATCAGCGTTGTGGTAAAACCAAATATCGCAGAGGTATCTATCCCTGTTGATGTAAGCCTTGGATTTCTAGCGAATGCAAAGTAGGAACGGAAGATCAACGCGTAGGCATCTAAGAGAAAAAGCTTTTTGTCGTCGGTACTCATGTCTTTTTTTATTATTAAAGCAAGCCTTGACTTTGCTTGGCTGCTATATGTTATAAGCTTTAGTGGCTAGACTAGAAAGTTTGAAAGTACGGCTTGCGATCCCGATAGTTATCGGGATAAAAAACCGAGTTTACACGTAGTAAATGAGTCCTTTTCGATTGAGCGGAACGAAGCCATCGGGCTTTATAGTCATCCATCACTTTAGTTTATGGCTTTTTTTATCGTATTTATCTTTCAGGTCATCCATTTTCGTCTTGCTCCATAAATTAACCCCAATAAAATATGCTGCACGTCCAATCATGTGTGCACCAACGGGTGCGGTTAAGAGGATAAAAACAAGAATAGCCAATACCCTCGAAGTTACAGAAAAGTTTTTAAAAGCAAATGCCGATGCAACCAAAATTAACCCAACACCTAGTGTAGCTGCCTTGGTGGTGACCGAAACGCGCATGTAAAAATCGGGCATTCGAAGAATACCAATGGCGGCAAGTAAAATAAACAACGCCCCGGCAGAGCTTAAAAGAACAATCCAAAAATCAGTCATCTCTTCGTCTTTTTTCTAGGTAATAACTAAAGGCAATGGTTCCCAAAAAGGCAATCAACGCAAAAATCATGGCGATATCGAGAAAAGAGGCCTTGTCTGATACGATGGCGTATATGGCCATAATACCAATACCGATGGTAATTAATAGGTCTAAGGCTACGACACGATCTGAAATACCCGGACCAATGATGAACCGAACAAAAACCAGAAACACCGATATGGATAATATCGGCAATATAATTAGGTAAAGGTAATCGTTGATGCTCATCTCAAAATATCCAAAAGTTTTCGTTCAAATCCATTTTTTATGCTGTCTATAAAATCCTGTTTGTCTTCCACATACATCGCGTGCACATAAATGGTTTTTTTGTCGTCACTCACATCCATGCTGAGCGTGCCGGGTGTAAGGGTTATAAAATTTGCCAACAGGGTTATCTCAAGTTCTGTTTCTGCATCTAGAGGTATTCCCACAATGGCTGGCTTCATATGGTTTGTAGGGGTAATGACGTCGTAAGCAACTTGTATGTTTGCTTTGATTAACTCTTTGACAAAAAACCCAATAAAAATGAGTATTTTAGGGACTCGACTGAAGTATTTAGCGCGTTCGGTACCTCGGGTAATTATCCATAGGACAGCATACGATATAATGAAACCAAAAATGAAATTACCATAGTCAAACTTTCCGGTAAGAGCCGCCCATACCAGAGTAAGCAAGATATTCATGAGAAACAAACTGCGCATGCTTATGGTTGATTTTCCGGGTTAGACAATACGGCGTCAATGTATAATGACGGCTGGGTAATTTGTTCGGCGATCAGTTGACAAATCTCCACAATTTTAGCTGCGTTTAAACCGATATAAAGCGATACAACGGTAAGTATGGCTATGGGTAAAAGTATAGTGAATTTTTGAATTTTTGGTAAATCGTACCAAACGATGCGCTTTTTTGCCTCTACATAATTGGGGTGTTTTCTCCAAAACACTGATAGCCATATTTTTATAACGGCAATTAACGTTAAAAAACTAGCGGCAATAATACCGCCTATAATCCACCAGTTGAGTTCGTTGAACGATGCTTTTAACAAAAATAATTTTGGCCAAAAGCCGGAGAGAGGTGGTGTTCCTACCAACGAAAACATGGCCAGAGCAAACATGATAGATAGATAGGGATAACGGTTGTACAAACCACCTAAGTTTTCTAAGCGAAAACTACCACGAAGTTTAAAAATCAAACCACTGATCATGAAAGCATTGGTCTTCACGATTATGTCATGAAAGAGATAAAATACCATTCCAATGACAGCCAAGGTGGAAAACATCCCCAAACCGGCAATCATGAAACCAATATGACTGATGATGAGAAAGGAAAATATTTTGCGAATATTTTGTTGAACCAATGCGCCCATGGCACCGATAATCATAGAGCTTACAGCCAAAACAATAAAGGTGCTGCGTATGAAGGGGTCATCAATAAACAATAGCGAGAACACCCGAATTAGTGCATACACACCGACTTTGGTGAGCAGGCCACCAAAGATGGCTGAAACAGCAGCCGGAGGTGTATGGTACGATGCCGGTAACCAAAAGTACATAGGGAATATAGCGGATTTTATTCCAAATCCCACCAATAGTAGTATGGCAGCCGTATTTATCAAGCCTTTGTCATCGCTCTGTGCAATCTTTACTGATAAATCGGCCAAGTTCAAGCTGCCAAGAAGTCCATACAAAATTGCGATACCAGTAAGGAATATAATGGAAGCCAAAAGATTCATGGTAACGTATTTGATGGCCCCCTCCAGTTGTGCTCTTTCACTGCCTAAGGTGATGAGTACAAATGAACTGATGATGATGACTTCAAACCACACGTAAAGATTAAAGATATCTCCGGCTAAAAAAGAGCCGTTTAATCCCATTAATAAAAACTGCAAAATGGGAAAAAAACCAAAAGATGCCCGACCAGTCCCAATAGAAACAACGGAGAATAAACTCACACAAAAGGCAGCAAGCGAGGCCAATAATACCAGCGTACCACTTAATGCATCAGCAACGAAGACAATGCCGTATGGTGCCGGCCAACTACCTGAATTCAGGGTGATAATATCACCGCTATAGGTGCGTAAGGCCAACCAAAAAGAGGCCAAAAGACTAATGCCGTGTCCAGCGACAGTAATATAGCGTTGAACCTTGGATTGATTCCAAAAGAACATCAATACAATGGCCGAAACCAAAGGCAGTAGAATGGGCCATATGACAACGTGCGCAATCATATTTCGTCGGTGGTTATCATTTCTTCAATATCGTCGGTCTTCACTACGCGGTAGGCGCGTTTAACTAAAATAATGGCATAGGCTTGAAGGCCAAACGAAATAACGATGGCGGTGAGAATTAATGCTTGAGGTATGGGGTCTGCATAGGCATCTAAAAAGACCTTGCTATCTTCCGGTATGATGGGGGGCTTCCCTTTGCTGATTCTTCCCAAAAGGAAAATCAGTAAATTAGCACCATTTCCCAATAAAATCAGTCCGATGATTAATCGAACCATGGAGCGTCGTAAGATTAAGAATATGCCAGCTGCATATAATAGTCCAATGGTAATAGCTAAGAGTATTTCCATGCTTAGCGGGTTTCAGAAATGGTGAATAATATGGTTAACGAGGCACCAATAACCACCAAATACACGCCAATATCAAAAAATAAGGCTGAGCCTAAACTGCCAATAACCGGGACGGGGTCTTTCTTCCATACCCCCGTCATAAAGGGTTGATTGAGCAGCATAGGAAACATACCGCTGACAGCAGAAATTGCTAAACCGAAAGGCATAAGAAAGCCGGGGTGAATGCGCATTAGCCTTTGCGTGTGGGGTAATCCATTAGCAAAAGCGTGTAAAACAAAAGCAATGGCAGCGATCAATCCACCGACAAAGCCTCCTCCGGGCAAGTAGTGTCCTCGTAACAAAACAAAGATAGAAAATAGCAGCAGCAATGGCAGCAGGTATTTCGATGCGGTCTTTAAAATAATGGTATTCATGGTTACTCCATTTTTTCATTTTTGCGCAAGCGCAGTTTCAATAAGCTGTAAACGCCAATGGCGGCAATACTGAGTACCACTATTTCAATCATGGTATCGGCGCCTCTAAAGTCAACGAGTATGACGTTGACCACGTTTTTTCCTTTGGCTAATACGTAAGCGTTGAGTGCATAGTAATCACTGATCTCACGCTCTGGCATGCGCTGTAGTACTTCTAAGCTAATAATTGTCATCAGCGCGCCAACTGCTATGGCCACCAAGCCATCCAAAATATGTCGCGGCGAAAAATCTAAGCGAATAAACCTAGGGAGGCGGTATAGGACCAAAACAAATAGGATAACGGTAAGCGTATCAATGGTGAATTGGGTCATGGCAAGGTCGGGTGCTGAGTAAAATACAAATATGATACAGAGTGTATATCCAACGACGCCCATAGCCGCTACTGCTGCCAATCTGGAACCTGAAAACAAGGTCAAAAACACGCTAATAAATAATATGCCCACAATTATTACTTCGTAGATGGTAATGTTGGTGAGCATGTCAATGTCAATGGTAAAGGTGGTTTCTGCTAAAACAACATAGCCAAGTATGAGAACTAAAAACCCTAAGATGACCAATAGGTAAATTCTAAGTTTACCATTTTGTAAGATCTTTGTTATCCAGTCGGATAGACCAATAAACCCATGAGAGATACCGTGTAGGATACGTCTGGGACCAAACCGTTCTGCACTTTCAATAAAACCGAGCATACCAGCACCCGGACGAATTACTAGGTAGGTTAAAAATCCAAGTCCCATAGTCAAAAGACTTAAGTAAAGAACTGTATTTAAACCGTGCCATAGTTTTAGGTGAATGTCTTCAGGCTGACCGGAGATGGAGTTGGCTACGGGGTTAATCAATGAATCGTTGATTAAGCTTGGGAATAGTCCAAACAGCATCCCCAATACTGCGAGCACTGCTGCCGGTACCCACAGCGAAGGCGCGGGTAGCTGAAGGTTTTTATGGGAGATTTTTTTTCCTCGAAAAGGCATCCAGCCAACAAGTAAACCCGCCGCAAAAAGCATGATGTTGGTGCCAACACTTACGCCCGTTAGCAAATAATTCAATCCCGGGTAAGCAAGGGTGCTTTCGTAGATGAGGTCTTTGCCCAGAAACCCCACACTTGGCGGTACACCTCCATTGCTCCATGCAGCGAGAATGCCAATGACAAACAAAGGCATCATGGCAGTTTTTAATCCGCTGAGTTTACTGATGTCTCGCGTGCCAGTTTCGTGATCTATGGTACCGGCCAACATAAAGAATGCAGCTTTGTATAGTGCGTGAACGAGAATAAACAACGATACAGCTGCTATGGCGTCGCTGCTTTGCATACCCAGTAAAAACACCATGATTCCCAACGCTGATACCGTCGTGTAAGCCAATATGGACTTCATATCCGTCCTAAATAAGGCTTGAAATGCCGCATAAATCATGGTTACCCCACCAAAGGAAATAAGGGCAATGGTCCAAACAGGGGTGTCGCCGAGGATAGGGGAGAAACGGGCCAACAAATAGACACCCGCTTTAACCATAGTAGCGGAATGTAGATAGGCAGATACCGGAGTAGGAGCCTTCATGGCACCAGGCAACCAGAAGTGAAAGGGGAACTGTGCAGACTTCGTAAAGGCGCCCAGTAAAATAAAAATTAGCATGGGGGTAAACCACGCGTGACTGGTTATTGTCGCAATGGTTTCCGGATTGTGCATTTCCGAAATCGCGTAGGTACCGGCAATTTCTCCCAGAATGATGAATCCCCCCAACATGACCAAGCCGCCAAGTCCGGTAATGGAAATGGCTTGTAGGGCAGACTTCCTCGAGGCTTCGTCTTCGTTTTTAAATCCAATGAGAAAAAAAGAACTGACGCTGGTCAGCTCCCAAAATATAAAAAGCATAATGAGGTCGTCCGATAGAACAACGCCAAGCATGGCCAGCATGAAGAGCAACAAAAAGCTCTGTAGACGCTGGGTATATTTGGCTCCTTTCATATATCCATTGGCGTATATAAAAATCAAACTACCGATACCCGTAATCAAAAGAGCAAAAAGTCGTCCGAGCCCATCTATGGTAAAAGAGAGTTGGGTGGGGAGTAAGTCGTGCGACCACAACACAGCTGTTTGCTTATTGCCGTCAAACCCCAGTAAAAAAAACAAAAAAGCCCCGATGGGTATGAGCGGACTTAACTTACTGCGCAAACCATTTTTACGTACCGATGGAATGGCTAAGACTATGATGTACAAAAGAATGCACAAGAACAAAATGGGTAACTTTTCTACAGCAGAATCCATTAATCAAGCATAAGTTTTAAAACGCTAAAAATACATTACAGCGTGCAAAGAAAGGCCGAAGAAAGCAAGTAAATGAATAAGGGCAGGGCGAATTAAGAAAGAGATAATTTTTGTTGCCTCGTTTGTGCCAAAAAGTTAACACCTACGCTTGATAGCATGCGTTTGAAGTCTATAATTTTAACAGATATGTAAAACTAAATACGCAAAAAAAAACCGCAGAATTCCGTACAGAATTCTGCGGTTTGATTAAAGGCATCTAATGTATGGGCTACATATATCGGCGAAATTATTTAACTTCGGCAGAAACTTTAGGCGCACCATCTAGAATTTCCTGACTGGCTTGAGAGGCAAATTTTTCAAAGTTCTTATTGAATTTCTTCGCCAACTCAGCGACTGTTTCGTCGTAGGCATTTTTGTCTGCCCACGTATTGCGTGGATTGAGAACTTCGTCGGGTACATTAGGACAGCTCTGTGGCACCAAAACGCCAAATACATTATGTGCCTTGAACTCGACATCATTCAACTCTCCGCTGAGTATGGCAGTGATCATTGCGCGCGTGTACTTGAGCTTCATGCGTCTTCCTACGCCGTAGGGGCCACCAGACCAACCGGTGTTGACCAACCAGACATTGGTGCCTACATCTTTCATTTTTCTGCTGAGCATCTCTGCATAACGTGTGGGGTGCAATGGCATAAATGGTGCACCAAAGCATGCAGAGAAGGCGGTTACCGGCTCGGTAATGCCTGCTTCCGTACCGGCCACTTTAGCGGTATAACCGGAGATGAAGTGGAATGCAGCCTGACCAGGTGTTAGTTTACTAATTGGTGGGATAACACCATATGCGTCACACGTCAAAAAGAATACGTTCTTGGGGTTATTGCCCATTGAAGGCACCTGAATGTTGTCAATGTGATGAATGGGATAGCTCACACGGGTGTTTTCCGTGATGGTGCTGTCCTCGTAGTCCACTTCGTTGGAGCCATCTTTAAACACGACGTTCTCCAAAATAGCACCAGGCTTTATGGCTCGATAGATGTCCGGTTCTTTTTCTTCACTGAGGTCAATGACCTTAGCATAGCAGCCACCTTCAAAGTTGAAGATTTCGTTTTTGGGTGTCCAACCGTGCTCGTCGTCACCAATGAGCTTTCTCTTTGGATCGGCGGAAAGCGTAGTTTTACCCGTGCCTGAAAGACCGAAGAACAAAGCTGTGTCGCCATCTTCGCCTACATTGGCAGAGCAGTGCATTGGCAGGGTGTTTTTCTCCGTAGGCAAAATGAAGTTAAGGGCAGAGAAAACACCTTTTTTAATTTCACCGGTGTAAGCAGTACCACCAATAATAATGGTCTTTTTGGTGAAATTCAAAATGGCAAAGTTATGTTGACGTGTGCCATCAACAGATGGGTCTGCTTTAAAGCTTGGAGCATTAATAATCAACCAGTCACTTTTAAAATTGTCCAGCTCGCTTTCTTCCGGACGTAAAAACATGTTGTATGCAAATTGGTTGCTCCAAGGAAATTCGTTTATCACGCGAACATTAAGTCGGTAGTCTTCGTGGGCACATACATAAGCATCGCGAACATAAAGTTCTTTACCGCTAAGATAGTTGACCATCTTTTCTTGAAGCTTGTCAAATTTATCAGCCGGAAACCCGACGTTGATGTCTCCCCACCAAACTTGATCATTGGTTTTTTCATCTTCTACAATGAAACGATCTTTAGGTGATCTACCGGTAAACTCACCAGTACTTACTGCAATGGCTCCATTGTCTGCAACTTTAGCCATTCCCCCGTCTACAGCAGCTTTAGAAAGTGCTTCAGGACTTAGGTTCCAGTGGGCTTTAGCGCCCACAATTCCAAGTTGCTCCAAATAGGACTTTTGTGATTCGTTCATGAGTATTAATATTGGTTTTGAATCTGTTTGCAAAGGTAGGTAATACGAAACGTTTCGCTTTGTGATTAATCACCCAAAGCAGACTTTTTTTTAAAAGTTGTCCACAGCCAAGTCATCCAACCGAAAATGAGGAGCAGCCCTCCAATTGGTGTAATTGGCCCGAGCCAGCGGGCTGATATGTCCAGCATTGGAAGCAAGGTGAGACCGTAAATGGAGCCGGAAAACAACACGACACCAATGGACATCAATAAATAGGGTGTCCTAATTGCTTCTTTGGTTTGGAGGTGGTAAAGTCCAAGTAAAATAAGGGCAAATGCATGGTATATTTGATATCTTACCGCAGTTAAGTATGATGTTAGCGCTGGTGGTTCGAGTACATTGGCGAGTGCATGGGCACCTAAAGCACCGAGGGCAACGCCAATGGCTGCTAGAGCAATTCCTAGTCTTATTGATGTCATAGCATGTCGTTAAATTCTTTTCTAAAATGGGGGTAAACAAAGAATGTTTCCGCTATATCAGCTTGCCATTCTTTTAACTCACTTTTGCAAATATCGACGAGGTAGCGACAAAGTTCAAGTCTGGATGGGTCGTAACGCAAATGTTTCAACGCGCGAAATACATCATCTTTGGAACATCCTTGTTCAACGAAGTAATTGCGCAACAACCGAACCCTGTCAAACTCAAAAGAGGCTTCTTTAACTGCAGTCCAAATATCAACGGCTTCCTCTGCTAATTGTTTGTCTGTTTTTGAGGGTAAGGTGTCCGCGTGTGTTTCTACTTCCATACGGGTTTCTGCTGTTGAAGTGTCCTGATTGACAATGGGAAGTAATGTATCTTCTGCTCTTACGGTTATGTTTTCTATGTCTCTATCTATTGTTTGTGATGGGGGGGTAAGGGCAACAAAATCTGGCTGCAAAACAGTATCTTGCTCATCATATGTATGCTCATCTTCATTCTCTACGTCGGCCACCAGCAACCGATCAATTTTTTCAAAAGAAACAGTCAAGTCAACAGGGCGGCTTTGATCTCCTCGATACCACATACCCATTTGTCCCCGATTTCCCGGTCGCAATTCGTAAACCAAAGTCTTTTGTCCGTAAGGAAGGGTCTTCACTACTTGTTGTCGCCCGTTGATGTCCATAACAATATTCACTGTTGAGTCCGGGACGCCTTCAATTTTCAACCTGTTGACTGTGGGGTGGTCGCCGTATTGAAAAGGCAGTGTGTCGTGGCTAAAAACCACCACTGTTCTTTGTCCCATCACTATAAAAGGGACAAGAATGAATATGTAAAAGGGTAGATATTTCACGCTGCAAAAATAGATACCTTGTGCGACTATAAGGAAGTAAAATTTTGTTTAAATAGTCAAATGCCTTTGTGGGCGTTTTAAGGTGTTCTATTTTCGCTCCAAAATTTAACGAAAATATGTCTCAAACGATAGTCCTTTTTGGCGCCGGAAGATCGGCGACACGTTTTATAAGATACATTCAAGAAAAAAGTGAAAAAAATGATTGGTCATTAATCATTGCCGATAGAGATGAATCATTGCTCTCAGAAAAAAAAGCCGGGCATCATCGAACCGAGTCGGTTGTTTTTTCACTTGATGATGATGGGCTTCGACAGCAGCTTATTCAGCGCGCCGACTTGGTTGTTTCTATGGTTCCGGCGCACTTGCACGTAGTGATAGCCAAGGATTGTTTGACCTTTGGGGTAAACATGCTCACGGCCTCTTACGTATCGGAAGAGATGCAGGCATTAAATGCGGAGGTCGAACGCAAGGGACTGTTATTTCTCAACGAAATGGGGGTGGATCCGGGGATTGATCATTTATCTGCTATGAAAATGTTGAATGACCTAAGGGATAAGGGCGCAGATATTTTGGGGTTTGAGTCTTTCACCGGCGGCTTACCTGCGCCTGGTTTGGAGGACAACCCTTGGCAATACATTTTCAGTTGGAACCCCAGAAACGTGGTTTTGGCAGGATCTGGGGGAGCGGTTAAGTTTCGTCAAGAAGGACGCTATAAATACATCCCGTATCACCAGCTTTTTCGTCGGACTGAGTTTATGAATATTCCTGATTATGGACGCTTTGAAGGATATCCCAATCGCGATTCTCTTCGGTATAGAAGCACATATGGTTTGCAAGATGTTCCTACCATTTTTCGTGGCACCCTGCGCCGTCCCGGTTTTTGTAGAGCATGGGATGTCTTTGTCAAACTAGGCATGACCGACGATACCTACTACATCGATGATACACAAAATCTTTCGCACCGTCAGTTTGTCAATATGTTTTTGGCCTTCCATCCCAGTGACAGCATCGAGCTCAAACTGATGCACTATCTCAATATCCCGCAAGATTCCGATTTGATGGAGAAGTTGGAGTGGATTGGTCTATTTTCCGAGGAAGCCATAGGCTTGAATAGAGGAACCCCCGCGCAATTGCTCGAGCATCTTTTGATGAAAAAATGGCGTATGAAACCTGATGATCGCGACATGATTGTGATGTTCCACAAGGTCGAATACAAGTTAGATAGCCAACACCACACGTTAAAAAGCTCCATGGTATACGAAGGGAAATCGGCTAAGGAAACCGCCATGTCGGATACCGTAGGCCTGCCTCTAGCGTTAGGCGCTGAGCTGATGTTGTCGGGTAAAATCAAACAAACAGGTGTGCGTCTTCCGGTAACCAAAGAGATTTATGAGCCCATGTTAAAACGATTGTCAGAATATGGTATTCATTTTAACGAAAGTCTATAGGGGGCATATTTGTTGGTTCTATCGTAAAGGTCGGTTGTTGTGAACAGACATCATTTGAAATATTCAACCATATGAAAAAAATGGTTTTTTTTACCGGCTCAGGTATCAGCGCAGAAAGTGGGGTTAAGACCTTTCGTGACAACGGTGGTTTGTGGGAAAATCACAACGTTTACGAAGTGGCTACACCTGAAGCCTTTGCTGTAAATCCTTCGCTTGTTTTGGATTTTTACAATGCCAGAAGAAGACAGATGTACGAGGTAGAGCCCAATGGCGCTCATGAGTCCATTGCCAAATTACAAAGTCATTACGACGTACATGTAGTCACTCAGAACGTGGATAATTTACACGAACGTGCGGGTTCAAAAAAGGTATTACACCTTCATGGAGAGCTCGATAAGGGGAGGAGTTCCACCAATCCCAATTTAATTGTTGACCTATATGGCCAAGACATTGTTCTCGGCGAATTGGCTCCCGACGGCTCTCAATTAAGACCCCATGTCGTCTGGTTTGGAGAAGCTGTCCCCGCTATAGAAGAAGCCATTCCCATTATATCAGAAGCTGATATTATGATTATTGTTGGTACCTCTCTACAGGTTTATCCTGCTGCCGGCTTAATCAACTATGCGCCATCTAATTGTAGGGTTTATTGCATCGATCCTGCTGCTGAAATGCCAATGGGGCTGCCGTTTTTTGTGGAGGTAATCAAGGAAAGAGCGGTGAAAGGGATGGAGATTTTGGTCAATAGATTAGGTGGGGGGTAGTTTTTTGTATTTAGTTTGGGGTATTTTGTTTGGAGTATTTAGTTTGGAGTATTCAGTTTGGGGTATTTAGTTTGGCGTAATCAGTTAAAAAAGAATGGTGGTAGAAGCCGGTTTGGTGTTGAAGAAGTGGCTACTGGTTTATTCATCATTTACGACAAACAAAAACCAATAAATGGGTATCGCAACTACGTGTCCAAAAAAGAGGAGGATCGTCCAAAGTGTTTTTTTATCACTGCGTATACGGTCGGTATAAAATATGTGTACGACGAAGTAAGAAATAAGTCCGATCATCATTAAGACAACATACAAAACCCAGGCAAACATTGTTTCTAAAGGGATCCAAAGATCGGGAAAGGAAAACAAGTTTATGATAAAAACAATGGTGAATATTAAGGGAATGACGGTAAAGGGTGCAAGTGACAGGTGAATTATTCTTTTCATGGTCATTGGTTTTGGCGTGTAAATATAGTGTATTGATTGGTTATTTGCTGTTAGCAGACAAATCGTAAAATAAAGATTTTCATTTTAAACAAAAACGGCGCGGGTTTTGTAGTCATTAACCCATAAATTTAACTGCCATAAATCGAATGTTTGTTGTAGTTTTATAGCCATTTATAAAAAATAGGCAACGCTTAGCAATAGGTTATTTTTGTGAATAGACTCATCTTATTATTTGGTATCTTCTTGCTTACTTTTAGAGTGAGTTACGCCACACACAATCGTGCGGGCGAAATAACCTATCGACATTTAGGGGGAAACAATTATGAAGTAACCATTACCACCTATACAAAAAACAGCAGTCCTGCCGATCGATGCGAGTTGGAAGTGTTTTGGGGTGACAACACATCTGGTTTTCTTCCGAGAATCAACGGAAACACAGCCGGAAGCTGTGCACCTGCAGGAATGGGTGAAATTATACCCAATGCCAATGATGTAAAAAAGAATATTTACAGAGGAACGCATAGTTACCCTTCCTCAGGCACGTATACCATTTCGATGCAAGACCCCAATAGAAATCAAGGTGTCGCGAATATACCCAATTCTGTCAATGTTGTTTTTTACTTACAGACAACCATTATAATTGATCCGTTTCTTGGACCCAATAGCAGCCCTGTATTACTCAACCCACCTATTGATGACGGGTGTGCGGGCAAACTGTTTGTTCACAACCCAGCAGCTTTTGATGCAGATGGTGATTCCTTGGCCTATCGACTGGTTGATGTTCGTGGAGTCAACGGCACACCATTTGGCTCTACGTATGATCCGTCTTTTGTGCAGGACCCGGTTACCATAGATAGCATTACCGGCGACTTAATTTGGGATGTACCGCAGATTCAAGGTCAGTTTAATTTTGCCATTGAAATTCTCGAATACCGTAAGTCGTCATCTGGCGTATGGGCACTGTTAAGTCGTGTCACCCGAGACTTACAGGTAACCATCATGGGCGATTGTGACAATGATCCGCCGGAAATTCCACCTATAGGTCCATTTTGTGTTGTAGCCGGTGATACGTTAATTTTCGATATAATGGCCATTGACCCCAACAATGATCCACTTGATTTGCGCGCTGAAGGAGGTCCTTTTGAAGTAGATACACCAGCTTTTTTAAGTGGCAATATCAACGGGGTTGGGTCAATCACCAGGCGCTTTAATTGGCGAACGGCTTGTAACCACATCAGACAACAAAATTATTTTGTTTATCTTCGTTCTCAAGACAATCCGCCGCCACTCAGAAGACCGGCGTTAACTGGGTACCAAACGGTACAAATCCAAGTAATCTCTCCTCCTCCTAGAAATCCGGATGCTTTTGGTACTGCCTTAGGCGTAGAGCTTACGTGGCAATCTCCCCGCTGTGACGGGGCCGTTAGATACGATATTTACCGTAGGGAAGGGCCTTCAGGGTGGGATCCCGGACAATGCGAAACCGGTGTGCCTGGTGGGTTGTTTGAAAAAATTGCCGAGTTAAATGGTATCAATAACACTTTTTACAGCGACGAAGACGCAGAAAAAGTAGGCATCGTTTATTGCTACCGCATAGTAGCCGTGTACCCAGACGGTGCAGAAAGTATTGCTTCTGATGAAGTCTGTGCGGAGTTGCCTAAAACACTTCCGGTTCTTACCAATGCAGACGTGGAAGTAACGGATACCATCGATGGTGTGATCAATGTTGCTTGGACCCGACCTTACGACCTAGATACCGTATTATTTCCTCCACCATATCGCTATGAGCTTTATCGTGGTACTGGAGGTGATGGAGAAAACTTCAGCTTAATTGAAACCAAAGATGAACTTACAGATACGACCTTTGTCGACGAGGGGTTAAATACACGAGATAGTATTTATAATTATCGAGTAGACTTACTATTGATGCCATCCGAAACCAAATTGGGTGAATCGGTGCCCGCTACACAACCATTTTTGCAAACACGTGGCAGTAACGGTCAAATCACCTTGACCTATCAATTTCATGGACCGTGGAGAAATGACACCATCGTTGTTTTCCGAGAATCACCACAATTAAGTGGTAACTTTGACTCCATCGGTTTCTCTACGGAAGGGTTTTATGTAGATACCGGGTTGGTCAATGGCGAAGAGTACTGCTATTATCTACTTACACTCGGATATTTTGACGCCAGTGGGTTACCGGAAGGACTAGAAAATAGATCGCAAATTGCTTGTGGTTTGGCTTTAGATACAGCAAAACCTTGTCCGCCCATCGTATTCAATGACTTTGAATGTCCAGATCCTGAGTTGATTTTTTCATTCGATTTTAATGATATCCCAGATTGTCCCGATCACGAATTATTAGGCTTCAACATTTATTACAAGAAAAAGAAAAGCGATGAATATTCAGAATCTCCAACATATAGTGGTATTCGCGATATGGAGGCCACGGGCTTTCAAAAGCCATTCAGTGGTTGCTATCGGGTAACAGTGGTTAAGGTGAACCCCATAGACCCTCTTCAAATACCGAGAGAAAGCGATTTTTCTGAAGAATTTTGCATTCCCGCTTGTCCAGACATTGAGTTCCCTAATGTTTTCTCCCCCAATGGCGATGGAGAGAATGACTTTTTTAGACCCGTGCCAACTCCGCGAGATATCAATCATATCGAGATACAAATCTTTAATCGTTGGGGGAATTTGATGTATAAAAATAAATCGACTGATCAGTTTATTGAAGAAGGATGGGATGGCAACGACATGAGAAATGGTCGGCCAGCGGCTGAAGGAACATACTTCTTTGTAGCAAGAGTAGTATACCGAGGTCTGGAGCCACAAGAAGAAATGCGGTTTAGTGGCCATATTTCTTTATTTAGATAAAGGTGCTACCTTCGCCCGATAAATATGAGCACGGCAAAAAAACTTTTGGGTCAAACAGCAATTTACGGACTTTCCAGTATTTTAGGGAGGTTTTCATATTTTTTGCTCACCCCACTTCATACCAAATTTCTACCTGAAGAGCTCTACGGAACCAATGCTTATATATATGCAGCCATTGGAATTCTAACTGTAGTGTTGACTTTTGGACTGGAAACTGCTTTTTTCCGTCACGCCTCGAAATCAGAGGCAGATCCTAATAAACTGTTCTCGGTAGCTCATGGATTTTTATTGGCTACCACACTGCTTTTTGTCTTTTTGGTGCTTGTTTTTCGTCACGCTATTCTTTCTTGGATGGGCTACGTTGAGCAACCGCAATATTTGTATATGGCCTTAGGTATACTCTCGGGTGAATTGATGGTAGCGGTGCCTTTTGCCAAATTGAGATTGGACATGCGTGCCTTGAAGTTTGCATTTATTAGACTTACGGGCATTGGAATTAATATTCTCACCAACTTGTACTTTTTCCTCCTAGCTCCCTTGCTCCATGGTAAGGGGGTTAACGTACCTTTTTTCAACGGGGAACACAACGTAGAAATGATATTCATTGCCAACCTACTATCTTCTATATGGTTGGTGCTGATGTTTATTCCCGCTCACAAAAAGGCTTCCTTTTCCCTTTCAGAAATAAAGCCACTGATGATCTATGGGTTCCCGCTCATGTTGGCCGGATTGGCCGGAGTAACCAATGAATTAATCGATCGAATGATTATTCGACACGTGCTGGGAGACTTCGATAATGGTGTTTATGCGGCGGTTATCAAGTTGGCAATGTTTATGACTTTGGCAATCCAGGCCTATAGATACGCTATTGAACCATTCATTTTTTCCAATTCGGAAACCAAAGATGCGAAAGCGCAATACGCCAGAATTTTTGATGTCTTGGTGCTGTTTTTGGTCGTCGCCATGACCGGTATCGCAGCTGGTTTAGATGTTATTAAATTTTTTATCGACGCAAAATATCACCACGCTATTAATATTCTCCCATATTTATTGGTTTCTCAGTTGATTTTTGGACTAATCATGCACGTCGCTCTCTGGTATAAATTGTCTGATTCCACCAGGTTCGGTATGTATTTGTCATTTATTGGGGCAGCGATTACCATCTCATTGAATCTCATTCTCCTTCCGAGAATTGGAATTATTGGAGCAGCATGGGCCAACCTGGGTTCGCATTTGATCATGCTGTCTTTGTCATTGTATTGGGGACAACGGAGGTATTTTGTGCCTTATCGCTTTTTTGTAAATGGCGTTATCATATTCCTTGCAGTATTTGTTACCTTTGCTTTTTGCTTAATAGACATACACATGTCGATTAAATTAATCGTTTGGTTGGTTTTTGTGGCTGCTTTGGCGTACCGCGAAAAACACCTCGTAAAACGCATTATTTCGAATGGATAACAACACAATTCGCATCATAAATAATTCCGCCAATCCCATGCCGGTATACCAAACTGTGCAATCGGCCGGAATGGATTTATGTGCTTGGCTGCCTAATGGCGATGTGGTCATTGCTCCAGGTGAGTGGAAACTGATCCCCACCGGTTTGCACTTGGCTCTTTCTGAAGGACTTGAAGCACAAGTTCGCCCGCGTAGTGGATTGGCTTTGAAAAAGGGGGTCACCGTACTAAATGCGCCAGGCACCATTGACGCTGACTATCGTGGAGATGTGGGCGTTATATTAATCAACCATGGCAAAGAAAACTTCACGGTTCAAAGTGGAGACCGAATAGCACAAATGGTTGTGGCAAAGTATGAACGCGTAAATTGGCATCAAGTTGATGAACTCGACCAAACAAGCAGAGGTGATGGCGGTTTTGGACACACCGGACTTTAACCAACCTCTGTGCATTGAAATAATTTAACATTAACTCATAACTACTCATTCTTATGAAAATTATTGTTCCTATGGCCGGACGAGGTTCCCGACTAAGACCTCATACACTAACAGTACCCAAGCCGCTTACTCCTATAGCCGGTAAACCGGTCGTGCAACGATTGGTGGAAGACATTGCCGATATTAGCAAAGAAACAGTAGAAGATATTGCCTTTATCATTGGTGATTTTGGAAAAGAAGTAGAAGAAGAACTTCTCACCATTGCCCAATCACTGGGTGCAAATGGCCATATATTTTATCAAGATTCCCCGCTGGGCACAGCACATGCCATTTTGTGTGCCAAAGAGGTGCTCCGTGGTTCGGTGGTGGTTGCCTTCGCCGATACCCTTTTTCGTGCAGATTTCACGCTCGACACATCTGCGGATGGCGTTATTTGGACCAAAGAAGTTGAGGACCCGAGTGCATTTGGCGTAGTGAAAATGGATGCCGCTGGCGTGATTACCGACTTTGTTGAAAAGCCACAAACATTTGTTTCCAATGAGGCCATCATAGGTATTTACTTTTTCCGCGACGGCGAAAACTTGCGTAGTGAATTGCAGTACTTGATAGACAACAAAATCACCCACAAAGGGGAGTACTCCATCACGGATGCGCTTGAAAACATGAAGAACAAAGGGCAGCGATTTAAAACAGGTGTGGTTAAAGATTGGATGGATTGTGGCAACAAAGCGGTTGTATTACAGACCAATCAAATGATATTAGGGTTTGTAAAAGACAAAGAAACACTTATCCACCCCTCTTTAGAGCAAAGCAACACAAAGATTATCGAGCCGTGTTTTATTGGGGAAAATGTTCGGCTTAATAATTGCACCGTTGGACCTTATGTCTCTATTGGCAGCAATTCAGAGCTTAATGAGGTAGTAATAGATCACAGTATGGTTATGAGCCATAGTGTTGTCCAGAATATTTGTTTGACTGAGTCAATGATTGGAAATAATGCACACGTCGATGGTAGATGGAACCGTCTAAGTGTTGGCGATTACACACAAATGGTATATGAATCCAAAGGGTAAGTACGTTTTTACAGTTTTCTTTCTTGCTTTTGCAGCAATCGGTTTTGCTCAAAATCCACCCGTAACTCTTGCCGATACAAGTAGAGACGGGCGTGAAGATAGCAAGCGATTGTTGTTTGAAGATCGTTTATTTGATGCCTTTACTGCAAGAGCTACGGAAAACCCTCAAAAGCAAATAAAAAAATTACGAGAAGCTTTAGATGTTTACGATGACGAAGCCATCGTGCACTTCGAGTTGTCAAAAGTATTGACTGAAGAAGGAGATGTCGATGAGGCCCTGCACCACGCGTATAAAGCGGTAGAACTTGAACCATCAAATATTTGGATGCTACGTCACTTTTCTACCTTGCTGCGAATGAATGAAATGTGGGAAGACCGCATCGTTGTTTTGGAAGAATTAAAGAGATTAGACGACAATGACCTCGAGTATGATTTAAAAATTAGCGAATCACAAGCGGCGTTAGGGAATTATAAAAAGGCCATTAAAACCCTTAATCGAATAGAGAAATCCTATGGTGTCATTCCCGATTTGGCCGAGAGGAAAAAGAATATATGGTTGGCCGCAAATAAGCCAAAAAAAGCCGAACGTGAATTAAAGAAATTGGTAAAAGCATATCCAGATGTACCTCAGTTTTGGGGCGTATTGGCCAATTTTTACCGTGCCAACAACAAATCAGATAAAGCCATAGACGCCTTTGAGATGCTCTTAGAGTACGAGCCGGGTGAACCGAGAGCTCATTTTAATTTAGCAGAAATATATCGCCAAAAGAACGATATAGAAGCTTTCATGTATCATTTGCGTGAAGGTATGAGAAGTCCGGACGTGGAAGAGGATGTTAGACTAGATGTTATCTTGTCTACCATCAATGCTTCTACGAGAGCACCAGAGCTTAAATCCAACATCGAAGATATGTTGCTTTACGCGGAGAAATTTCACCCCAATTCTCCTAAAATTCAAGCACTTTATGGCGACTACTATATTTCGATACAAGATGTGGATAAAGCATTAAAATCGTACAAGCGGGCTTTGGAATTAGAAGGCGGTAGAAAAAAAGAGGTGTACATGCAAATATTGCGTATACATTTAGAAAGACTGGATTTTGAAGAATTGGCACAATTTGGCAAAGAGGCTGTTACCTATTATCCAAATCAAAATCAATTTCATTACTTTGCCGGTGTAGGGCTTATGGAAACAGGTCAAGACAGTATGGCTACGGTCATTTTACAAGAAGGACTAGACATTACTTTTGGCAATTTGGAACTAAAAAATGAATTTCATCGCTTACTCGGAGAAGCCAATCATCGTGCTGGTTTTTACGAAGCAAGTGATCACCATTTCGATGCCTATTTAAAAAATAACCCCAAAGATGCCCTGACCTTAAATAATTATGCCTACTATCTTTCGGTAAGAGGTGAGAAGTTGGATAAAGCTTTGGAAATGACCGTGAAAAGCAACAATATATCGGTTAATAATCCCGTATATCTCGATACTTGGGCGTGGGTACTCTTCAAGAAAGGAGAATTCAAAGAAGCGAGAAATATCTTAGAGCGTGTTGTGGATTTAGGCGGTGCCGACGACCCTGAGGTAAGAGAACATTATGGAGATATACTCAATGCCTTAGGTGAAAAAGACAAAGCAGTGGTGGAATGGAAAAAAGCCATAGAGTTTGGTGGTAATGAAGATGAACTTCAGAAAAAAATTGATCAGAAATGAGATCGATGAGTTTGAAGATAACCCAACAAATGGTCGCTCGTGTCATGGTTGTTTCATTGACCGTAATGATGATTGCCAATGCCTGTAAATCCAAAAAGAAAACTGTAGATGATGATGTTCCTATCGAATTGATAGACGTGCTACCTGCCATTAATCAAGCAAATTTACCCGTAAGCACCGTTCAGGCAAGAGGAAAAGGAAAGTTGAAAGGCGTGGGCATTGGGCAAGGTTTTAAGATCGATCTAAGACATAGAGTAGATAGTGTTATTTGGATTGATGTAAGTGCAAATCTACTCGGTATAAAAGTGGCCCGACTTATGGTAACCCGGGATAGCGTACAGTTCTACAACAAACTTGATAAAACATATTTAACAGGATCGGTTGCTGAATTACAAAAACTCATTGATGGTCCGGTAGGTTTTCATGACTTACAAGCCATGATTACCGGAAGACCAATGGAGTTGCCCAAAAATATCAAGCAAATTGCCAAGGATGAAGGCGCTTGGATATTCGTAAAAAACAGTTCGGAGAGAGTTATAACCATGTGGTTTGATGCAGATAACCATTCATTAATCCAGCAGAGTGTCAATTTCCCTAAAGAAAAACAGGGTCTGTCGGCTACCTATCGGAATACCTCTTCGACCATACCCGAAGTGTTGATTTTTTCCACCGTTGTCAATGGACAAGATGTGGAGTTGGAAATCTCTTTTGATCAAATAGACAGTCAATCAGCAATATCATTTCCTTTTACCATACCCCGTGGATACAAGTCTTTATAAGTCCTTTTATTTGCTTCTGTTCTTAGTTTTCTCTTTGGGCACCTTTGGTCAGTCCAAAGAAAAGCTACAAGAGCAGAAAACGCGTTTAGAAGATGAAATTAAATTGGCCAATGTCATTTTGAGAGAAATGCGTGATGATAGAAAAGAAAGTTTATCGTCATTGGAGGCACTGAATCAAAAACTGCGCATTCGAGAGCAGTTGATCAGAACCTTAAGTAAAGAAATCATCATGCTCCAGGATGAGGCAGAACTACAAGAAAAGCGTTTCAGTGAGCTTCAAGAGCATTTGGCGCTGCAACAGCAAGTTTACGCAGATATGATTCGCAAAGCGTATGCGCAACGAAGCAATACAACGTTGATGATGTTCATCTTGAGTTCTCGTGATGTATTTCAAGCGGCCAAACGGATACAGTACCTCAAACAAATTGCCAAGGCAAGGCAGCAACAGATTGAGCGAATTAAAGAAACACAGGCACTAATTGCCAAACAACGCGAAGAAATTCTACGTAAACAGCAAGAAAAAACCAGGGTAGTTGAACGTCAAAAAAATGAAAAAGAATCTCTTCAGCTAGAGAAAAAACAGCAAGAAGAACAATTGGCATCTTTTAAGGGTAAGGAAAAAGAAATAGAATCTGATATTAAAAAGAAGCAGCAACAGCGCGATCAGTTGAATAAAGAAATTGAACGAATGATTGCCGCCGAAATAAAGAGAGCCAAAGAAGAGGCCGAGAGGCGTTCATTGGAAAAAGATGCTCAATCCATTGGATTGGTAAAGGGTCGTGATTTTTCTTCCAAAACATCCAACGCTTTATTGAGAGATATAATTGCGAAAAAGCGAAAAGAGCGTGAAGCTGCAGGTGATAAATCACCAGAGGAGTCGTTGCCAAGTTTGACGGTTGAGAGTCAGCAATTGGCGGCAAACTTTAATGCCAATCAAAAGAAATTGCCATGGCCGGTTGAACGCGGATTGGTAATCAACCGGTTTGGCCGACAGAATCACCCCGTTGCCAAGCAGGTGGTCATTGATAATAAGGGGATTGATATCGCTACGCAAAAGGGTTCTGATGCCAAGGCAGTATTTGATGGAGAGGTCACGAGAATTGTACGTATCCCCGGAGCCAATAAGGCAGTACTCATCAGTCACGGAAATTACTTTACAGTTTACAGCAACCTTACCGATATTTATGTGTCCAAAGGCGATAAAGTGAAAATTGGACAAAAATTGGGTAAGATTTATTCCGACGAAGAATCCGGAAAAACCCAGCTGCACTTCGAAATTTGGCGTGATATGGAAGTACTAGATCCGCAGGCTTGGTTGCAATAGGCAATCAAAGAATGGTTTTTTAAACGATACAGTTATTTCTTTGTTAATGACATATGGAAAAGCGATTTCGTTTACGCATAGATGAAAAAATTGTTGGATACAAAAGAGAGGTATCCACAAGAATGGTTTTTTACTCCAAGAATGAATTTTGGTGGAACGGTCAGTCTATAGGTCACAAGCAAATTGATGAGTTTACAGGGTTCTACGACAAGAATAAAACACCCATTTATGAATGGGACATAGTGCGCTTTGTTTTAACACCGGAAGATGGAAAAGAAGAAGGGGTGATTCTCTGGAATACCAAAGATAAGTGTTTTGGCATTAAGCGTATCAATACAACTGGTTTTATCCCCTTTGCCATTGAAGGCATAAACCTGTTTAAATACTCTGATTTAGAGGTGTATTCGTACCTTTTTCTCAACCCAAATATAATGAACCACCTGGGGTTAGAGGACGTTTAAAAACGTCTTTTTAGTAAGCAGGTTTGGTAATTTTCTTAACAAACAATTCGTCGTCGTTACTAAACGCTCGAATCACATATTGTCCGGGCGTAAGTGGAGCGGTGCGAAAAGAAAATTCATTTAAACCTTCCTTTACCGGCCTTCTAATGATTTCTTTTACAATTTGACCAGATACGTGATAGAGATAGATACTCACTTCAGCACGCTCAGGCATATTGAATTGAATGGCAATTCTATCACTGAACGGATTGGGATAGGCCATCGGTTCATAATCTGCTTCAAAAAGAGGCATTATCAGGGTATCTAAAACACGGGTGCCTCTGCTGTCGATCACCTCTAAAACAACGGTATCGGCTCTACAGACATCTTGTAAAACTTCATTGCCGTCATCGATATTGTGTGACAGCCAATTGTAGGTGTATGGTGCTTTGCCATTGGTAACCAAGGCCTCACATTCGCCTTCACAAATGGCTCCTGTTTTAATTGGGTTAATACGTACAAACATTCTAGATGTATCCGGACTTACCAAACGATTAAACCACGTTCCGCTGGGTTTTATTCCTCCCGGAGAGCCGATGCCGTAAAACCCTGCAGAATAGACAACTTCCGGCTCGTTGTAAACACGCTGCAGACCGAAGTAATCTCCCCAGCGGTCGTATGTACCTGGAATGCGACTGACATAATCGAGTCCAGCTTTTAACTCAATAATTTCCGAGTATTTGGAGTCGTTCGAAAAATAGATGGCACTCACACCGGCAAAATCGGTAGGAGAGGTGTGGTTAAAACCAATGATAGCCTGAGCTTGCCGGTTTTGTTGGCCGGTCCATGCGATGTTGGGGTATCCCAAGTCTCTGGTATCGTGACCAATGATATTCCCGGTCACTTTAGGGGCACCATCGGGATTTTCTACAAATCCGTGGTAGATGGCGGCCAAGCCTGTTTCCGGATTTACACTGTTGCCCACAAATTGAATGCGATTACTTTCTAAAAACGCCCCCAGCACACGAGAGTCGTTGATATCCAAACCGTCGGTTGGGTCGTTCGGATCAGAATTGGCCTGTCGGCCATTAGGCGAAAGTCCGTAAGGCTTATTGCTTACAGCGGCTTTTACCGTGAGAGTTGCGTCATCATCGTATAAAGAGCCTTGAAGGTGCGCGACAAAAAAGGTGTCGTTGGCTATGTCAAAGTTTCGGTTAGACAATAAGTAAACATCATCAGCAATACCTTCGGCGCCATTGACGGGATGTAAGTTTCTCACAAACCGCCCGTTGTGTCTAACGTCGTGCCATAATCTTGCCGGTAGACTATCTTCGCCATTAAATCCTGCGTGTTTGTCAATTTGCCATATTACACTCCCGTCGAAACCTGCTTGCCAACTGGTATCTGGTATGATGAGATTGGCGGTATATATCACTTCGTCTTTAGTAACGGATAAACAAGGAAAGTCTGTCCAACGGTTGTTGTCGAGTGGATTTCCCGGCAATCGGTATACGTGCCAATCATCGCGTGGGTCATTGGTCGAAGAAAATGCAAAGATGAGAAATGAATTACTTGGTTGATTGTTTGCGAGAAAGGTTAGTATGAATCGATCGGCTTCCGGGTCATACTGCAGTTTGGGGTCGTAGAAAAAGTTTCCAGAGCCCGTTGGGGGTGCGTATTGAGATAACGGAACGGTGAAGTTTTCAAATAAGTTGGTATCGTTTTTTGTGTCGTAGGCGTATACCAACGAGTTGATGGCAGAAAGCATGATGCCGCCGTTGCTGATGGCTAAGGTGTTGTCATTAGGTATGCCACCCACAATGGTTTGCTCAACGCCGTTTCTAAAGACACGAAACTTACGCTGCCCCCATTCAACAAAGGGGTTCAGTGTGCTGTCTCTCATTTGAAAGGTTTTGCGTGGTGGTCTTGGCGGGTGTGTTTCGGCCACCTTTTTTCTCTGCTCGCGTAAATAGCCGCGATAGGTGTCACCTCCAGGTGCCGGTGCTTCTAAGTGTTGAATGTGTGCTTCAAAATCTACAATGGCTTCTTTTGGAGAAAATACGTAGACTTTTTCTCCCTTGAAGTCAATTTTTTGCGCATTAACGGCATACGGGATGGTCAAAGCAACGAGCAAGCATGCGTATATGTTTACTTTCATTCGCAGATGAATTTTATTGCACTAAATTACAACAAAAAGGTGGTTGTGTCACATTGGAATTTCGTCACACGTTAATGGTGATGACATCACGGATATTGGTGGTATAACAGGGCGAAAGTCGTTGTTGCTTCATTTTCCATATCCGCTTTTGATCTTGTGCCGCCAAGCGCACTTTTTGTTGGCCAAAGCGCTGGTTAATTGCGTCAATGGCTTCCATTACCGGAATGTGGCGCAGATCGCGATTTTCAAACAATTTTAATTGTTGATTCTCGTGCGGGCTAAAGTCGTGGACAATCACCCCCGCCTTTTTGTAGTGGTACCCCGATTTAAATATTTGTCGGAGGGCTTGCAGGGCAAACTGGCTTAATTCAATACTGGAATTGGTGGCGAAGGGAAGTTTAAGTGTTACGCTTCTGCTGTGTTGTGGAAGGTCGGAGCGAAAGGGGTTGGTATGAATAAATACCGTCAACGCATTGCAGCAACTTTTCTGTTTTCTGAGCTTTTCTGCACAGGAAACGGCAAAGGTGGTAACGCGTTCTTTGAGATCCGCAAACTCGGTATAAAGCGTTTCAAACGATCGCGTGGTGGCAATGCTTTTTTTGGCCTGAACTTCTTCTAGGTCGAGGCGGCATAAGCCTTGTAGTTCGTGCTTTAGTCGCAGTCCCACGACCGACATATGCTTGCGTACCCAGGCATCGTCAAGGCCGGTAAAGTCGAGAGCGGTGTGAATGTGCAATGCTTTTAGTCGCTTGGCATGTCTTCGCCCTATACCCCATACATCTTCAATAGCCAGCCATTTTAGAGCCTTGATGCGCTTTTCTTCGCTATCGATAACGTACACGCTTTCTGTGCGTTCCGGAAACTTCTTAGCAATGCGGTTGGCCACTTTAGAAAGGGCTTTTGTGGGCGCAATCCCTACACTGATGGGAATGCCGGTCCACTGCGCCACTTGCTTCCGCATAGATAGCCCCTGCTCGGTTAAATTAAAGTGCGTAAAACCACTGAACTTCAAGAATGCTTCATCGATGCTGTAAATTTCAACGTCTGGGCTGTAGCCGCTCAAAATGCTCATCACCCGATTACTCATGTCTCCGTAAAGGGCAAAGTTGGCCGAGAACACCTTGACGTCATGTCGTTCAAATACTTTGGCGTATTCGAAGGCCGGAGCGCCCATGGGAATGTTGAGGGCTTTGGCTTCGTTGCTGCGGGCAATCACACATCCGTCGTTATTAGACAATACGACGATGGGCTTGTTTTCTAAGTCCGGACGAAAGATGCGTTCACAAGAAGCATAGAAGTTATTGCAGTCAACGAGAGCAAACATGCTACAGAGATTTAATGACGTGAGTAACAATTCCCCAAATGACAAAGTTGCTGTCTTCGGATACCTTCAAAGGCGGATAGGCTTCATTCTCCGGCATTAACCAGAGCTCTTTATTTTTAACTTCAATGCGTTTGGCGGTAAATTCCCCGTCGATATAGCACACGGCGATTTTTCCGCTTTCCGGTTCCAAACTGCGGTCGATGATCAGCAAGTCATCGTCGTCGATACCGGCATCTTTGAGCGACAAGCCCTTTACTCGGCCGTAAAAGGTGGCCGAGGGGTGGCGAATGAGCTGCTTGTTCAAATCAATGGTCTGGTCTACGAAATCAAGGGCAGGGGAGGGGAAGCCGGCACTGATGCCTTCGGTGACCAAAGGCAGTTCCAATTCGGTTGCAGTATCAACGTGATATATTTCTATGCTATTTGAAGGCTTTCTACTCATATTCCTTTCATTTCGTGTATGGTAAGATGGTGTTATACACTTTTTAAAGCCGTGAATGCGGTGCGTATACAGCTGTGTAGTTGTGCAACAAAGGTAAGTTTTTGCCCTGGTTTTTACAAGTAAAAAGACCTTAATCAGGAAACCCCTCTACACTCATGGAAAACAGAGCAAAGTCAAATCTCGCCGGGTCTTTGGGATCGATTTTTCTCAGTGCAGCATCGAGTTCTTCCACGGTCGCCCAATCGTTTTGCTTTCGGGAAATGAGTTTGAGGTGTCGCGCAGTTCTGGCGGTGTGCACATCCAGAGGGCAAGACAATTTATGCATGGGTAATTGCGTCCAAATGCCAAAATCTACACCGACATTGTCGCGCCTTACCATCCAGCGAAGAAACATGACGAGGCGCTTGGCGGCACTGCCTTTTAATGGATCGGATAAAAAGCGCGATACCCGTTGAGGATTGCTTACGTGTTGAAGCATGCGTGTGCGAAAGCGGGAAATGGCCGGACCATAATTAATTTCGCTTTCTGATGGTGTGAAGAGTATAGACCAATCATTTGTTTCCTTCTGAGTGGCTCTCAGAGCCATCAATAAATCAACAATGTCGTGATGATTGAAGGTGCGGTGAACAAAGCCATCAAGCACGCGAAGGTCATCAGTAGAGGCGTGCATCACAAACGCAAAAGGATCGTTGTCCATTCGGCTGAGCAAGTCGTTGGTTTTCTTACGGATGGTGGTTCTTTGTCCCCAAGCAAATAGGGCCGCAAAAAAAGCTGCAACCTCAATGTCCTCTTTCCGGGAAAACCGGTGGGGTATTTCTATGGGATCGTCGGGTATGAAGTCGGTGGTGTTGCGCGACTCAGCCCATTCCAATAAGCGTTTGTGAACGTGTTTCATGGTGCAATACGCCCATCTTTGATGTGAATGGTGCGGTCAGCCATTTGTGCCAACTTTTCGTTGTGGGTAATGATTAAAAACGTTTGTCCGAGCTCCTGGCGAAGCTTGAGAAACAACTCATGGATTTGTAAGGCGTTTTGCGAGTCCAGACTACCGGTGGGCTCATCGGCCAAAATAATGGCCGGGTCGTTGATAAGCGCCCGGGCCACAGCCACACGTTGACATTCACCGCCGGATAGTTCACCCGGACGATGTTCGGCGCGGTCTTTCAAGCCGACCAAAGACAGCTTTTCTAAGGCCTTTTTATGAGCCTCTTTGCGCGACATGCCTCCAATCATGGCAGGGATGGCAATATTTTCCCATGCGGTAAACTCGGGAAGTAGATGGTGAAACTGAAACACAAAACCTATTCGTCGGTTGCGAAATTGCGCCAAGTCGCTGTCATTGAGATTGGTTACTTCATTGCCTTCTAAAAAAACATGTCCCTTGTCCGGCGTGTCTAAGGTGCCTAAAATTTGCAGTAAAGTTGTTTTTCCTGCACCGGAGGCGCCAGCCAATGAAACCACTTCGCCTTTCTCAACGGTTAGACTTACGTCTTTTAAAACGGTAAGGTCTCCAAAAGATTTGTAAATGCCCTGTGCTATGATCATATCGGCAAAAATAAGCGACAATGACATTAATTAAGGCATTTTGAAAATGAATGTTGGAAGCTACTATTATCCTGTTCCGCATCTATCAGAACTTATAGACAACTACTAAACGATATCAATCATCCACTTACCCTTTTCCCTAAACAACTTGATAAGGTTCCAACGAAAAAAAGCACCCAAGGAACGGATAACGTCTCGACGAAAGAATTCAGATTTTTTACAGAGTTGATTAAGCGTAAGTGGTTCTTCACGTATGATTTTAAGAAGTGTTTTTTCGTCTTCGGTAAATGCACCCGGAGGTGTCTCCGATTTGTCTTCGTGTGCCCAACGCTCAAGGTGAACGGGAGAGGCTATAAAATTTTCGTCTCTTACGCGAATAAAAGCCCGCCAGTTTCCGTCTTCGGTTTTCGCTTTGTGTGGTCGACTAGGCGATGCGTTGATCCAAACCTCGAGTACGCGTTTACTGTCGATCTCCCATACTTGAAACTCCATTTTTACCGGCGGATTGCAGTACAAATCAGCAGCGCCTTCGATCATGTACATTTCTTCGTCGTTTCTCACCCCGGCTATTTTGCCATTGTCCTTGACTCCTACCAGTAGGCGACCGCCATCGGTATTGGCAAATGCGGATAGCGTTTCGGCTATTTTTCGCGCGTCGTTAATGGCAAATTTAAAGTCTTGCTGTTGGTGCTCTCCTTCAGCGATTCGTTTGCCTAAATATCCGGGAATATCTGTGTTTTGTATACGGTTCATAACGTGCCAAAAGTAGGAATAACAAAAGGGAACTCGAAACCCTTTTTGATTATTGTTATTGATTCAACAATATTTGGCCTAAAATGTGCACGATAGCTCAGCATTATGTACTAAGTTTGACATTCTATATCTAAACCTTGATCTTCATGCGTAACGCATTTACTTTGATTGCACTTATGATGACCGCTGCCTTCGCTTATGGTCAAAATAATTCAGTTAGAAACCTCAATAAAGAGTTTCACAAGGTTACTTTAGAGGTCATAAATGTGGTGCCGCAATCTGATGAACATGCTGTCGTGCACGTAAAAGAGGTAAGTCGCTTATCGGAAGGAAGTAAATTTAAACCTCAAGTTGGCGAGTTTGTAATGGTGACGTTTCACTATACCACCAAACCAACCAGGCAACAGCCAAAATACGAGAATCTAGGTTTTGACTTTCCCGGAATTAAACAAGGAGATATCATAAGTTGTCAGTTGCTAGGAGACCCCAGTAAAGTGGATGGTGATCGAGTAAACTGGCAAGTATTTGAATATGTTGTCATCGGAGGTCGAGACACCCCTAAGGGATCATCATCTCAAGAGTAACTCCGGGAGAACCTTCATCTGCGAAAACTCAAGAGTTACCTTTTCCTTGTGCGGCTTGTTTGTGGGATTGAAATACCCTTGTTGTAAACCAGCTCTTCTGGCGCCTATGATATCGGCCATTAAATGATCGCCTATCATCATGCTTTCCCTTTGACGGGCGTTTGCTTTTTTAAGTGCTGCGTGAAATATTTTGATGTCTGGTTTGTTGACCCCAATCTCATCGCTGGTTACTATAGCATCAAAAAATGGAGCGAGTCCAGTGCGAGATAACTTGGTGTGTTGAACTTCACTAAACCCATTGGTGATGATGTGCATATTGTACCCTCTGTTTTTTAACAGGTTTAGTGTTTCAAGTGTCCCCGGTATTAGATTTTTCTTCAATGGAGAACGGTTGATGTATTCTTCGGTAAAAAATGTTTCGGTTGCCTTGTCATACGCTCCGATTTGTTTCAACGTTTTTTCAAATCGAACATGCCGTAATTTATCTTTAGAAATTCGTCCGTACCGATATTCATTCCAAAGGATGTCGTTTATCTCGTTATAGACTTTGATAAAGTCGTCAAATACGATGAGCTTTTCTGCAAGTTTTACCTCGCAGAAAAGCTCATATAGGGTTTCACGGGAATTTTTATCAAAATCCCACAACGTGTGATCTAAATCGAAAAACAGCTCTTTGATCACTTGTTGGTGAGGGTATAGCGGAACGACTTAACGCCAAATCTGTGATAGAGCCTAACGATGTAAACGCCGGAGGCCAGGTGGTCAACAGAAAAATCAGCTGTTTCCGAAGGAACTGTTATCATATTATCCATAAGGGTTTGTCCGCCTATATCTACCATTTGAATGCGGAAAACGTCTGCGTTTGATGGTATTTCAACGGTGAACACGCCTGCTCCCGGATTAGGGAAGAGATTCCACTCTGCACGATTGTTGAAGCTTTCGTTAAACAAACCTTGTACGTTTACCGTACGTGTAAAGCTTCTTCCTCCACAGTCGTTAAGGGCTGTAAGCACAACGGTATAGCTTCCTGATGAGGCATAGGTATGCGAAGGGTTCTGTACGAAGGCACTGTCGCCATCACCAAAGTCCCATATCCATGAAGTGGGGTTTCCGATGGATGCATCCGTAAAGTCTACCGTCAACTGGTTGATGCTTTCGGAAAACGCCGCAAAAGGACGGTCCACCACGGATATGGCTATCTGATCCTGCGCTTGTCCTCCAGCACTCAAAGCGGTAATCGTTGCAGTTCGGTTCCCCGTACTGCTATACGTAACACTGTGTGGACCTGGCCCGGTAGCCGTAGAGGGTGTTGCGTTGTTGCCAAACGACCACTGAAAGTTTTGTGCATTACTGGACGTTTGACTAAAGGTTACGGCTGCGCCCACGCATGCATCGCTGCTACTAACCGATAAATCAACGGTAGGGGATTGTGCCAAGGTATCTGTTAAGCGAAAGTTATTCAAATACAAAGCATTACCAAACCCATTGATGTTGGTAAAGCGCACTCTGATGCTATTTCCGGTAAAGACTGATAAGTCGAGGGTATCTGTACTCCACTGACTGGCCGTGGGAATAAACAAACTATTCTGGGCACCACCTATGGACGAAAAGTTCATGCCGCCATTGATGTAGACAACGGTATCAAACGACCCTTCACATCCTACGGCAATGGAGATTTCCAGGGAATCCGTAAAGTTTACGTTAAATGGCGCGTAAGCAAAGTCAAACAATAAAAAGGCATTTTGCTTTTGACTTAAATCAAACGGCTGAGTAATGAGGTGATCACGCTCGCCTGGGGCATTGTAACTGAAGTTATCTACTCTAACGGCCACATTACTTGCGGGGTTTGGTGTATTGAGAACGCGCTCCCAAGTTTCGTCGTTATCCGGATTATCAATGCTCCATCCAGGAAGTGCATCTCCGGTTGTGCTGGTTGTGTATATACCAAAGTAGGGAAGGGTATCACCGTTGGTGATTTCTATGTACATGCTTCTTGTAAGGGTGTCACCACCATTGTTATTTGTTGCAATCAATGTGACATTGTAAAACCCTGTATTTTGAAATTCAACGACGGGATCAGGATCGGTAAATGAACTACCTGCTGCTGGAGATACCCCTGACGAAGGACTAAAGCTCCAAGCCCAGTTGTTTGGAGCGCCTGTACTTTGATCGGTAAACGATATAGGTATGTTTGGACACGCAACCGTGGTATTCGCGCTGAAATCAGCTGTGGGGATATCGGTACTCTCAATCACGGCGATGTCATCCAATGCAATATCTCCTTGCCAACTCCCTATGGTTTCCCCGACAAAGCGTATGGCAATTTTCTCTCCTACGTAGGGAACCAAATTGGCCTCATACCTAACCCAGCTATTACCGGTGTTTACCGTAATACTTGGCATGAGTTGTTTCCATTTGCCTTCGTGGAAAACATCAACATGAAGTGGGCCAATAGAGTTGCCTCTTCGGTGGTGATAAAACTCTAGAATAGGAGACGAAGTGCCGTCTAAATCAATACAAGGTGTATACAATTCGGCTACTTTATCAAAGCAAGTAGTAGCCTCAAGGTAAATGTATTTTCCGGCGGATGTACCTAAGGTATTATCCACATTTGGCCCTGTATTGTTCGATGGGGTTGTTCCGTTATTAACGCGCCAATCTATATCGTCAAATACGCCATTTTCGGCATTGATAAACCCTTGTGTGAGCGGACAAATTTCTTGTTCGCAATTGGAAGCGGTTGAGCAATTGCCATCACTATCAAAGTTTTGAATAAATGGAATATTTACGCTACCTGTTCCGTAAAGCTGGATTGTACTGTAAACTGTATCGTTTCGCAAACTTTGATCATTGGGGATATTAACCCATACTTTGATATTGTTAAGGGTACCACTTAGAGGAACAATCTTGTTGGGCCCGCTAACCAAAACAGAATCACCCGGAGGGATTGCCATAGTTATGGAGTCGGTGGTAATGGATCCACTGTCTATTCTAAATGATAAAGTAAATTCACTGATGGGGTTGATGCCGTTGTTTTTAACCCAAATTTCTACCGGTAATGAGTCGGAGACACACGAAGGCGCAAGACCTGAACTGGGACTCAACAGTGCTAAAGCTGCAATATCATTATTGACGATACAGTTAACCGGCCCACTACCATCTGCTTGTACAGCGTTTGCTCTGCGACCAATACCATCGTTGCTGGCTACTGTAGCCACACTGTACCAGTTTTCGTCAAAGGCACTGACATTGGGAATGGTAAAACTCGTCGACGTTGTATAACCAATGGAGTCCATGTACATATTCCCCAGTTTATAAACCACATATCCTGTTGCGTTATTCACAGCACCCCAGGTAATGGTTGTTGTATCTGGACAAATTTGATTAATGGCTAAATTATTGGGAACCGGCGCTATGACTAAATTTCCACTCTCGGAAATTTCGCTACCGCGGGTAATGCGCACCTTTATCTGGTCGTTAAGTGTACTAGGTACGGTCCAAGTAAAGTTTCTACTTGACCCGGCAACCGAGCTGTTGATATTAATCCAGCTACTTCCGCTATTGGTGCTGTATTGTAGAGTAAATGTTCCACTGTTAGAAGGTGCATCCCAGCGAATAATCTCTGAGCTTCCCGGTGTAAACGTTTCCCCACCAACTGGGTGTGTAAGTGTTAGTGGTTCGTCTTCAAAATAGTACGTAATAAAATACGCCTGAGCGCCAAAAGGAATAGCCGTTCCTTTTACGGAAACGGTATAATTTCCTGCCGATGGGTTATTGATAACAATTTGCTCAGAGTTATTGAGTGTATCGATGCCCGGTACAGCGTTGGCATTGAGTGCTGCCACATTAGGCGTTGGGTTTAAAGTAAAAGGTAAAAAGGTATTAGCGCCTTGATGAAGTTTTAAGTCCAAATCGTTGACTAAGGCTTTTGAAGCGCTAAGGTTTCCTTCTCTATCAACCCAGTACAACATGACCCGCATAGAAGATGTCCCCGCAGGAACGTTGATGACGTGTGTATTGCTGTCATTTTGTGCAACGGATCCGCTGGTAAACCAGTTTTCCTCGATCATTCTGAGTGATTTGCGGATGTTTATTCTTCCGTATCCATAAATGAAGTCGGGACCTGGGTTACCCAAGTCGTCGCTGCCATTCATTAAAAGGGCTTTCATAAGTCCGCCATTTGCGCTGTCGGAGTTTAAATCTTCATAGGCTTCGTACAACAACGTAAGCGCACCGGAAACACCCGGACAAGCCATGGATGTTCCTGTTTTGGTGGTATAATTATGAGGAAAAGTGGTAGAAAATACTTGTGTTCCAACGGCAGCTACTTCGGGTTTTAGCCTTCCGTCGGTAGCGGGGCCTCTTGAACTGCTGGAAGCAATATTGTCCAGCCTGGTAACGTTGGCTACGGCGATGACGTTTTTTCCCAGTTTATGACCACCGGTGATGTTTCCCCAGCCACCACCAGCTCCGTAACTACAATCACTGGTGCCGTTGTTTCCGGCAGAAAAAACGTGCAACAGACCACTTAGTTGATGCGATGTTTGATCCATGACTCGAGCAAAATTGGTGTATCCTGCGTTACAGCCATTACTAAATGAGGAAGAGGTAATTCTTATGTTGTCGTTGACATAGTCGCTGGCTGCATTGTTGAGATTTGCGGGATAGGTATAGTAAAGCATCTCCGATCCGGGCGCCATGCCACGTCCTCTCGGGTTGCGGTTACCGGCGCCAAAAATTGTGCCCGCTACGTGGTCACCGTGATCGCCCGAACTTGGACCTGCTCTTGATTGGTCTAATCTGCCGGCATAGTCAATGTGTGGACCAATGGCTCCGTTATCGCCAAGCGATACCTTTACACCTGCGCCGGTGTATCCATACCCGGGGGCATCGGTTCCGTTGGCAGTATTGACGCGATGACTCGTAATGGCGGTATTGTTCTCAGGCTCACCGGGAACTTCTGCCTCCTGAATAAAACCAATGTATGGGTGATTGGCTAGTTTTGGTAAATCTTCTATGCGGCATATGGCTTCAATGTATTGCAGGTCGTTGTCTTGCGTTTCCAAAATATCAAACATTGGAAGCTCATTAATAAACGAATGGAGGGCTTGAACAGGAATGTGTTTGTAAGGTACAACAACCACTTCTACGCGATCATTACCCATATCGGCATGTTCTGGTATTCTCCCTTTAAAGAGATTGGGTGATAATTTGAAAACCTCATCGGGTACAACCGACGACCGAACACCCATTAGTTTGAGTTGAGAAGGCGATATGTTTGACGGAATGGCAGCCAGATACGCATTGTGCGGGAGATAATCCAGTAAATCTATGCCGGAGGTCTTTATCGTAGCCAATGTTTTGGCGTCAGGAATCCGGTTAAATTGAATCACTCTAACCGCTTTTCCGTTGAAAAGCTCATTGTTTTGGATATTGTGCTCTTCAACGTTTTCTCTTAGTTCAACAACTCCGTTGTTTAAAAGAATTTTTGGCTGTGAAAAGAGTAAAAGAGACGAAAGGAAAAATATAGCTGCTAAATAGAATTCACGCTTCATTTAATCAAAATTAAATTGTTATAATTATTTACAAAATTACAATACAAAGAGCGAAATGTTTTCTAAAGATTGTGTTCATTGCTTACTTTTGATGAATGTTTAAACATAGATACTTCCAATGAATAAAATAGCCGTACTTACGTCAGGAGGGGATGCCCCTGGGATGAACGCCTGTGTGCGCGCAGTTGTGCGCACAGCCAATCACTTCAAAATGGAGGTCGTTGGAGTAAGAAGAGGGTATCAGGGCATGATAGAAAACGACATGACGATTTTGTCACCCAACGACGTTAGTAATATCATTCATCGAGGAGGAACGGTGTTGAAAACAGCCAGAAGTCCGGAGTTTATGAAACGTGAAGGAAGGGAAAGGGCCTATCATAACCTCTTAGATAATGGCGTTGAAGCATTGGTTGTGATTGGAGGTGATGGCTCATTTAAGGGGGCCTTAGCCCTTCAAGATGAGTTTGGACTCCCGGTAATTGGCATACCTGGTACCATTGACAACGATTTGTACGGAACAGAAGCGACCATCGGGTATGATACTGCCGTAAATAATGTGGTTACTGCCGTAGATAAAATCCGTGATACGGCTGATTCACACAATCGACTGTTCTTTGTAGAAGTAATGGGTAGAGATGCCGGATTTATTGCCCTGCGTTCGGGGATAGCCTGTGGTGCAGAAGCTGTATTGATTCCGGAGACTGAAACCTATGATAATGTGTTGATGGATCGATTGCAAAATGGTTGGAATCGCGAAAAGTCGAGTGCCATTATAATAGTAGCCGAGGGAGATGATAGTGGAGGTGCGCATAAACTTGCAGAAAAGGTTAAGCAACGCTTTCCTCATTTCGATACCAAAGTAACGATACTGGGTCACATTCAAAGAGGGGGGAGTCCATCTGCTTATGATAGAGTCTTAGCCAGTGAATTGGGGTCATGGGCGGTACGCACCATACGCAGAGGTACCACAGGTGTGATGATTGGAAGATCTGGCGGAAAAGCCATGGAGATTCCTTTATCCAAAGCGGTTAAGCACAATAGGAGTATTAACAGAAGCCTAGAAGAGTTGGTATACTGGTTGTCAGAATGATGTTCTAACGAGATTGCGCCATTGCAGCCATCCTAACGGCAGCAACGGCGGCTTCAACGCCCTTGTTTCCGTGAGCCCCTCCAGATCGATCGATCGACTGTTGGCGGTTATCATCGGTTAAAACGCAACCAATAACCGGAACATTTAGACTGCTATTTAAAATGGCAAGTCCCTGAAACACCGACTGACAAACAAAATCAAAATGGGCGGTTTCTCCCCTTATGACAGATCCAATGATGATAATGGCCGATGCAATATGAGAGTTTTCAGCCATATGTTTGGCCGCAAAGATGAGTTCCAAACTACCGGGAACGCGTTTGATCTCAATGTTTCTATCACTTGCGCCCAATTCTTTCAGGGTATCAACGGCACCTTTTTCTAAATTGTAGGTGATGTCATTGTTCCACTCAGCAGTAATGATTCCAAAACCCAAATCGTCGACCGAAGGCAAGTCCTCTTTACTGAATTCTGATAGGTTTGTTCCAGCAGTTGCCATTATTTCGCTGAGAGTTTGGCTACCATTTTTTCAGCGCTTCGGGCTTCATTACTTTCGGGGAACTCTTTTTTCAAACGCGTGAAGAAACCCATGGCTTTTTTGTGGTCTTCTAGCAAAAAGGCAGTTTGACCTGCGCGCTCTAAATAAATGGGCGTAACCAAGGAGTTGCTGCTTTGCTTTGTTGCTTTGGTGTAGTAATCGAGCGCTTCCTTAGGTTGGTTTAACTCTAAAAAAGCATCGGCTATGGCGCCATATTTGACTACGCCTAAAATATCATCTTTGGTAGAGAATTTATCTAAGTGCTTGATCGCATTTTTATAATCAGCCAAGTTTAAATAACTAACACCGGTATAGTATCTTGCTAAATTCGACGCCTTTGTCCAGCGATACTCTTCTGCTATGGCCAAAAAACCTAAAGCATTGCCGTCGCCTTCAATGGCTTGAAGAAAGTTTTCGTCTTCAAAAAGCTCTTGAGCGAGATAAAGTTCATATTGTGCTTCCTTTTCGCGAGGGGCGATGTATAGCCTGGTGAACGACAAATAACCGGCAACACCAATGATGATTGCTGCAATAAATCCGACTAGGTAATTTTTATTATTCTCAACCCATGCTTCTGCAGAACTGACTTTGGTGTCTAAGTCAACCAAAATCTCTTCCTCTTGTTTTTTCTTGTTCTTTGCCATAATGCGGTCGCTCGGTATTTAAACGCGTTTGTATTGACACGTTGATTAACAATATTATTCACGGGGCGCAAAAATAACATAAAGTATGGAATGATTAACTACTTGCATGCTATTTTTGAAAAAAAACAAAATGCACCAAAATAAACCGATAATTTATGTCAAAAATATGGTTTGTCATCGCTGTGTTTTAGCGGTGGTAAATCTTCTCAATGATCAGGGTATAGACTTCGATGAGGTTGACTTAGGTGCCATTTATCTCGCACAACCAATCCGTGACGATGTGCATCGAATGATGGTAGATAAACTTGAGGAATTGGGTTTTGAAGAGGTAATGCACACTGATAAAAGATTGGTAGAAGAATTGAAAAGAATGGTCATCACCACCATTCGAAATGAAGATTTAAGTGAATGGCCTCATAAATGGTCAACATTTTTATCGGATAAACTAAATCGTGAATACACTGGGTTGAGCAAAACTTTTTCGCAATTGGAAGGCGTTACCATTGAACACTTCATCATTTTGCAAAAAATTGAAAGGGTGAAAGAGCTCCTCCTGTATGACGAAATGAGTATAACTCAAATGGCGCACGCGCTCGGATACAGCAGCGGACAGTTTCTCTCCACTCAGTTTAAACAGCATACCGGACTGACTCCCACTCAGTTTAAATCCAATCACCGAGGAATGCGCAAAGGGGTTGACGAGGTTTAGGATGCTGGAATGTGTCACTAAACTGAACACGCCAAACGTGTTGCAAACTGAACACGCCAAACTGAATATTAAATCCATGGGCTAATACGACCATTCGTCCAAAATCACTAACTTTGCACTCCAAAAACCACAGATTTTATGTTTGATAACTTATCCGGAAAATTAGAGAATGCGCTTCATGTTTTAAAAGGACATGGACAAATTACTGAAGTCAACGTAGCGGAAACAATGAAGGAAGTGCGTCGAGCACTTTTGGATGCCGATGTGAGTTTTAAAATTGCTAAGGATTTCACCAAGACAGTCAAGGAAAAAGCCATCGGTCAAAAGGTATTGACTTCGCTTAAGCCCGGACAGGTGTTGGTGAAGGTCATGCGCGATGAAATGGCTGAGTTGATGGGTGGTGAAGCTGAGCATATTCAGCTCGAAGGCAAACCGGCTGTGGTTTTGGTGGCTGGTCTGCAAGGTTCTGGTAAAACAACGTTTAGTTCAAAATTGGCCAACTTTCTTCAGCGCAAACAATCACGTAAGGTCTTGTTGGTTGCGGGTGATGTGTATCGTCCGGCGGCCATTCAACAGTTAAAAGTGCTTGGTGAACAAATTGGTGTGGAGGTATACGCCGATGAAGATAATAAAAGTCCGGTTGATATCGCCCAAAAGGCCATTGCCCATGCAAAGGCCAACGGATTTAATACAGTCATTGTCGATACCGCCGGTCGTACATCGGTCGACAAGCAAATGATGGAAGAAATTGCTGCGGTACATAAAGCAGTCAAGCCATCAGAAACGCTATTTGTGGTTGACGCTATGACCGGACAAGATGCGGTGAATACCGCTAAAGCCTTTAATGATGTGCTCGATTACGATGGGGTAGTGCTAACCAAACTCGACGGTGATACCCGTGGTGGTGCCGCACTTACCATTAAAGCAACGGTCAACAAGCCCATCAAATTTATCGGTACCGGAGAAAAAATGGATGCACTCGATGTGTTTCATCCCGATCGTATGGCCGACAGAATTTTGGGCATGGGTGACGTGGTGTCATTGGTTGAGCGTGCACAAGAGCAGTTCGACGAAAAAGAAGCCCGTAAAATATCCAAAAAATTTGCCACTAATACCTTTGATTACGAAGACTTTTATCAGCAGATTCAGCAGATCAAAAAAATGGGTAACATGAAAGATCTACTCGGTATGATGCCGGGTATGGGTAAAATGCTGAAAAATGTAGACATCGATGACGATGCTTTTAAAGGTGTAGAGTCCATTATTCAAAGCATGACTCCCGAAGAGCGCAAAAATCCCAAATTGATGAATGGAAGCCGCAAGCTACGCATAGCTAAAGGTTGTGGTCGCGACGTTAGCGAAATTAACAAACTCGTGAAGCAGTTTGAAGACATGAGCAAAATGATGAAGAAAATGCAAGGTGGCAAAATGAAGCAAATGGCTCAAATGATGGGCGGAGGCGGCGGAATGCCATTTGGTCGGCCGTAGTAGGGGGTGCCTTTTGTTAACTCACTTTGTGCCTACATGTGCGTCAACAAATCACTGCGTTAACACGCGTTTTTCAACCTTCTAACTCAACCCTCATCCAATACAGACATTCACTTAAAAAAACCCAATGAGATTACTAGACGGAAAAGAAACCTCACAGCAACTTCGCAATGAAATCGCTGAAGAAGTAGAAAAGTTTGTCGCCAAAGACAACCGACCTCCGCACTTGGCAGCCATTTTGGTGGGTAACAACGGCGCCAGCGTTACTTATATAAATGCAAAAATAAAGGCCTGTGAAGAAGTGGGTTTTGCTTCCACTTTGATTCGTTTGTCCGACACCATTAGTCAGGCTGAACTAATCAATGAAGTCAAAAAGCTCAATGCCGATGAAAGCATAGACGGTTTTATTGTACAGCTTCCCTTACCTGATCAGATCAGAGAAGATAAAGTCATCATGGCCATAGACCCAAAGAAGGACGTTGATGGCTTTCACCCACAAAATCTTGGACGAATGGCGTTGAACATGCACGCATTTGTTCCTGCAACACCTGCCGGTATTGTTGAGCTCTTGGATAGATACAATATTGAAACCGGCGGAAAACACTGTGTGGTACTGGGGCGTAGTCATATCGTGGGATTGCCCATGAGTATTCTTATGTCGCGCAATGCATACCCGGGCAACAGTACGGTGACCATTTGCCACAGTCACACGCGAAACTTACCCGATATTGTCCGTTCCGCCGATATCATCATTGCCGCTGTAGGTCGACCAAAATTTGTTACCGGCGATATGGTAAAAGATGGCGTCGTGGTGGTTGATGTGGGCATTACTCGCGTGGTTGACACCAGCAAAAAATCAGGTTATCGCTTGGTTGGAGATGTTGATTTTGACACAGTTTCACCAAAAGCAGCCTTTATTACCCCCGTTCCTGGAGGGGTTGGACCGATGACCATTGCCTCACTATTGAAAAATACCATGATAGCGGCAAGGCGTAGAGGGGTTTAACCTATCTTTGCCGCCGTTTAATATAAGTTACATATGGTCCATATGTAACGATCAGATTCTTACAATCATTAATACAACAATATACAGATGAAGTGTGGTATCGTAGGATTGCCTAATGTTGGTAAATCCACCCTATTTAATTGCTTGTCGAGTGCCAAAGCACAGTCGGCCAATTACCCATTTTGTACCATTGAACCCAATGTAGGCATGGTCAATGTACCCGATTATCGCCTGGAAAAACTCGAGGAGTTGGTCAATCCGGAGCGCGTTGTTCCCGCCAACGTTGAGATCGTAGACATTGCCGGCTTGGTCAAGGGGGCCAGTAAAGGTGAAGGTCTGGGAAACCAGTTTTTGGGAAATATCCGTGAGACCAATGCCATTATTCATGTGTTGCGTTGCTTCGAAAATGAGAATGTCACCCACGTCGATGGCTCGGTTAATCCGGTTAGAGACAAGGAAGTTATAGATATTGAACTTCAACTTAAGGACTTGGAAACAGTACAAAAGGCTTGGGATAAAACCAATAAAGCCGCTCGTGTTGGAGATAAGGCTATGAAGAAGGAAGCCGATTTTTACGCCCGTTTAAAAAACCACATCGAGTCTGGTGAGTCTGCCAGAAGCGTTGATGTAGAGGGCGACGATGAGGCTTTGTGGTTGAAAAATCTACAATTGCTTACTTCTAAGCCCGTACTGTACGTATGCAATGTTGACGAGGCATCAGCCAAGGACGGCAACGCTTTTGTTGAACAAGTACGCCAAGCTGTGGCCAACGAAAACGCGGAAGTCATTGTCTTGGCAGCGGCTACCGAGGCTGATATTTCAGAACTTGAGACTTTCGAGGAGCGCGAAATGTTTTTGCAAGACCTCGGTTTGGAAGAGCCGGGCGTTAATATATTAATACGAGCAGCCTACAAATTACTCAATTTACAAACCTATTTCACTGCCGGTGTTAAAGAAGTTCGCGCGTGGACTATTCCCGTTGGATCTACTGCACCCCAAGCTGCGGGCGTCATACATACCGATTTTGAAAAAGGCTTCATCCGCGCTGAAGTTATCGCCTACGATGACTATGCAGCATTTGGTTCAGAAGCCGCCGCTAGAGAAGCCGGTAAATTACGTGTAGAAGGCAAAGAATACATCGTTAAAGACGGTGATGTGATGCATTTTAGGTTTAACGTTTGATGAAATTTAGAATGTGATTTTTTTGCATGATGAACGTGTTTTTCTGACGTTAAGGCTGAATTTTGCCTAAACACTAATTATAAAAATCCCATTTGATACCTAACCTGAATACAAAATCCGGCAAAGGATAAGCCGGAGCGATAAAATACTCACGCGGTAAAAACTCTTCGGTGATGTTTTCAAATTTCAGAAAGAAGAGCGCGCGTTTTAATTCAAAGTTGATAAAGAAGTTGAAGTAGGGGAAGTTGCCAATCATTCGGTCATCTTGCAGGTGAAACATTCCGGTGGCAGGCATCCAGTCCGGTGCGTAGTAGCTGCTGAAGTAGTGGGCTTCCACACCGGGCATAACATTCATGTTATTTAATCTTCTTACCTTGAAGTTGGTGTAGAGAATGGAGCGAAGGTAAAGTTCAGGCACTCTTATTGGACCTAAGGCATCGTTGGTGCGTTGATAGCTGATGTCATTGATCCATCCCAGGTGTTTCCCCCAATATAGTTTTGTTTTTGCAACGGCTTGCACCAGTTGAGTGACACCCTCAAACTGTTGAGGCTTGGCTTGTTGGTTCAGTGTGGTGTAGTTTTGAAATAGGTGGTATCCCGCGCGTCCTTCTAGCCATTTACCAACTTTTACACGACCTCCGAGGTATTGATGATTGACGGGAGAGAAATCCGGGTTTTCCCATACAAAGTGGTTGCTAAGTAAACGACGATAGAAAACACCCGGATCTATAGAGCTTAGGTCAAGTATACCGGCAACTTCAACATCTTTATTTTTATACCCCGCTTCTCCTTCCAGTAAAAAGTTCCCAATTTGTGAGCCGGCTAAGTTGATTTGTGAATGGGCTTTAATGTCCAAACCACGCCAGTCAAGACGACCATTTCCAAACACAAAAACATTGGATTGCGGTACGGTGAAATTTAATCCCCCATAGGTAGCAAATTCATATCCGGCACCACCCAACCAGTTGAAAGATTCTCTATCGGGTGAGCCAATAAAAAAGCGTTGTTCAATGGTTTCGAATCTTGTTGAGTCATAAGTATTCTGAAAATCAAAAAAGGCGTTTTCAAAAAAAATGTTGTTTGCTGCACCATTAAATACGTAAGAATAACGATTGTATTCTATGGTTGAACCAACCATCAATAGAGGTACAAATGTTTTTAAAGAGTCGGGTATCAATGAATCCAGCTCAGCAGTTATGACTGTATCTCTTATTTGAGAAAGTGTATCACCTTCATCTTTTGGAATGTCTTCCGGTTTGATTTTAAAGTACCCTAAATCGTATTGCGCTGTGGTGTAAAATCTTCGCTGTTTTGTCGCCGAACGGTGTTCGTCTAGTCGTACCTGAATCAGTTCTCGATTGGGTTGCTGGTTATCAGTCACCGATGCAATATCTTCTACTCCTCCATTTTCTTGATTTCTTCGAGAAAAACTATCAAAATGCCCAAGAATTCGAAGTCTGTCGTTAGATGTTCTGTAGTTATAGCTTATGGTGAAATTGTTGAACTCTGCGAGTTGACGCAAATAATTTCCATTTGAATTTAGGCGTTGAAAGCGAATGTTGTAATTCAATCGCTCGTGCACATTCAGTCTGGCGTTGACGTCGAACGATTGACCTCTATCGTATCCTTGTAGGTACCTGGCAGTAACTAGGGGCGCTTTTACATTGTAGTACTTGATGTTTTCGGTGCTTTGTCGACCAACTGGGTAGGGGTTTAGTCCCCACTGAAGGCGAGGTGTTTTGTGGTAGTCAAACAAGAGCATCTGTGTGGGTGCACCTAAATTACCAAGGTGAATCATGCCAAATTCATCTTCTCCGCTAAGTGTGAGGTTGATGTATTCTTGAATGCTCAATCCCGTATCAATCATTCTTAAGTCTTCGCCTTCGCGAAACTCCATAAAAGCTTTGTCGGCATCGTTTTTCGGAAATCTTTGCTGTGCATGTAAAGTAGAAAAAAGGAGACAAAAAAACAAGCACAACAGTGCTTTATACCCGTGGTTGGGTAGGAGCGAAGGTCTTTTAAAAGTGATTGAAAATAAAGCCAATTGCGCTGTCACGTCATGTGTTGGTTGAAGGCACAAATGTAAGGTGTATAAATAAACAAAGCCCGGTAAAAACCGGGCTTCAAAATATGATCACTAAGCTGTGAAATGATTATTTGGATAATTTAATCATGACGTCAACTTCAAACTCTAAGTCAGCACCTCCGGCGGGATTTTCTTCTCTAATGAAAGATTTTCCGGAAAGTGTTACTTCATTTCCACTGAATGCATAATCCAATGTTTGACTTTCACCATCTATGGTGATGCGAATTTTATTGCCTTCTAGAATTTGGTAAGTAGCATCGGCAAACGACTCTCCTAGGTCTTCACTTTCGGTGTATGAATCATTGACAGGACCTACAATAGGTAATTCTATATCAAACTCAGTCTCCATTTCAATGGTGCCATTACCAACAATTTTGTTGGGGTTTTCACTAAACTGTAATGTGCCGGATCCACCAACTTTTTTCTGGCTTATATCGTAAGGTACAGACGCAAATCCTAGATCTAACATGCCATCTCCTGAAGCATCAAATACATCTAAGTTCCAAGTGCCAACAATGGGGTGTACGGAACTGCCATTATCATCGTCGTCACTAGAACAAGAAGGCATGATAGCGAGGCTGAAGATGGTTAGTCCGGCTAAAAGAATTTTTTTCATGATGGGTTTAGTTTAAGATTAAGTGCAAATATAACGTTAAGATTGAAATAACAATCATTAAAGATTTTCTTCAATGAACTTTGTCATCATATTATATAGGTGTAACCGCGTATTGCCACCGTATATACCGTGATTTCTGTCTGGATACATAAACTGCTCGAACGGTACATTTTGGTCAATTAATGCATTGATCATTTGCATGGCATTTTGTACGTGCACATTATCGTCTGCAGTTCCGTGAATCAAAAGGTACTTACCTTTTAATTTTTTTGCGTAATTAACCGGAGAATTGTCGTCGTAACCTCCCGGGTTTTCCTGCGGCGTTCGCATGTATCTCTCGGTGTAAATGGTGTTGTAATATCGCCATGTGGTTACGGGAGCAACAGCTATGGCCGTTGAAAATAAGTCGGCCGCGCGGGTAATCGCCAATGACGACATATAACCTCCATAGCTCCATCCCCAAATACCAATGCGGTATGGGTCAACGTAACTTTGTTTGCCAAGCCAACGTGCCGTCTCCATTTGGTCGATTAACTCGTAATGACCCAACTGCTGATAAGTAACTTTTTTGAAGTCTCGTCCTCTAGCCCCGGTACCGCGATTGTCAACGGATACGATAATGTATCCTTTGGACGCTAAGTGTTGATACCAAAAATGATTGAATCCGTCGAAGCTGTTTTTTACGGTTTGTGACCCCGGACCACCATAGACAAACATCAACACGGGGTACTTTTTACTTTCGTCAAAATCCAATGGCTTGATCATGTATCCGTTTAGATCAACAGATTCTTCAGTGGTAAAGGTGAAGAATTCGGTTGTGCTTAATTTAAAACGGTTGTCGATGCGATCTTGGACAGGTTTGTTGTCTTGCAGGTTGCGTATGTGATTGCCGTTTTCGTCGTATAAATCGTGACGGTTAACTCGTGCTGTGGTGCTGTGGTTGTTGATGAAGTACTTGCATTGCTCACTGAACTCAGCGCTGTTCCAGCCACGTTCGTTATGCAGGGTTTTTAAGGATCTCCCATTGAGTTTAATGGAGTAAATGCCCCGCTCGGTTGGATTGTCTTTGGCCGCTTGAAAGTACAATCGTTTGCTGGAGGGATTATAGCCATATAGTTCGGTAATGTCCCAAGTGCCGGAAGTAATTTGTTTTTCGTTGCCTCTATTATTGATGTGATAAAGGTGATAATAACCGTCTTTTCCACTCAAGCGAATAAACTCTCCATTGGATAAGAAAAATTGGTTGTCGTCCATTTCTACAAATGCTTCGTCGGTTTCTTTATACCATTGTTCTGTTTTATTGGTCTTTACGTTGTGATTAAAGATAATAAGCTCATTTTGGTGACGATTGAGAGAAAAAAGCGCTAAATCATCCTTGCTTCTCCACTTGATGCGGCCTATGTATTCCGGCTGGTTTTCAATGGTAATCGGTTTATGGGTGTTGCTTTCCGGGTTGTAAGTGAAAATGCTCACTTCGGCATTTACTTCACCGGCTTTGGGATACTTAAATCGATCTTGGGTGGGGTATAAGCCATCGCCGTAAACGTCCATCGAAAACTCGGGTACATCTGTTTCGTCAAATCGGTAATAGGCCAGGTATTTTCCGTCGGGAGACCACTCATATGCGCGGTCAAACTGAAACTCTTCTTCATAAACCCAGTCTGTAGCCCCATAAATGATTTTGTTGTGCTCCCCGTCGTCGGTAAGTGCCTTTACTGACTTATTTTCTAAGTTGTACAAATAAAGGTTGTTCTTGTAAACATAAGAAACATACTTGGCATCCGGAGAAACCACTGGGAGTTGAATTTTGTTCTTGCTTATGAGGTAGCTGTTGTTGGTGTTTAAATCAACGGCTCTCACAATGCTCTTGCTGCTGTAGCGATAAATACCTTCGGTTTCGCTAAAAAGGATAATAAAGCGCTCGTCGGAGCTCACAGCATAATTGTCGAAGGAAACATTGTCTTCTAATTGAGAAGTGCTGAATATGGTATCCACGACTTTCCCAGTTTTGTAGCTGTGTTTAAGAACGAGCGTTTGGCCAGCTGCATTTTTTTTGGTGGTAAAATGCTCACCATCGGCCATTGAGCGCAATCCACTGACGCCTTGGGTGTAGAATTGATAATTCCCCCAAATATCGTTAACAGAAACGGCTTTTTTTTCTTGGGCAACACCATTGAGTGTTGCTAATACGGTTAATACTAGTATGAAAAAATGCTTATTCATTCGTGTTTTTTTAATGATGGTTAAATAAACGAATTACGTTTAGTTGGTAAAGTTAGTGCGACCAAGAAACTTATTATTCATATCCTTTGTCAATACGCAACTCTCTATAAAGAGCTTGAATATTGTCTTTTTTTCCGGCTACGTACAATACGTCCTCGTTTTCTATAACGGTTTCTCCGTGGAGGTTGTAAATATATTCATCACCGCGCTTTATGGCCAATAATTGAACCCCAAATTTATCGCGTAGTCCACTTTTGGCCAACCCTTGTCCGCCAAACAAAGGTTTAGCTCTTTCTGCCAGGATAGAGGCGATGTTAAACTCTGGTATATGCAATTCTGGTAGGTGTTGTTTGCTATTGTCCGGTCGTAGCATTTTGTAGTTGTCACCACGTATGGCCTCGGTAAACCGTTCAATTTCCTGAATGGGCACCATAAACTTGTGTAATACACGGGTGAAAATTTCAATGGAGGTTTCAAACTCCTCGGGAATAACGTCGTCCGCGCCTAAGCGAATGTTCTCTTCAATTTCTTTGACAAACCGCGTGCGCACAATTAAGTGAACGCGTTGATTGTATTGGCGGATATTGGTAATGATTTGTCTGGTTGATTGCGGGTCGGATATGGCCACCACAATGACTTTAGCTTTTGCAAAGTTTGCGTGTTCTAAGATATGCGGATGAGCGGCATCTCCAAATAGTATGGGCACGCCTTTTTCTCTTTCAGTTTTGACGGTTTGTGGATTCATTTCTACAACCAAATAAGGTATCTTAGAAAATTCTGCAGCTTTACTGACGTTTTTGCCATTGATGCCATATCCAATAATTATAATGTGATCCTGTAGCGCAGCCTCATTGAGTTCTTCATTGCCATTACTCGAGCGACGAGCAGATTCAGCACGTTTGGGGATGCCGGTTTTTTCAAACAGCTGACAAATTCGCTCTCTCTTATTCAGCACCAAAGGCGTAATACCCATGCTTAAAATACTCATCGCGAGAAAGTATTGGTAGGTGTTGTCGTCAAGTAGTTCGAAGTTGATGCCTACTTTAGCAAGGATAAATGAAAATTCTCCAACTTGAAACAGTGACAATCCGGTGAGAATGGCCGTTCTTACCGGATATTTTAAGAGGTACACAACGAACGCAACGATTGATGTTTTGACTAAGAAAACGCCCAAAGTAAGAAGAATAATCCAGTGTGCATTTAGGAAAAAGAATGTCAAATCCACCAACATGCCGATGGAGATAAAGAACACACTCATGAAAATTTCTCTGAAGGGGATGGCCTGGGCAATGGCTTGATGACTGTACTCTGATTCAGAAATAATCAGTCCCGCTAAAAAGGCCCCTAATGCAAGCGACAGCCCTAACTCAGCGCTAATACCTGCCACGGCAAAGCAGGTAACTAAGATAACCAGTATGAACAACTCCTGACTTCGGGTTTTTGCAACCTCAAAAAGAATGCGTGGAAATACGTAACGGGCTAAAAAGAGAACAGCCCCTACCAACAAAACCACCTTTAGCAGCAAAAAACTTAAATCCTTTAGTGGAGAATCTGCTTCGCCTGCGAGAATGGGTGCAAACAGCATCATGGGCACCACAATGATGTCCTGAAAAATAAGAATAGCCAAAGCCATTTTACCTTGAGGTGAGTGGATTTCGCCTTTTTCTTGCAAAAGTTTAAGGACAATAGCGGTGGAGCTAAGTGCTATAAGGAATCCAGCGAATACTGCATGGTTGGATGGTTTTCCTAAAAGTATGAAGATAATTGTCACCAGTGTTATGGTGATACCCACCTGAAGCCCTCCACCAACAAAAACACTCTTGCGAATGGCTGCCAAACTTTTTAACGAAAACTCCAGCCCAATGATAAAGAGCAGAAGAATCACGCCCACTTCAGCAAGGGTCTCTACGCCTTCAGATGCACTTACCAATCCTATACCCGCTGGACCAAAGGCAATCCCGGTAATCAAAAAACCAATGATGGTAGGTGCTTTAAAGCGCTTAAAAACAAGGCTAACAACTGCAGCCAATCCTAAAATAATAACCAGATCATTGAGAAAGGAAAAGTCCGGGTGTTCCATGAATTATGATTTACATCTTTTTAAACCAGATTTGGCTTTTTGGTGAATGCCTTCGTAAAAGGGATAACTTGAAAATGACAAAACTTGTTTGAAATAGTCGGAAGCAACTCCACACTCCTTGCGCGCTTCGTAGAGCATTGCCGCTTGAAGGAGTGCATTGGCGCGTTCAAAGGTTTCCATATCGCCGTAAAAACCGATGCTTTGATCTAGTCGCTTGATGGCTTCTTGAGGTTGATTTAAGCTTTGGTGGCATCTTCCCATCCGATAAAAGTACTCACCTTTTTCGCGATTGTTATTGCAAACATCGTCGGAAAGCTTGGAAGTGATGTGGGTTAAACATTGCTTGAACTTTCCTTGATCAAAAAGAAGTCTAGCTCGAAGTAAATGGGTATTGAGTGGAAAGTTTGCTTCGTAAGCTGCCAGTTCATCGGCACCGGTTTTCTTTGTTTCAACATTGGAAATTTGTTGTCGGTGGAACGAAGCTTTTTGCGGGTTGTTGTTTAAGTGATAATACCACCATAGGTACCGATGCGCAGAGGCTACAAAAAAAGACCCTTCGGATTCCTCTAAAAAACGCTTAAGAATATTCGCTGCATCTTTGTGTTCAATGGTTACAGCAATCCTTCCTTTTAAATATGAGAGGTAGGGGAAAGGGTATTCTTCGGTGTAGACTTTTCTATTGTCCAACAAGTCAAACGCTGTTTGCGCTTTATTTTGGTCGAAGAGAATTTTTGCCTCAACCACACACATAATGGGCGATTCGCTGGGGTTAAGTCCCAGTTTTTCCAGTCGGATTTGTTTGTTGTTGTTGAGTTGTACTTCCGACGAAACAAATGCCATACCTGTGATAATTTGCAGGTGTTTAAATGCAGTTTTACTTTTGGATGCTACATGGGCATCGTAGAGCAGAGAAAGCCCATTGTCTAGATCACCGCTAAATCCGAGCCAGGAAAGGTATCGTTGAAGGTCTTCCGGCATGCTGCCAATGCCACACTCAATGATGCCCCAATGAAGCATGTTTTGGGGATGGTTGGGGTTTTTTTGTGTGTTGAGTTTTGCCAGGCGATATCCCTTCCAAAAATCCCAACCTGCACCAACGCGACTGTTGTGCTTGGCACGAAGCGCAGCTTTTAGCATATAAAGCTCAGCGGCAAATATAAGTGCTTGCTCATTTTTTGAGCGTTCAAGCTCAGAAATATGCTTGGCCATGCTTTTTGCCTTACTTTCAGCAAGCGACTCTCTATCAGAGGTATACGCTTCCATGAAGTCCGCTAAAGCATGGATGTATAGTTTTTCGTTGGCGGTAAGCTTTTGATGTGCGCGCGCCGCTTCGAGTTTTAACGACCAGATGCTGAGATATGCCTCACTAAATGTGCTCGAGTACTGGGCTCTGAGGCTCTGAGGCGACGTCAATAAAACAAAAAAGGACAACCATAGGGCTGTCCTTTTATTCGTTATATACCTTACAAAAATCATGTTTAAATTATGCCTTGGCTATAAGACCATTGATTTTTTCTTCTTCTTCGCGCGCCAATTCGGCATCAACCAGAAAACGTCCAGAGTGCTCATCGGTTATGATGCGTTTTCTTGCCGCGACCTCCATTTGTCTTTGAGGAGGAATGGTAAAGAATGAACCGGCAGATGCACCGCGCTCAATGGGTACAACAGCCAAGCCGTTTTTCGCACGATGTCTGATGCGCTTATAGGCTTCCAATAAACGGGCTTCAATGTTTTTTTCAAACTCTGAAGCCTTTTTATTTAATAGCTCTTCTTCTTTTTGTGTTTCCTTGAGAATGCCTTCTAACTCTGATTTTTTGAAACCCAAGTGGGAGCTGCGCTCTTCCAATTTTTTCTCAATCCCGGAGATGACTTCTTCTTTGGCATCTATTCGCGCACCAAATTCACGAATGCGCTTCTCTGCCAATTGAATTTCCAATTGCTGAAATTCTATTTCCTTGTTGAGGGCTTCAAATTCACGGTTGTTACGCACGTTCTTTTGTTGCTCTTCATACTTAGTAATTTTTTCACGGCAATCGGCAATTAAGTTCTCTTTGTCCGAAATGTCGTTTTTGATGTCGTTCAATTCCGCTTTGGTTTTGTTAAGACGGGTTTCCAAACCGGCAATCTCATCTTCCAAATCTTCGACTTCAAGTGGCAATTCGCCCCTAACAGAGCGAAGTTCATCGATGCGTGAGTGAATTATTTGTAAATCGTATAATGCGCGTAGTTTATCTTCTGTGGTGACTTCTTTAGCCATAGTTAATGGGTATTTACGGGGTTTGTTTGAACGGTCGTCAAAAGTGTGGCAAAAGTAGGGAATTTTTTGTTTATATACCGCATTAAATGTTGGGAGGTAAATTGCTCACTTTCGTAATGTCCAATGTCTGCAATCATAAAGGTTTCGGTGGCGTCAAAGAAGCTGTGATAAGTGACATCTCCGGTAATAAATATGTCCGCACCTGCTTGTTTCGCAGCATGGATGAGAAAACTTCCGGAGCCCCCACAAAAAGCCACGTGTTTGATCAATTTTGGTCCGTTACGGGTGTATTTAACCACTCCACAGTTAAACGTTTCCTTTAACTTATCTAAAAATGCCGTAGCATCCATGGGTTCGCGTAAATCACCAATCATTCCGGAACCAATGCGCTCAAATGTATTGTCCAGAACTAAGACATCATAAGCAACTTCCTCATAAGGATGGGCTTGCTTCATTGCTTTGATAACCGATGATACTTTGTAGTCGGGAACTATGACTTCTAATTTTGTTTCACTTTCTAAATGTCTTTTCCCTCTTTTGCCTACATGAGGGTTGGCGTCCTCGTTGGGCTTAAATGTTCCGGTTCCATTCGACTGAAAACTGCATTCGCTGTACTTGCCAATATGACCTGCACCATTTTTAAACATCGCGTCAGCCACTGTATCTGTATCTTTTACCGGAACAAACACGACCAGCTTGTTGAGTTTTGATTTTCCGGGTTGTAGGATTTTTGGCGAGTCAATACCTAACTGCTGTGCTATTTCGTAATTAACACCGGTATCTATATTATCTAAATTGGTGTGGATGGTGTACAGAGCAATGTCGTTTTTGATTAAGAGTGACACACATTTTTCAACTAAGTTGGACTCGGTCAATTTTTTTAGCGGCTTAAAAATGAGTGGGTGATGTGCAATGATGAGGTCGCAGCCCTTGTTTTTTGCTTCTTCTACAACTTCCGGCGTAACATCGAGCGTGAACAGTGCTTTTTTAACGCTTTTATTGCGACTGCCAATTTGCAGTCCACTGTTGTCGTAACTTTCCTGAAGGTTCTTTGGTGCCCATTGTTCTAGGGCATCAATTATATCGACAAGTTTCATAGATTATTCTTCTGAGGGTTCCTCACTTTCGATGGTGCTGTCTTCTTTTATGGCTTTTACAACAAAAATGAAATCGGCACGAGCATAATGATCATCTTCAAGTTTGTCTATCTCTTCTTGCATGACAGAGCTGATGCTTACCACGTCCCATTTGCCTTTTTCTTGTTTGATGTAATTGTAAATACCTTGAAATTCTTTGGAATGATACTCTCCGTGAATATGAAAAAACAGGTTTTTCTTTTTTGTGTTGTCCAAAATATACTTGGCCATAGTGGCGTCTTTAATGGCTTGAGCGGCAGCCAAGTTTTCACTGCCATGCCCACCTACTTGCTCGGCTATATCAGCGTAAATGGGCAAGTCTTTGTCAAATGTAAAAGGAAGTTTGGGTAAAGACTTACGCGTTGACTTTTCAAATTTCAATAGAGCGTCGGGGCCATTGTGATAAACCACAGAGGCGTAACGGCGAGGTATGTTGGTGGCAATAAAGTCAAGGTTGTTCTCACGAGCAACGTCGATAAAACCACGGTAATCTTTGCTGTAATTGGGCCATAAGCGCGCATCGGCTACAAATTGTTTGTGATTGATCAGTTTGTTTTTGTATTCATTGACAATGACTTGCTGGTCAAATTCCCACATTTCACCACCGAGAATAAGTTTATCACCTTTGGCATTAAAAAGTGATTTCGCTATATTTTGCTCTAGTTCATGCGTGGCTTCTATTCCGTGAAGTTCACCAAATAAGACGATTTGAGCGTCTTTCAATCTATCGACAAGGGTGCTGTATTCAACTGTGCTGCCATCGCGATTGAAGAGAGCAGTTCCTTCGGGTATTTGGGCAAATACAAAAAGCTGAGAAATGGTTAATGCGTAAGCAAAAAGTTGTTTTTTCATAGGATAGTTTTTGAACAACGTTCCCGCAATCACGAGGATACGGAAGTTTGATTATGGTTGATAATTACAGATTAAACGATTGAAAGGCACGATCAACTTGGTCGAATTCAAACTGGAAATCGTGTTTTTTAAACCTTTCATTGGAAACCCGACTTCCCTTGAGAACAATGTCGGCGCGTTCTCCAAGAATAATACGCATCACAAAGGATGGTACTTTGGGAAAGAAATAAGGCTTTTTAAGGGTTTTAGCCAGTGTTTTGGTGAAAACATCGTTGGTTACGGGGTTAGAGGCCACGGCATTGTACGTTCCTTTGATCTTTTCGTTGTTTAGACCAAAGTGAACCATTCTAGCCAGATCTTGAATGTGTATCCACGACATGTATTGTTTTCCTGAGCCAATTGCACTACCAATACCAAATTTAACAGGCTTTGCAATAACCGGAAGCGCCCCACCTTTGTCGGATAAAACAACGCCAATTCTCAAGCTGATGTGTCTTTCGCAGTGCTTTTTAAATTCGGCGGAAGCGCCTTCCCACTTTACCACCGTTTCAGCTAAAAAACCAGTATCTGCTGGGGCATCTTCCGTTAACCATTGCTCATTTTTATCGGGGTAAATACCCACAGCAGAAGCCGAAATAATGCACTTGATTTTCTTTCCATTTAGTGCATTTGCCAGTGTTTGGCAACTGTTTACACGGCTATTGACAATCTGTTCTTTTCCGCTTTTTGTCCAAGGTTGATTGATGGAGCTTCCCGCCAAATTGACGATGGCATCTACCTCATTTAGCGCGAGCTCATCAATGGCCAGTTTTTCTGGATTCCAATAAAATATGTGTTTGTGCTTATCGGCCAAAGGTTTGTTGGTAGAAAGGATTCGTACATTTAAACCTTCCTTTTTCAGAAGGTCAGATATCGATTGGCCAACCAAGCCTGTGCCTCCGGTAATGAGAACAGTTTGCATAAGGTTATTTCAAAAGGATAACAAGTGTTGAAGAACTTCGCCAAAAAGCATCCTTATCTTTTACAACCAATGCTTTAATTTGTTTGTCTTCTGTTTCAAATTCGTAAGAACCGGTCGGGTGGGTGGTTAAAAGTTCCGCTTTGCGTGCATCTAAAGTAAGACGTTCAAAGGTACGTTTATCGATCTCGGTAAACACATCTTTATTGAGATCATCTTGCAATGTTTTTACACGACCAATGCCGATAAACCCACCGGCTTTGTCTACGACTTCTTTTTCTTCCAGTGTTTTGTAGTCACCGGCAATATAAAAGGCTTTGTTTAGCTCATCTTCTTTTTTGGCCAATTCACGCTCTTTTTTTTCTCTCAAAACATCCATTTGGCTTTGTAGTTCGGCAATTCGGAAGTTGCTTTTTTCCAAATTTCTCCTTAGAACTACAATAGAAGAGTCTTTTTGTGCGATGTCGGCGGTCATTTGGTCAATGACTTTTTTGAGTTTGTTGTTCTGACTACCAGATGCGCGAAACTTGCGATTGAGATCTTCAATGGTCTCTTTGTTTTCATCCATCATTAAAGCAATAGCTTCAAGGTCATTGATTACATCTTGGCGTGCATTTTTAAGGTTTTCAGACCCCAGCGTAGCTGCATCTTGAATGCTCTTTTCGCGTTGTTTGATTTCTGATAGATTCTGTTGTACCACAAACATGGTTTCACTGAAATCATTGATGAGATCTTCTTGCTCAAGCATTCGGTTTTGGGCTTTTTCAAGTTCGAGCTTGAGAGATTCATTTTCGTCTTTAAAGTTCTCACAGGACCAAGTGATGATTGCTAAAAAAGCAAGGCTAGTAAAATAAAATGGTTTCATTGATTGGGGGATTTAGTTGATGATTTTTACGAGGAATGAAAATTCGTTTAGACGTTGTAATATTTAATGACGACAAAGATGCAGTAACTTCCATAAATGAGCTTCATCATTGTGCCAAAAACAAAACCAATGAAGGTTGCCCAGGCACTCTTTAGGCCTTGACGCCAAACGCGTCCAACGATGATTTCTCCTAGAAACGCACCGATAAACGGTCCGATAATTAATCCTAACGGGGGAAAAAATATCAATCCTACAATCATACCTATCAGCGATAGTAGGGTAGACAGTTTATGTGCCCCGTATTTTTTAGTGAAGTAGGAGGGGATGAAATAGTCAATAACGGTAATAATTAATGCGGCTAGGCCAAGAATCCACATCCATTTGGACGATATATCAACGTACTTTGATAGTTGAAAAAACACGATGCCACCATAAGCGATGGGCGGGCCCGGTAAAATGGGAAGTACCGAGCCCGCAATGCCGCCAAGAAGGAAAAGTCCTCCTAAAATAATCCAGATGATGTCTATCATTAATATCTCAGTATCGCGGTGAAAGGTGCGTCGGTATTAACATCGCCGTTTTTCACAAAACTCACATTACCACCATTAAGTAGCGTGCGTTCAGCGATCTCATCAATGATGTCGTCGTAGTCACTGGCATCTGTAGCTTTATCCAAAAGCTCAATGTTGCCATTGTTTATTCTGGCAGGTTGAAAAAAGTCTTGATTGACAATGATTTGCTGAACACGTCCTTGCTCTGAAAGCTTGTAGGCATCAGATACGAGGTTGGTGATTTGCTCGGGCTTCGTTTTATTTAAGGCTTCCTCTAAAATTTGCGTTTTTTGTTCGCGCATGTTTTTTCCCACTTCTTTCCAAATATCGCCTAGCCATTTAGAAGCATTTCCAGCATCACGTGATCCATCGAGCTGCGCAATAATGCCTTTGGCAAACTTGGTTTTCTTGATGAAGTAATCTCTTACTCTTCGCACCCCTACAATAACTAAAGGCAGAGGTTCATTTTGCATAACTTTACCCAGTGCTTCGTCAACTTCTCTAAAAAACTCTTCCGTGTAGCGGTCTTCTGTATCCGAGAAGCTCTTTTCCAGAGAGTCGGCGTGTATACGTGGGTTTTCCATTGGGAAACCTTCAATTTCGGCCAAATCACCAAATCGGTCTTCATTGGCTTCAAATACATCAACGGTTTCCTTTGATAAAACGACTACGTAGTATCTCAAGCTCTTGCTTATTCCTACCAGTAAGTCACGCGTAGCAAAGTTCTTATCTACAACAACGCGGTTGGGTAAATCAAAGGGAAAGCGTTTGATCATACCGACTTTTTCACCCAAGAAAATCCCCATGCCATCGAGATTATTTTGGTGGTCTACCATGGAAGAAAATTTATCAAAGCGCTCCATCCACTGCTGGGCATCCTTTTTGTCCATTTCGTTTTCGAGTCGCTCTTTTAATTCATTTCGAAGATTTTTTAAAACAATGGGGTCTTGAGTTACCCCCGGAGAGGTGCGGTGTGTTTTAAAGGTTACGGTAATGCTCGGGTAAGAGGCGCCTTTGATAAGGTCTTCAACAAATGAAATATTCATATTTGTGTTTCTATTTGATTAATGCTACTAAAGTATGGTATTCTTAAATTTCTTGCAAGTATGTTGTGTTTATTAGTTGATTTTTATGAGTTTTAGGGGTTAATAATATCTTGAAAAGTCGATTTGTTATGCTTCAAGGTCATTAATTTTCATAACAAATTGTGACAAATGAGGAATTTATTGTTACCAAAAAAAATCCTGTATCCTACATTTGTCAAATGCAATTTAGAAAAAGTCGATACACCAAAGCACAGAATGGATGGGCGTTTTACGACTGGGCCAACTCGGTCTATTCGTTGGTCATCGCTACAGCTGTATTCCCTATTTATTTTGAAGCTGTAACACCGGAGTCGCTCTCTTTATTCGGACGTGATTTTGCCAATACAGCCTTGTATTCTTATTCTTTATCAGCGTCTTTTTTGATTGTAGCGGCCATTTCTCCTCTTTTATCTGGTCTGGCCGACCACACGGGGAATAAGAAAGGTTTCATGAAGTTTTTTTGCTATCTGGGGGCCACAGCTTGTTTTTCCCTTGCGTTTTTTACGGGGAATCAATCCATTTGGTATGCCATAATAGCCAGTATGTTGGCCAGTATTGGTTTTTGGGGAAGTATTGTTTTCTACAATGCGTATTTACCGGAGATTGCACCGCAAGAACATCACGATGCGCTGAGTGCCAAAGGTTTTGCGTGGGGCTATATTGGGGGAGCGTTGTTGTTGATTTTAAACCTCGTTATGATTGAGATGCCGGAAGCATTTGGATTAAAAGATGCCGGAGCAGCCTCACGCATCAGTTTTGCAACGGTGGGTATTTGGTGGGCTTCTTTTGCCCAAGTCACCTTTTCTCGCTTACCCGGAAGGAAGGGGGAGAAGGTCGGCACCAAAGGATATCTCTGGACGGGCTATCAACGTTTGAACCGGGTATGGGGAATCATCAAGAGAGCCCCACACCTCAATTGGTTTCTCGCGGCTTTTTTTGCCTTTAGTATGGGGGTGCAAACGGTTATATTGATGGCCAGTCTGTACGGTAGTAAGCAGTTGGGACTCTCGGCTGATAAATTGATTATGACCATTTTAATCATTCAATTTGTTGCTATCGCCGGAGCCTTCTTATTTGCCTACTTATCCAAAATATGGGGTAATTTACAGTCTTTGATGATTGCCGTCGTCATTTGGGGCTTGGTCTGCATTGCGGCGTATTTAATGAATCCAGATGACCCTCGCGTGCTGATACAATTTTTCGTGCTTGGTGGTGTGGTAGGACTGGTCATGGGAGGCATTCAATCACTGGCCCGTTCAACCTACAGTAAAATGTTGCCGGAAACGGTAAATACCGCCAGTTTTTTTAGTTTTTACGATGTAACAGAAAAAATAGCCATTGTTTTTGGTACATTATTTTTTGGGTTGGCCATACAGATTTATGACGGTGATATGCGGCAAGCGGCTCTTTTGTTAGCCGTCTTCTTTGTGATATCCATTCTGCTGATGCTTTACTTGTTATTTAAAGTAAAACCTCAAAAAACCTTCGTTTCTTTGAAAGGAAGGTCATGAAAGTATCATTATATTTCAATTCTGATGGGTGGTGTTTTCGCTGTATCTGATCTGTTGAGATCGCGATCAACCAATACAAAATCAAAAAGTATAGTATCCCCTAAAGCCGTCGGTTCTATTCGTATATCGTAAAAAATGTGACCTTCTAAAGACTTGTTTTGACCCTCTGGCGTAAGATTCGGAATGCGTCCATCAAAACCGGGGAAGGTGTCAGTAGGGATGCCGTTTCTCACTAAATAAGCCGTAACCCACAGATTGTTAAAGTATATACTGCCTTGATTGAATGGTGCTACCGTATCCCACGGCTCGAGACCGATGTTTCCGTCTCGATCATTGAAGTAAAGTTTCATTTCTATGAAACGTTGTTCGTCTTTTGCCTTAAATTCGTGGCTTACATATTCCAGAAATGGAATATCAGAAAAGTCGTTGTCACTCTCGCATGACAAGAGGACAACAAAACATACGAAGCCTACGAAAACTTTCCGCATAATGCTGGATTTAGACAACAAAGATACGATTTTTTGCATAAAAAATGAGCAAGATTTTAACGCGTATGCATTGAAATTATTTGATTTGCATTATCGTAAAAACACTCTGTACAATACGTTTGTTTCCATGTTTGCGAAGGATGTTAGGCCAAAGCATTGGAAAGAAATCCCTTGTTTGCCCGTTTCCTTTTTCAAAACGCACGATTTGTATCTACACAAAAGAGAATCCGCAGCGGTATTCACCAGTTCAGGTACAACCGGCGCTTTCACCTCCCGACATCAAATAGACGATTTGGGGTACTATCACCAGGTTTGTTTGCGGGGATTTGAAGAATTTTATGGTGACATCAACGCGTTTGCATTTTGTTGTTTGCTGCCATCTTATTTAGAAAGAACCGGATCTTCGTTGATTCACATGTGTAAGCACTTTATTGAGGTTTCTGGCGCGGGAGACTTTTATTTAAACAACCTTGATCAGCTCAAGAAAGATATAGTAGAATATAAGAATTCGGGACGACAGGTTGTTCTTATTGGGGTTAGTTTTGCATTGCTGGATTTGGCAGAAACCAATCCAGATAGAACTGTTTTTGAAAATGTGATAGTGATGGAAACCGGCGGTATGAAAGGGAGAAGGAAGGAAATCACCCGTGAAGAACTTCACGATGAATTGAAGTCTTCTTTTGGAATTGACCAGGTGCACTCTGAATATGGAATGACCGAAATGTTATCTCAGGCATACAGTTTGTCTAACGGAATATTTCGGGCACCGCCTTGGGTGAAGGTTTCTGCGCGACACGTTCACGATCCCAAAGAAATACGCCTGCCTGGCCGTCCCGGGTTGCTCAATATTTATGACTTAGCCAATAGACACAGCATGCCTTTCATTGCAGTGGATGATATTGGAGTCGTTAACGAAGATGAATCCTTTGAGGTGTTGGGGCGGTATGATGCTGCCGATACCAGGGGGTGTAATCTGATGGTATTATAATACAAACATACAATGAAGACCTACCCAGAAAAGCATCCATTTATTGTAGACATTACCGCCGATTATGTTGTTGTTGACAAGCCAGCTGGTTTGGTTGTTGATTCAGGTAAAACCGATTTTCCTTCACTCACGAAAAAGCTGGAGAATGTATTATTGAGTAGGGGGGAGCGAATTTCAAAGTGGGGGCTTCATCCACTGCATTTTATTGATCGAGCGGTGGCGGGTTTGGTTATTTATGCACGTAAAAAGTCAGCCTTTAGTGAATTACAAGCCCAGTTTATGGATAGAACAATTAAAAAAGTCTACTTGGTAAAGACGGTTCGGCCCCTCAAGGCCAATAAAGGGTTATTGGTGCACTGGCATCGCAAAAGTGCAGATGGTAAGTTGGCGCAGATATTTGATAAAAAGGTTGACAACAGTAAGCGCGTAGACTTGCGTTATCAGCACATCGAAAACAATATTTACGAAATTCATTTAGGGAGTGGGAAGTACCATCAGATTCGCGCTCAATTAAGTCACGAGGGCAGTCCCATTGATGGTGATACGTTGTATGATGGAAGCAATAAACCACCTGAGTTAATTGCTTTACTGTGTCACACGTTGACGTTTAAAGACATCAAAACGGGGGAAATGATGTCTTACACCAGCAATTATAAGATATAAAAAAAGGTCTCATCCGAGACCTTTTTCAATGATTATTCTACGACCACCGAGACCGACGCGCCAAAATTGGCACCAAACTTTTTCGTTTGTTCAAAATCGTGTGGTTCAGCGTGCCCTTGATTTTCTGTCATGGGATCCCATGTTCCACCAGGACCAGAAAGCCAATCATTGGTATTTACATGAAAAACCAGTCTCTTACTGCTGTTTTTTTGTATAGAAAATGTTTCGGTAAAAGTTTGTTCTTTTTTAACCAGCATTTCGTCGGTACCGGGGTGTATACTAACATTGGTATTAAAAGCGGTGGTTACCGTATCGGGCACAAAGTTGCCAAATGTATTGGCGCGGGCTTCTACAATTATAAATCGGTAGAAAAGGTTCCAATTCCAATGGGTAGCTTGAAAAGCACTCAGAGGGTGTTCACGTGGAAAGTCCGTAGGAAAAGAACGGTTGGTAGCGGAATCAAGTCCGATGAGGTAACGCATCTCTACGTATTCGCCTTCCGGGACGGAAATTTTGAAATCATCTGACCCTTGGTTTCTAATGTCGAGTAACAACACTTTAGGATCAGTTTTTACCCAGTCGCCAGTAGTGTTTTTGAATTCTACATTGGATACGTAGAAGCGGGTTTCTAAAATACGAAAGTCGTAGCTTTGGTCAATAGAGAATAATTCTGCTCTGTTAACTTCATTGTTGTCGGCAATAAGTTTCATATCGAAAAGCACGGTCCCCTTTGCTTCAGGCGCAACAGTAGCGTCGTCGTCACTGGAGCAGCTGCTAAGGAACAAACTGCCAACGGATAAAAAAAGAAAGGTGATTTTAAAGCGTTTCATGAATGATGATTTTTATCTTAAAAAGTATGATCCATCCAGGGTATCTCTGATGATGCCTGAGGTTTGAAATTGTGTGGCGTTGAACAAGGACGAACCCATCTCTGGGAAGGAGAGAAGCGGGTAAATATTAAACACCTCATCAATATCCCAGTCAAGAATGTAGACTATTTCCGAACTCACGTTGATGCTGAAGTTCGCTTCAACACTCATTTCAATAAAGTGCGCCGGTCCGCCAACCAGCATGCTGAACGATGTGGTGGTGTCTGGGTGACCAAATAGGGTGTCATACACCTGACCTCTGATGCGACACATCAGGTAGCCAATGGTGTCGATGTTCCAAAGAAGGTTATTGGCCAAAAAGCTCGGCTCATCGATAATAAAGAGCGAGTCCGACATGAAAATGGAGTTGGTGTCACCTTTTAAAATGGCGTGTAGACTATCGTTTACACCAATATCAAAAAAGATTCTCCCGTTGTAACTGCCTTGAGGAAGATTACCGATTTTAGTAGACTTTTCGTCGATATTAAAAAACGCGTGGTTTTCTAAATCCATCCAAATGGTGTCTTCTTCGTTTTGTGAAATATAGCGAAAGTTGGTGAGCATAAACTCTACCTCTTCGAGTCTGAAACCTTCACCAAAGATGTTGGTGTAAAGCGTGTCTCTATTGATTACTTGATCTTCGATATAGGCATTGTATCTAACGATCACATTGCGTTTATCTCTATCGTTGGCATCACCTGTATTGATGCGGTCAGAAATATCGTCTTGCATACAAGCAACGGTTGACAAAAGTAATGTTGTCAAAAAGCTCCAGCCGAAAATTTGTTTTATTGTCATGGGTTGATGATGAATTAGTTCTTAAACATTTTTAGAAACAAATGTTATAACGTTGCAATCATAGTACAAATATACGAAACAATGTCCGAGAATTGTCGTAACATTTATTACAATTGCGTGTAAGCAGCATTCTATTAGTTATCGTTATTTTTATTGGCGGGAACCTGCTCGATGGCTTCCATTATTTTTTCAAGGATGACTTGAGGAGAGTCTTCTTTCGAGTAATCCAACGGATCTTTAAACTTCATACTCAGTTCCACGCCGCGTTTTTTCACCAACAACCCTTTGCGGTCGAAGGCTCTTCTAAACCCGTCTACGACCACCGGAATAACAATCGGGTTGTTGTTTCTTATTAATTGTGCGGTTCCTCGTCGCCCAATAGCGTAAGGTCTGGTTGTTCCCTGCGGAAAAGTAATGACCCAACCGGAGTTGAGAGCCGTTTCAATTTTTCGAATGTCTCGAGGATCAACACCCCGATTAATTTCTTTCCCTGCCTCTCGCCAACTTCGTTTGATGGATACACTTCCCACATATGCAAAAAGCTTTGGCAGTAAGCCGGATTTCATAGTTTCTTGAGCGGCAATAAAATAAACATTGAGTGGAGGGTTGAGTAAAAACCAAATAAAATTAATGCGGTTAAATATTCCCCATTTGGCGCAACCAAATACGTGGTACATACAGGCAACATCGGCAAAGTATGTTTGGTGATTGCTGACAAACAAAACGCTTTGCTTGGGTAAATGCTTCAGTTTTTCAGCACCTTCAATAGACGTTTTATTTACCCAATTAAAACGATACCAGGTAATCAGTCCAAAATAAAAGATGATGAAGCGCTTGATAAGCAAACTGTTGCCAAACGCATCGTGGGTTTTAAACGGTAGACGCATGGCGCAAAAGTAATACATGTCACGTAATTTCTATCTATTTGTTGATAGACCCTATTTCCAAGAGCTCGCTTATGATCATCGCCGTTGCGCCCCACACCAAGCGAGACTTAACGTAATAGGCAGGGCATTTCAGTAACTGGTCTTTTACCGTAATGTGTTTGTAAGTGACATTATCCGGATTGCGAAGGGATGCCAATTCAACGGTAATTAGTTTTGAAACCTCGGCCGGACTCCCTATAAAATTGGGGGGTTCGTGATACCATCCCACGAAAGGGTAGACCAAAAAATTGCTGGGTGGAATATACAAGGGACTTAAAGATCCCAAAAACTCAATACTGTTGGGATTGGCAGCAACTTCTTCCTGTGCTTCACGTTTGGCGGTTTGGAAAAAGTCGGCGTCGGTTTCTTCCTTTTTTCCACCGGGAAAACTAATCTGCTTACTGTGTACACCATTGTATGCTACCCGCTCCATCAAAAGCGTGTTTGTGTTGTTCTTCTGATCCTTAAATAACATTATCAGGACTGCTGCTTCTTTGGGGGCTAGAGTTTTTAGTGTTTGCTCATCGGGAACCAATCGCTTTGGCGGAGAGAACTTTCGGTGTGCAGCATCACCCGGTAAAGGTTGTTCTAATTGATTTTTCCAAAAGGATATTTCCTCTTTTACCATAAAACTATTTTAAACATGACAAAGGTACGTTGATGTTTATTTTATTTGCCAATATTGTGATACTTTTGACCCTTGATCGACACTTGTATACCAAGTTCAGCATTCGCAAATGAACGATTGCCAATAACCTCTCCTCAATGCATAGTGGCTTCGCCACTACGTGGAATCATATTTTAATACGCATCTATGACGATTACACAATTAGAATACATCATCGCTGTTGATGACTTTAGACACTTTGGCAAAGCAGCCAAGCACTGCAAGGTTACACAGCCGACGTTGAGTATGCAAATAAATAAATTAGAAGAAGCGTGGAATGTTCGATTATTTGATCGGACGCATAAGCCAATATTACCCACCAAAACAGGCGAGTGGGTGGTTGCTCAAGCGCGTATTATTCTCAGAGAAGTGAAAAAAATGGATGATTTTGTGGAATCTACCAAAGGTGCTTTTCAGGGAGTATTTAAAATTGGTGTTATACCAACGATAAGTCCTTATTTACTCCATCGAATCATCAAGCCATTTCAAGCCTTGTACCCGGATGTGAAGTGTTTGTTTGAAGAATCAACCACTGATGAGCTCTTGCGAAAACTTCGAGATGAAGAAATAGATGTGGCAATATTGGCCACACCTTTAGGTGAGTTGGGAATGGACGAAGAACCGCTGTACTACGAACCATTTATTGCCTTTGTTCACCCTTCACATCGCTTGTCGAAAGACGCATTCATACTCAACTCAGAACTTAACCCCAAAGATCTTTTGTTGTTGTCAGAAGGTCATTGCTTTAGAAACTCAGTACTTAATATGTGTCATTATGAAGAAGATATTATTCATAACAACCTTTCTTTAGAAAGTGGGAGTTTTGAAACTTTAATAAGGTTGGTAAAGCATGGATATGGTATGACATTACTTCCTTATTTAGCGGTAATGGAATTAAATGAGAGCGACAAAAAGTGGACAAAACCATTGGCTGAACCCAGGCCGGTTAGAGAGATAGGTATGATATTTAAGCACGGTCATTTAAAAACGCACCTCATCAGTGCATTAAAACGTGTGGTGCAAAACAATGTGCCTGAAAAATTACTAACCAATGAAGGGGTTGTTTTATCGCCAAAGCGAAAGGAATAAAAAAGGGGCGGAATAAAACTTCCGCCCCTTTTTTAGTGATTGAATTTTTTTCAGAAAAGTCCCCAATCAGTCTTTTTCGGCAGAAAAACTACCGTCAATAACAATATTGACCTCTTCTGTGCCATCAGAGTATTCAAAATTGACGGTAAATTCGCCGTCTATTTGTTCGGATGCAACATTGGTGATGGTGACCGACCCGCCATTGCCAAAGAAAAGAAAATTGCCATTGCTCGCACTCGCATTTGTTTCATCATCTTCCTGTCCAGTAGCTGTCCCGATGGCAGTGTAAATACCTTCTTCCACCGGAGGGTTGAATAAAAAGGTGATAAATGGCCATTCGGTAAAAGACACAAACAGAGTGATGGCAACTTCGCCGTCTACCGTTTCGTAGTAGGCAATTCCATTGATGTCTTCGTTAATGTCACCGCTTACGGTTGCTTCAAAAGTGCCTACGGATAGGTCGCCACCGTTCCCGTTCCCATTATCACCATCGTCATCATCGCTACAAGCGGAAAAAGTAAGCGCGCTAAAAATCATCAAAAAAGCAGAAAATCTCTTCATGTTAATGTATTAAAATGTTAGTAATACCGCAAATATACATGACAAATCTATTTAATTTTCAATAAAGCACTGAAAATTAGGACTGAATAATTTTTTTAATTCTTTTAATGGGTTCATGCCTAAATCCTGATGTTGTAATTTGTTTGTTTTTAATAATTTAACGTGATTTGTTTTTGGTAGTTTTTAACAGTTCTAAATAGATATATTGACCATCAATATTATTTCTGGTCACTAATTTTGTCCACCAAAAATAAATAGTCCCTATGTCAAAAGACCTAAAGATTACTAAGGGTGTCAACATCCCGTTAAAGGGAAAAGCAGAGCAGTTGATTGGCAATGCCGATCAGCCCAAAGTATTTGCTGTTAAGCCTACAGATTTCGTTGGTTTGTTCCCCAAGTTACACGTGAAAGAAGGTGTAGAGGTGAAAGCCGGTGACCCACTGATTTATTCAAAGGATGACAACCGAATCCAATGGGTGAGTCCCGTAAGTGGAGAAGTCGTGGAAATTGAGCGTGGCGACAAACGCAAAATGTTGGCGGTTAAGATTCTTGCAGACAGCAACACAAGTTACCGCGAGTTTCCGGTAGAATCGCCAGTGGAGATGGCTAGAGAGGCCATTGTAAAGCGTTTACTTGACAGTGGATGCTGGCCTTTCTTGCGTCAGCGTCCTTACGGGACAATCGCTTCGCCCGACGACACACCTAAGTCAATATTTATTTCTTGTATCAATACAGCTCCTTTGTCTGCGGATCAAGATTTTGTGGTACACGGACAAGAGGAGAATTTTCATACCGGTATTGAAGCTTTGAAAAAGCTAACCGACGGGAAAGTGCATTTGACCGTTACGGGAATGAGCACACCATCAGACGTTTTCAAAAAAACCAAGGGTGTTGAGATTCACAAAGTTAGTGGACCACACCCGGCAGGCAACGTAGGGGTTCATATTCATCAAATTGATCCCATCCTCAAAAACTCGGATAAAGTTTGGTACTTAAATCCGCAGGATGTCATCATCATAGGGAGACTTTTCAAGGAAGGGAAATACGACCCTACCAGAGTTGTTGCTTTGACCGGACCAAAGGTTAAAAATCCGCGATACTATAAAATGTTGATTGGTGCACAAATCACCCCTTACGTCGACGGACAAGTAGAGGGTAACAACAACCGATATATTAGTGGTGATGTGTTAACTGGTTCAAAAATATCTCATGAAGGCTTTTTAGGTTTTTATGACGAGGAAATTACGGTATTGGAGGAAGGAAATGAACCCGAAATATTTGGATGGATTAAGCCGGGAGGCAACAAATTTTCAATTTCCAGGTCACTCTTTACTTGGGTATTTCCTAAGAAAACACTCAATTTGGATACCAGTATGCACGGAGAAGAAAGAGCCTTTGTTGTAACCGGAGAATACGAAAGGGTGTTTCCTTTTGATATTTACCCTGTTCAGTTGCTGAAGTCTATAATGATTGAAGACATAGAGCAGATGGAAAAACTCGGTATCTACGAGTTGATAGAAGAGGATATGGCGCTCTGTGAAGTTGTTTGTACATCCAAAATTCCAGTGCAAGAAACCTTGCGCAAGGGCTTGGATTTGGCCAAACAAGAATTGGGGTAGTTTGTTATAACAATGAAGATAAATTGATTGCACTATGAAGTTTTTACACAGCATTATTGACAAGGTTGAACCAAATTTTGAAAAAGGCGCTAAGTTTGAAAAACTTTGGCCACTTTTTGACGGTTTCAAAACCTTTGCTATGGTTCCCGGGCATACAGCACATACCGGTGCACACATTCGCGACGGAATCGACTTAAAGCGTACCATGTTTACCGTGATTGTTGCCCTTATTCCGGCGCTTATCTTTGGTATGTGGAACGTAGGTTATCAGCATTATTTAGCGCTTGGATTAGCCAATGAGATGTCTTTTATCGACAATATCCTCTTTGGTGCCATTAAGGTTATTCCAATGGTCGTTATATCTTATGGAGTAGGATTGGCCATTGAGTTTGCTTTTTGTATTTACAAAGGTCACCAAATCAACGAAGGTTATTTGGTAACCGGTATGCTTATTCCTTTGATTATGCCGGTTGATTTACCTTTGTGGATGTTGGCCATCTCAGTGGTATTTGCCGTGGTAATAGGTAAGGAAGTTTTCGGAGGTACAGGAATGAACATTCTCAACCCGGCCCTTACGGCTCGTGTCTTTGCGTTTTTTGCATATCCTACCTATATGTCGGGAGATAAAGTGTGGATTAATACCTCAACCGCTGAGGGTCAGTCTGTCGTAGATGGATTTTCCGGCGCCACCGTTTTGGGTGATTTAGCTACTTCAGGAACCACACAATATAGCGCCATGGACATGTTCCTCGGGTTCATTCCTGGTAGTGTTGGTGAAACGTCTGTCGTGATGATTCTCTTAGGAGCATTTATTTTAATCTTGGCAGGCATCGGATCTTGGCAAATTATGCTGTCAGGCGTTCTTGGGGCTCTTGCTATGGGAGGTATTTTTAATCTATTCGCCGAATACGCAATTTCACCCGAGCAGCAAGCCTTTATGGCTGTACCTGCCTGGCAACAAATGATTATGGGCGGTTTTGCTTTTGGGATTGTATTTATGGCAACCGATCCGGTATCTGCCTCACAAACCCCTAGGGGTAAGTGGATTTATGGTTTCTTGGTCGGCTTCTTTGCCATCATGATTCGCGTATTCAACCCAGCCTATCCAGAAGGTATTATGTTGGCCATTCTATTGATGAATGTGTTTGCACCGCTTATCGATCACTACGTTGTACAAGGAAATATTAAGCGCCGTATGAAGCGCGCAGAACTTCAAACCGTAAAAGCCTAAACCAATGGATACCAATAGCAATTCATATACGTTCATTTTTTCAGCCGTTATGGTAATCGTGGTCGCTGCCTTGCTTTCATTAGCAGCAACAGCACTTCAGCCCAGACAAGCAGAAAATGTAAGACAAGAAAGCTGGCAAAATATTTTAAAGTCAGTGAATATAGACGTTTCCAGAGCTGAATCTGAAGAGGCTTATAACAAATTCATCGTTGAAGAGCTTGTGATTCAAAACGGACAAGTTGTAGAAGGGATGCACCCTTTAGAAATTGTGCTGGCTGATGAAGTAAAGAAGCCTTTGGAAGATCGTAAAAACCCTCTTTATGTCGCTGAAAAAGACGGTGAAACATTCTTTGTCATTCCCTTGCGAGGTGGCGGACTATGGGGGCCAATATGGGGTTTTATCTCACTGAAAAAAGATGCTTCTACCATTTACGGAGCAAATTTTGACCACAAGTCTGAAACTCCTGGTCTCGGTGCAGAAATCAATCAGTCGTTTTTCTATAACCAATTTCAAGATAAAAACATTCTAAACGAAGAAGGTGTCTTTAAATCAGTGGAAGTGAAAAAAGGCGGTGGCTCTGGGCCTCACCAGGTCGACGGGATTTCCGGAGGTACGGTTACCTCTGATGGAGTGACCGATATGCTTAAAAACTGTTTAGCGGGCTACGTTGATTATCTCAAAGCTCGCTCAAGCAAACACGACCAAGAGCTTCCTGTTGAAGAAATCGAGGTGGATGACCCTACCGAGGATGATCAAATCGATATTCCTCAAAGCGGTGAATCAGAAGAGGAAGTTGTATAAATGATAAAAATCAAACGACTATGAGTACAGAAACTGTAGATAAAACCAAAGACAAAGAGCCGTTGTTTTCCAAGAAAAACCGTAAGCTCTTAAGTGACCCCATGAATGATGATAACCCAATCACCGTACAGGTTTTGGGTATCTGTTCGGCACTGGCAATTACCGTACAACTCAAGCCCGCCGTAGTTATGGCAATGAGTGTTGTATTCGTAATGGCAGCCGGAAACATCATCATTTCACTGCTGCGAAATATGATTCCTCAGCGTGTTCGTATCATTGTAATGCTTACGGTTATTGCCGCACTGGTTATTTTGGTAGATCAGGTTTTGAAAGCCTATTTATTTGATGTCAGTAAGCAGTTATCTGTTTTCATAGGACTAATCATTACCAATTGTATCATTATGGGGCGCTTCGAAGCCTTTGCGATGGGTAACGGTGTATGGAAATCATTTCTTGATGGTGTAGGTAATGCTGCCGGTTATGGCGTCATCCTTATCTTGGTTTCCATTTTCCGTGAGTTCTTCGGAACCGGTACACTTTGGGGAATCCAATTGATCCCCGAATCTTGGTATATGTCCAATGGTGGTTTCTATTCCGATAACGGAATGATGTTGTTGCCGCCTATGGCTCTTATTTCTGTTGCCCTTATTATTTGGGTGCAGCGTTCTTATAACAGAAAATTAATCGAAGAAAACTAAACAAGTCATGCAAGAATTAGTTAACATATTTGCTAAAGCGATTTTCGTCGAAAACATGGTGTTCGCGTACTTTTTGGGAATGTGCTCTTATCTCGCCGTTTCCCAAACTGTTAAAACATCATTGGGTCTGGGAGCTGCAGTTATTTTTGTATTAGGTATGACGGTTCCAATCAATTACCTATTAGAAAATTACGTCTTGGCAGAAGGGGCTCTAACGTGGTTGGGTGAACAATATGCCGACGTCAACCTAAGCTTTTTGACGTTCATTTTATTCATTGCTGTAATTGCATCAATGGTACAATTGGTTGAAATGGTGGTAGAAAAATTCTCTCCAACACTTTATAGTTCTTTGGGAATCTTTCTTCCTTTGATTGCCGTAAACTGCGCCATTCTCGGTGGCTCTCTCTTTATGCAAGAGCGTTCATACAGCAATATTACCGAGGCATCTGTGTTTGGATTGGGAAGTGGTGTAGGTTTTTTCGTGGCCATCGTAGCCTTGGCTGCCATTCGCGAAAAAATTCGCTACTCAAATGTTCCGGGCCCAATGAGAGGTTTGGGGATAACGTTTGTTATCACAGGCTTGATGGGAATTGCTTTTATGAGTTTTATGGGTATTAAGTTGTAAATTTATTTGAACGATTCACTATGATTCTATTATCATCAACAACAGTCGTCGTAACCAGTATTGCGATTTTCTTAATCATCATTTTCGCTCTGGTTGGCGTACTTCTTTTTGTCAAAGGAAAACTAGCGCCAAGCGGCCCCGTTAAACTTACAATTAATGGGGAAGAGGTAGAAGTTTCCTCCGGAGATACACTACTAACCACATTGTCTAATCAGAAAATTTTTCTACCCTCTGCTTGCGGCGGTGGTGGTACTTGCGCCATGTGTAAGTGTCAAATCACTGAAGGTGGTGGTGGTATTCTTCCTACCGAAGAAGGGTATTTCACCCGTAAAGAGGTGCAAGAAAATTGGAGGTTAAGCTGCCAAGTAAAGGTGCGTGGCGATATGACCATCAAAGTGCCGGAAGAGATTTTTGGTATTAAAAAATGGGAGTGCGAAGTTGTCTCCAACTACAACGTTTCTACTTTTATTAAAGAGTTTGTGGTAAAGTTACCGGAAGGTGAAAGTTTAGACTTTGAAGCTGGTGGTTATATTCAGGTAGATGTACCACCCATTGAAGTTGACTTCAAAAATATCGACATTGCACCACATCCGGATGATCCAGCAGGTGAAGATAAATTTAAACCCGATTGGGATAAATTTAATCTTTGGGATCTGAAAATGAAGAATGATGAGGAAATCTTCCGTGCTTATTCTATGGCAAACCACCCGGCTGAAGGTAATATCATCATGTTAAATATCCGTATCGCCACTCCACCTTGGGATAGAGCGAAGAATACATGGATGGATGTCAACCCCGGTATATGTTCATCGTTTGTTTTCGATCGTAAACCAGGTGATAAAGTAACCATTTCCGGACCTTACGGTGAGTTCTTTATCAAGGAAACAGACAATGAAATGGTCTACATTGGTGGTGGTGCCGGTATGGCTCCTTTGCGTGCCCACATTTTCCACTTGTTCCAAACGCTTAAGACCGATCGCAAAGTGTCTTATTGGTACGGTGGTCGTAGTAAGCGCGAATTGTTCTACGTTGACCACTTCCGTAAAATTGAAAAAGAGTTTCCTAACTTTAGATTCCACGTTGTACTAAGCGAACCACTAGAAGAAGACAACTGGAAAGAAGCTAAGGATATCAATGACCGCGATGCCGATGGTTTCCTAGGTTTTGTTCACCAAGCGTTTATTGATAACTATCTAACCAAGCACGACGAACCTGAAGAAATTGAATTCTATTTCTGTGGACCTCCATTGATGAATGCTGCCGTACTCAAGATGGTAGATGATTGGGGTATTCCACCAGAGAATGTTTCGTTTGATGACTTTGGTGAATAATTTCACCTTACATATTTTATAAAAAAAAGCCAACTGGAAACAGTTGGCTTTTTTTATGGTGATAAAATACTTATTCGACCGTATAGTTTAGTATTTCTTCGCCTTTGCTATCGAAAAACCGCACGGAAAGTGTCCGTGCTTTACGAGGCCCTGCAAATTCTAAGGTAGCAAAATTTCTTTGCTGAATCAATGTGCCATCTACACGATGCTTATTTACCTCGGTCACATTCTTGTTTGCGCCAGAGGTAAGGGGGGAAACGGTTATGTCGTGAACAACCTTTCCATTGGGTAATGTGAGTTTGCTGATTTCACTGTGGTGTCTATCACCGGTGAGAAATACCACCCCCTCAATGTTTTCTTCTTCCAGCCGTTTGAGCAAATATGCGCGCTCTTCCTCGTAAACAGCATGCGTTTCGTATACAGCGGCAGAATTGAGAACTTGTCCGCCCACTGCCACAACCTTAAATGGAGCACGACTATATGATAAGCCTTGTATAAGCCATTCTATTTGCTCTTTTCCCAAAATCTGGTTCACGCCTTTGTTGGTTTTTTGTGTGCGGTAAAAGCGGTTATCAAGCAAGAAAAAGTGAATGTCATTATACTGAAAAGAAGTCACAACGCCTTTATTTCCTTCAAACCCTAATACGGGGTTTGGCCAAAACATATCAAATACTTCTAAAGCAACCTCACGGTTCTGAAAAAATCCTCCGGCATCATTCGGACCAAAATCATGGTCGTCCCAAATGGCAAAGTGGTTACATGCAGCCAGAAGCTCTTGCAGTTCAGGAATGGCGCGATCGTGTGTGTAGCGCTCGATATAACCACTGCGACTGGTCCAGTCAGATGGTCTTAAATATACGTTGTCTCCCAACCATAACATGACATCCGGATTTTTCTCAACAATGGAGGGAAATATTTCATATTCACCGCCATACCCTCGCCCGGGACGATCCGAACGCGTCTCGTTAAAATAGGAGCAACTGCCGGTAGCCAAGGTAAATGCAGGAGGGTCAAAGCGATACATCCAATGTGCCTGGGTTTTAAACTGTGTTGAATACGGTATCTCTATGGGGATATCATCAAAGTAAATGGTGTAGTCGTATGTGGTATTGTCTTCCAATCCGGTTGCCAGTAACTTGGCTGTGAAAGCGGTCTTTTCTTCTAAGTAAACTTCCTGACTCTTTTGTGTCTTTTGCCCATCACTATAAACCATATACACAAAACCTTCTCTTTGACCTTGTATCCAAATAACGGCCTCCCGCATTTCTGCATAACCCAATAATGGCCCTGAAGTCAATACTTCTGATTTATTCCATTGTGCCTTTAGTGGGATGAAAATCAAAGATAAAACAGTAGAAAATACAAAGCTTTTAAAATTCATAGCGGTTGTTTTTTATGCAGCTAAAATACTTTTTTTCACTCGGAGTATGACGTTATCTTTTTGTTGTGATTTTTTTGATGCAAAATCACGAGGTATATTAAGAAAAATTCGTTATTTTAGTCGAATAAATAAAAAACCTAAAAACATGCATTTAAATCATAACGAAATTACATTGTTGTATAACAGTAATCACCCTAGGGACAAACAAGTGATTCCCTACGCCATGACCATTTGCTCCAAAATCAATAAACAGGATGTGAGTTCCATGGATATTTCTGCTACGATGTTTGAAGTTATGGTTGATAGATTGGGGTGCGAAGCCAAAGATCTCATCAATAAAGCTGATCCAGAGTATCAAGCCAAGCACCGAGGTCACGAGTACAAGCCGAAAATGTGGTTTAAAGCCATTAAAAATAACCCCAACCTGCTCAAGGCACCGATTGCGATGTATAAAAATAAAATTGTGGTTTGCAAAAACCCTACCGATGTTCTTAAGCTCCGCTAAGTCTTTTGTTTTTCCTTTCTCGCAGCAGGGAATAGCACGTTGTTGAGAATCAAACGATAACCAGGTGAGTTTGGGTGAAGCGACAAATCTGTAGGTGGGTCACCCACACGATGCTGATAGTCTTCGGGGTCGTGACCACCATAGAAGGTGAAAAATCCTTTACCAACTTCCCCGTGTATGTATCGAGCTTCACCGGCCGATTTATTTTCTCCTAAAATCGTAACACTTGGTTTAATCAGTGACTTGCGGAAAGCGGTTGTTTGTCCCATAAATCCTTTAATGACCCGTGTGTGGTTTTGCGTAAGCATGGCAGGTACAACATCCCATTTTGCGGAAAATTCAAACAGTCCAAAGAAATCGTTCTCTGCCTTGACATTTCGCGTATTGGTCACATCAATATCGCTGTATTCGTATTCCAAGGGATTGGTCACTAAAGTGAAATTCTTAAAGGCAAAGGTCTTGGAGAAATCGAGTTTCTTGTTGTAGTTCGGATCCGCCGGATCACCGTCAAACATCGACTCACAAATATCTACACCCTCGGCAGCCAAAGCAATGTCGTAGGTATCGGTTGCCGAACACATGGCGAAGGTAAATCCACCGCCTACGGTAAATTCCTTTATTTTTTTGACCACGGCAAGTTTCATCTGACTGACCTTTTTAAAACCAAGTCGCTTGGCCATGGCTTCAAGGTCATTTTTTTGTTTGATATACCACGGCGCATTGCGGTAAGCAGCGTAAAATTTACCGTATTGTCCGGTAAAGTCCTCGTGGTGCAAGTGCAACCAGTCGTATCCGGACAACTCATCGTCCATAACTTCTTCGTCATAAATAATGTCGTAAGGTATCTCAGCATAGGTCAATACCAAGGTAACGGCATCGTCCCAAGGCGCCATGTGTGGGGGAGAGTAGACCGCAATTTTTGGCGCTTTTTCTAGCTTGACGGCTTCTTGGTTTTTTTCCGGACTGGCAATATCGTCTAAAATGGCGGCCGCATCTGCATCGGAAATGACCTTAAAATCTACTCCCCGCACACGACACTCTCGTTCGATGTCGCTGCGATAATCGGTCATAAAGCTTCCACCTTTGTAATTGAGCAACCAGTAAACATCTTGCTGACTTTCCAATACCCAAAAGGCAATGCCGTAGGCTTTGAGGTGTTGTCTCTGCCCAGACTTATCCATGGGGATTAAAAGTTGACGTGCTTGAATGGATCCACTGATAATCAGCAGAACAAATACCTTAAAAAAGAGGGTCGTCACCAACCGGTAAACCGCCCCCTGAGCCATAGTCATCGTCGTCATTGAACTGGTCTTCATTTATTTTTGATTGTAATATCATTTCGCCGCCGCTGTTGTCTAAATCGCTGAATCGAGCGAGTGAGCCTTGGAATCGCAAGCGAATGTCTTCCAAACTACCGTTTCTGTGCTTGGCAATGATTAATTCTGCTTGTCCTTCACACGGACTGCCATCTTCCCAATCCACCAAACCGTAATACTCCGGTCGATAGATGAAAGACACAATATCCGCATCCTGCTCGATGGCACCGGATTCACGTAGGTCAGAGAGCTGTGGCCGCTTGCTGGAGTTGCCGCGACTTTCCACCGAGCGGTTCACTTGTGACAAAGCAATGACGGGAACATTGAGTTCTTTGGCAATTCCTTTTAATGAACGACTGATGGTACTGATTTCTTGCTCTCTGTTACCAACCGATTTTTGTCCGCCGGCAGTCATCAACTGTAAGTAGTCAACAACAATGATTCCAATATTGTACTGTGATTTCAGTCGTCGACACTTGGCTCGTAAATCGAAGACGGAAATGGCCGGTGTATCGTCGATATATAATGGCGCCTTCTCTAATTTTTGCACCTTGGTCACCAATTGATGCCATTCGCTGTCGGTGAGGTTACCTTTCCTCAACTTTTCGGATGAGAGTCCGGTTTCACTAGATATCAAACGCTTGATTAACTGAACAGAGGACATCTCCAGCGAGAAAAAGGCAACGGGTATGTTATAGTCAATGGCCATGTTTCTCGCCATAGAGAGGGTCAACGCCGTTTTACCCATACCCGGACGAGCCGCAATGATGATCATATCGGATTTCTGCCATCCACCGGTTACTTTATCTACCGCTGTAAAGCCGGAAGGAACCCCGCTTAGACCTTCGCGCTTACTCATTTCCTCGATTTCCTTGATGGCCACTTTTACGAGGTCCGCTGACGTGTCGTAGTTTTTCTTTAGTGTACCATTGGCAATTTCGTAGAGGTTCTGTTCTGCCGAATCCAGTAGTTCAAGTACGTCGGTTTCTTCACTAAAGGCATTGTTGATGATGTCTCCAGACACTCTAATCAACTCTCGCTGAATGAGTTTTTCAACAATCACTCGTGCATGGAATTCAATGTGTGCTGCAGAAGAAACACGCTGACTCAAATGAACCAAGTAATACTCGCCGCCAACGGTTTTTAAGTTGCCATTTTTCTTTAGATAATCGGCGACAGTAAAAATGTCTATGGGTTGAGAGTCGGCAAAAAGCTCCTTAATGGCTTCAAAAATCATCGCGTGTGCATCCTTGTAAAATGCCTTTGGCTCCAAAATCTCAATTACCTCATTGATGGCATTTTTGTCGATGAGCAGCGCGCCAATTACGGCTTCTTCCATATCAACTGCCTGAGGCGGAATTCTTCCTTCGGATAGGGCAACGATTTGGTCGTTTTTTCGTTTATTTGTTGTAGACTTTGGTTCTAAGGATGCATCCATTCGACGTATCGTTTTTTAATTCAGTAAAGTAAATGTTTGTTGAGTAGGTGTTTTTAATTGAAAAATGCAATGGTAAAGGTCGTGAAAATATTTCTTTTGAGCATGCTTTTTTATGCTTGTTCAAAAAAAAATACCACATTCCCGGATGTTATTATCCATGAGCCTGCTGCGGGGGCAATGGTGGGTTTTAACGATGACCTTATTTATCGTGCTACACTAAGGCATCCCGAATTAAGCAGATTCCGAGTATCGGTAATTGATACCGATGGCTTGGCCAACTATCTGCCAGTTGAGGGGGTCATATCAGGTGATACGTACCAACTAGAGGGGGCGTTGACTTTTAACAATACCCAAATGCCTGCGGGATCCTATTTGTTGCGCATTACTGCTTTCACCGAAGATGACAACGCCAGTGCTGAAGTCCCCATTCAGTATATTCGCAATGAACAAATCAATGACGGATACGCACTGGTAAGAGATTTGGGCAATGCCTATTCTGCAAGTATTTACAGAAGAAACAATGCTACTTTTCACCTTGGCCCTTTTAATGGCTCGGCCGTTCAAGCTGCGGTAGTGAAAAAAGCCGAGCAATTGGTGTTGATGCCCAATCGATTTGGTCCCACGCGTGTGATTGACGTAAAAAGTGGAGATCAACTGCGTTCCATTGCCGATGAAACCCAGGGACAGTTTCCATTCTTTTTTGGATTGAGTGCTACCGATACACGCTTTACCTTGGGGAATTACTTGGGCTTTGTACAAACCCGAGATGGTAGTGGACACTTGGTACATAATTTCAGTTTACCCACCGATAATTTTTCGACCTTTACTGCTCATGGCAATGATTTTATTCTGGTCAATCTAACCCACGTAGGCAATCTCTTCAATGCTTGGCGCGTGTATAATCCTCGTACCGGCGCCAATATGGGCGAACTGTTTACCGATGCACAACTCAAATCAGCATTCACCGCTGATGCCGGACGATGGTGGGTATTTTACAACGATAATGGTATCGGAAAAATGGCGCGCTGGACACCGGAAGGGCCACTGGATGTTCGGGGGTCAAATTTTGGCGGTAAAGTCATCAAAGCAGAAAGAATCAGTACCCATCGTTTTTTAATTCTAACCACATCGGGATTTGTGGAAGTCAATACACAGCAATCCGGCACCATCCCCAGAAACGATCTCGGCAATGCCGGGTGGTTTGATTACGATGCACCCCAAGGCAGGCTGTTGGTTACAGACGGATCGTCCATCCGTGAATACAATATGTCTACCGGTGCATTGATCAACAACCGTTCTTTTGCCGATGACATTACCTACGGATTGTACATTTATCGGGATTCGTTGTAACCATACAAATCCACCATAATTGCATACGCTAACCCATATTTATAGCTGTATTTTTGTATCACTTATAAAAATGAAACTCCGTAATGAGCGATAACACCATCCATATCCCCGTCGAAGGCATGACCTGCGCCTCCTGCGCCATGTCTGTTGAAAACATGCTTAAGCACATTCCCGATGTCAACAATGCACGGGTAAATTACGCCAACCACACGGCAACGGTAGAGTACTCCGGTGAAAAAGCCGATTTAGAAGCGTGGAGAGCTGAAATCAAAAAGTTGGGTTACGACCTCAACATTGAGGCGCTGGAAAAAAAAAATTCGTAGATAGACATTCCAAAACCTACAACCGTTTAAAAATACGCGCCATCGCTTCCATGATTGGCGCGTTTCCCGTGTTTGTCATTGGCATGTTTTTTATGCCGGAAGCGGGTACGGGACCAAACGTCCGTCTGTGGATATCGTTTTTGCTTACCGGTATTGTGACCTTTTATTACGGTCGCCACTTTTTCATCAATGCCTGGAAGCGCCTTAAACTGAAGAGCGCAAATATGGACACTTTGGTAGCGCTGAGCACCGGTGTGGCCTTTGTTTATTCGACGGTGTCCATGTTCTTTCCGTCCTTCTTTGAGCAGTACGGACTGGAAGCTTACATCTACTTTGAAGCATCGGCGGTGATTATTGCCTTTATTTCTTTGGGTAAATTCATCGAGTTTCGCGCCCAGCGACAATCGGGTGAAGCCATTGAAAAATTGCTCGGTCTTCAACCGTCAACGGCTTTGAAAATCAATGAATCCGGGGAAACAGAAGAGGTGTCTATTGCTGAGTTACGGTCGGGACACATGGTGCGCGTAAAACCGGGCGAGAAAGTACCGGTAGACGGTGTAGTCGAAGACGGAATGAGCTACATCGACGAGAGTCCCATCAACGGGGAGCCCATACCGGTGGAAAAAACCAAAGACGACAAAGTCTTTGCCGGTACCATCAATCAGAAAGGGAGCTTTGTGTTGAAGGTAACCGGAGCGGGGGAGGAGACCCTGCTCGGACAAATCATTCAGACGGTACAAAGCGCGCAGGGTTCCAAAGCGCCCATTCAACACACGGTGGATAAAATTGCGGCTGTTTTTGTGCCAGTTGTTCTCATCCTTTCGGTGTTGACCGTAGGTGTTTGGTACATGGCCGCCGGTTCCTCCGGTTTGTCGCTGGGCATCGTAGCGGCCATATCTGTACTGGTCATTGCTTGTCCGTGTGCACTGGGATTGGCCACGCCCACGGCCATTATGATTGGTATCGGTAAAGGGGCAGAAAAGCACGTGTTGGTGAAAGAAGCGGCAGCTCTGCAGGCGGTAGCCAAAGTCAACACGGTGGTGCTCGATAAAACCGGTACCATTACTGAAGGCCGACCTAAAGTGATTGATGCACGTTGGAGCGACGGGGCTAGAAAAGACGTGTTGCTGAGTATGGAGTTACAATCGGAGCACCCCTTGGCTTCAGCGGTGGAGTATTACCTTAAAGACGACCACAAAGCGGTGGATTTGCAAAACTTTGACTCGGTGACGGGAAAAGGCGTACACGCAAAACACGAAGGTCAGGTATACATGATTGGCAGTATTCGCTACTTAACGGATGGCGGTTTGGACATCGACGAAGCCTGGCAGCAAGCGTATGACGACTGGGCAAATCAGGGTTATACAGTCATATTCTTTTTT